>NZ_JAJNDM010000011.1:0-98592 GCF_021043345.1 Bacillus sp. BS3(2021)
CAAGGGTTTTCAATCACGCTGAAAGGATGACAAAATCCCAAAACAAAAAGTCGTTTTGGGATTTTGTCAACAATCTGAAGGCAGCAATTGTTTGCTACCTTTTTTATTTTGTAAAGCATGCCGCGTCAAAGTGTGAATAAAAAGAGGTATGATAGAATAAGAGCAAATTCCGATACAGAAAGAAAGCAAGGGGAAGTACATGATTCAACTCATGATCATGATGCTGGAGAGAGTGGGGATCATCGTTATCCTGGGCTTTATGTTGGCCCATATGAAGGTGTTCCGTCAGCACCTCCAGCATCCGGAAGGGTATAAGGGAAAAGGGGTTCTCATCTTCATTTTTTCCCTGTTCAGCATCATCAGCAACTATACAGGTATTGAAATCCGGGAACATAAGATTTTGAACAATGATTGGATTTTTGCGATCGATCCGTCAAGCTCGATTGCCAATACGAGAATTCTCGGTGTCGAAATCGGCGGTCTGATCGGAGGGCCGTTTGTCGGAGCGGGTGTCGGGCTATTGTCAGGCATTCACCGTTTTTCACTGGGAGGGACGACAGCTTTGAGCTGTGCGGTTTCTTCACTGCTGGCTGGCGTCATCGCCGGTTATATCGGCAGCTTTTTCAGGAAACGGCATCAGATGGTGACACCAAGGGTAGCCGCTCTGGCGGGTATTTGTATGGAGGGTCTGCAAATGCTGATGATTCTCGTACTTGCAAAACCGCAGGCTGAGGCTATTGCGCTCGTTCAGATGATCGGCATTCCGATGATGATTGTCAACGGGACGGGCAGCTTTATTTTTCTATCGATCATTCAGTCTATTATCCGCAAAGAGGAACAGGCGCGGGCCGTTCAGACCCATAAGGTGTTTTCGATAGCGGATCAGACGCTTCCTTTTTTCCGCCGGGGACTGAATGAGGATTCCTGCAAAAGCGCCGCTCTCATTATTCACCGGATGACGGGGACGGATGCCGTATCGATTACGGACAGAGAGAACATTCTCGCTCATGTTGGAGATGGAGCAGATCATCATATTCCTTCGAAAAATCTGATCACCGGTTTATCGAAAAAAGTCATTCAAACCGGAAAGGTCATGAAAGTGAAGTCGCGCGATGAAATCGAGTGTGCGCACCGTTCCTGTCCGCTGCAGGCGGCGATCGTACTGCCGCTCTTCTCCAACCGCGAAACAATCGGCACGCTGAAGCTGTACTTTAAGCATCCATCCGGTCTTAACCGTGTGACGGAAGAGCTCGCCGAAGGGCTTGCCATGCTTTTTTCCACTCAGCTAGAACTCGGTGAGGCTGAGCTGCAAAGCAAGCTTTTGAAAGATGCCGAAATCAAGGCGCTTCAAGCGCAGGTCAATCCGCACTTTTTATTTAATGCCATCCATACGATTTCTGCTCTGTGCAGGACAGATCCCGAAAAAACGCGGAAACTCCTCCTGCAGTTGAGCGTTTATTTTCGTTCCAATCTGCAGGGAGCCAGGCAGCTGATGATTCCGCTCTCAAAAGAGCTGAACCACCTGGAAGCCTATTTATCATTGGAGCAGGCCCGGTTCCCTGGCAAGTATCATATTGATTTTCATATCGAGGACGGTCTTGAAAGCATGGAAATTCCTCCATTTATATTGCAGCTGCTTGTTGAAAACGCGCTTCGCCATGCATTCCCGAGAAAACAAAAGGTATGCACGGTAAAAGTATGCGCTGTGAGAGAGCAGGACGGCGTTTTGATGAAGGTGTCAGACAACGGCAGGGGAATTGATCCCGAGCTGCTTGGACAGCTGGGACAGGCGCCCGCACCTTCAAAAGAAGGGAACGGGACGGCGCTTTACAATGTGAATCAGCGGCTTACCGGTTTGTTCGGGCACCAGGCTGCCCTCGAGCTTGCCAGCGAACCTGATAGAGGAACAGAGATATCCTTTAAGATTCCTTTTCAAACCGAAAGAGAGGGGAACAGAGATGCTCAAGGTATTAATCGTGGATGATGAAATGTTTGCGCGAGACGAGCTTAGATATTTATTAGAGCAGACCGAAGAAGTGGTTGCGGTCGATGAAGCTGAACATATCGAAGAAGCGTTTGACAAAATGGCGGATCACAAACCTGATATTCTTTTCTTGGACATCGATTTGTCTGGGGAGAACGGTTTTGACATTGCGAAGCGGCTGAAAAAAATGTCGGCGCCTCCGGCTGTCGTTTTTGCGACCGCTTATGATGAATATGCGCTGAAAGCATTTGAAGTGGATGCGGTCGATTATTTGACAAAGCCGTTTGATGAGGAGCGAATCAGACAGACGATCCAAAAATATAAAAGGATGCGTCCCGGCCATCAGGAGGGGCAGCAGCTTGCGGGCCGCCACAGGCTGGCTCTCAGCATTGACGAAGCGATCGTCATTCTCGATCCGGACGAAATCGTATACGCCGGGTTAGAAGACGGACACGTCACAGTGAAAACCTTTGATCAGGCATACACGGTTCACGATACATTAGTCGTTCTCGAACAAAAGCTTTCACAGACGGCGTTGATCAGGGTGCATAGAAGCTTTCTCGCAAATATGGATCATATTAAAGAAGTCAAACCCTGGTTCAATTCGACATACAACCTCCTGATGAAAGACGGCTCCACGATTCCTGTCAGCCGTACATACGCGAAAGAGCTGAAAAAACGGCTGCATATGGTGTGAAAAATGATCAGCGGCGGTGAAAGACTGAATTCGTCATTCACCGCCGTTTTTTAGCGCTGAAGCCCGGGCCGTCCCGCTTCTATGGAGAATGTGGCATAAGTTGAGACTGGGGCGCCGGGCCGTGTGATATAAGGAAGAACCTGAAAGTCGGCTTCAAGCTGCCGGGGCGTCAAGCGGCAGCGAACGTAGCCGCGCTGCGCATTGTACAGTTTGACATGCGGGTTTCCGAGCCAGATCGGCGCCAATGAATCGGTCTCGCTGCCGTCAGCGTCTGAAGATATCGAAGTTGTGATCAGCTCGGTTCCGATTGTCGCTGAGCCCGCATCGTCGAAGTTCTCCTTTAAGTCGGCAGCGGCATGTCTGTGAATATCTCCTGTCAGCACAACGGGGTTTTGGATGCCGTATGCCTTGTATGCGGAAAAAAGCCTGTCGCGGCAAGCGGGAAAACCGTCCCACTGGTCTGTGCTGTACTCAACTCCGGGGCCTGTATCGCGGTCGATTTGAGCCAGGACGACTTGCTGGACTAAAAAGTTCCACACCGTGTCAGACCGGCTCAAGCCGTTAAAAAGCCAGCGCTCCTGGTCAAATCCGAGTATGGAGCGTGACGGCTCAAGCCGTTCGGCCTCATTTGCCGGAAAATTATTGCGGTACTGCCGGGTGTCCAGAACATTGAATTCAGCCAGGTTTCCATAGCGGAACCGCCTGTACATCAGCATGTCAGGCCCATTTGGAATCGATGTGCTGCGGATCGGGATATTTTCGTAGAAAGCTTGGTACGCCGCTGCGCGCTGCCGGAGAAAATCGTCCGGAGATGTGTTGTATTGGGAATGGATGCCGGCATAATTGTTTTCGACCTCATGGTCATCCATCGTCACAACCCAGGGAGCCAGCGCATGAATGGCCTGGAGGTCCGGGTCTGTCTTAAAAAGAGAATATCTGAGTCTGTATTGGCTGAGCGTGACGGTTTTTGCGTTATGGGCAGCAGATAAAGTCACATCGCGGAAAAGATTTTTAGCATTAATGGCATATTCGTAAATATAGTCTCCGAGGAAAAAAACAACGTCCGGATGGTCTTCGGCCATATGCCGGTAAGCTGTAAAATATCCGTGGTACCAAGCTTGGCACGAGGCGAGAGCGAACGACATTCCCTTGATGTCGGCGTGCGGGGAAGGCGCTGTTTTTGTACGGCCTGTCCGGCTGATTTCCCGTCCCGCTTTAAACCGGTACCAATAATAGCTTCCCGGCTTTAAGCCGTTCACTTCAACATGAACGGAGTGGGCGAGCTCAGCGAGCGCTGAGACGGTCCCGCGCTTCACCACTTTGCGGAAATGTTCATCTTCGGCTACTTCCCACTGAACAGGGACGGCTCTGCCGGGCATTCCCCCTAAACCGTCTTCGGCAAGCGGATCGGGGGCAAGCCTCGTCCAAATGACAACCCCGTCGGGATGCGGGTCACCTGAAGCCACTCCAAGCTTGAATGGATAATCTGCAAATCGGGGCGCGCCGGCGGCGATCGAAGCGTCTTCAGGCATCAGGCCGCGTCTTGCTAAAGATGCGAATTCGCCAGCCGGAACAAAGCGCCCTCCTCTTGAATGGTTCATGAGTCAGAGCCTCCTCATCAATCGTTTTCTCATTAACCACTATACGATCTGTTTTGCTCCATTAGCACATTCTGGAATTTAAATAATTGTGAAGAATGTGCAAAGCCGGAAGAATAATTTGCATTTCAGCGTCCCGTTTCTGCAATTGAAGGGCGGTATCCGGCAAGTTATTTTGAAAACGCTTTTTTGGCCGGGGCCTTTTTATATAATGAACCCAACACAGCCAAAGAGGTGAACGAAATGAAGGGGAAAAAAGAATATGGCTTTTTAACTCAGGCATTTATTTTTGCTGTTATTATGTTTGTTTCAAACGGAATCGCCGCGATTCTGCCCATCCCGATTCCTCCGTCTGTCATCGGCTTGGTGATGTTGTTTGCATTGCTGTGTGCGAACGTGCTGAAGCTGGAACAAGTCGAATCGCTTGGCACGGCGCTCACTTCGCTGATCGGTTTTTTATTCGTTCCGTCGGGTATATCAGTGATGAACTCGCTCGGTGTCATGGAGAAATACGGGCTGCCGATCGTCCTCGTGATTTTCCTGGCCACCGTCATTCTGCTTGCAGCGACAGGCTTGTTTTCACAGTTCATCCTGTCTGCAAGCAAAAAGGACCGTCAGGACAACCGGGTTGAATCAGCCAAAAAAACAGCTTCTTGAATCGATAGGAGGTTATTAACGCTATGACACCTTATTTCGGTATTGTCGTTTCACTGGCCGCATTTGGCATCGGCACTTTTTTATTTAAAAAATCAAATGGTTTTTTCTTGTTCACGCCTCTGTTTGTCGCGATGATTCTTGGGATTGCATTTTTAAAAATCGGCGGTTTTTCATATGAGGACTACAAGAGCGGCGGAGACATCATTAAGTTCTTTTTGGAGCCCGCCACGATTGCGTTCGCCATTCCTTTATACAAACAGGTGGAAAGCTTGAAAAAATATTGGCTGCAAATCCTTGGCGCCATTATTGCGGGCTCTGTCTGCTCGGTTGCTGTCGTCTATCTGATCGCAAACGCGCTCCATCTTGACGGAGCCGTCATGAAAAGCATGCTGCCTCAGGCCGCCACGACCGCGATTGCACTTCCTTTATCAAAAGGAATCGGCGGCATTCAAGATATCACGGCCTTCGCCGTCATCTTTGACGCAGTGATCGTCTATGCGCTTGGCGCGCTTTTTTTGAAGATCTTCAAAGTGCAGCATCCGATCGCCAAAGGGTTGGCGCTCGGAACATCAGGACATGCCCTCGGCGTCGCCGTCGGAATTGAAATGGGGGAAGTCGAAGCGGCAATGGCGAGTATTGCAGTTGTCGTCGTCGGCGTCGTGACCGTGTTTGTCGTTCCGTTATGTGTCCAAATGATCGGCGGATAGAGCCGGTGAAAGAAAAATAAAAAAATAGCATTGCTATTTCAAATGTGTCCTGATATAATAGCAAATGTTGTGATAAATTTTATATCTTGACTTGCAGGATTTGTTTATGTAAGATGGATAATGAATTGAATATATATCAACAAGCAGAAGCACCCGCTTCTCACCTGATTGACACATTCTTGTAGTTGGCAGGTTAAACGTACATTTCTTATTTTTCTATGCAATGTTCGCAGTGTGGGTGTTTCGATGCCCGCACTTTTTGTTTGCCTGTGGAATGCAAAGAAACGGTCAAAATGAGTTGTGAAATCAATTCAAAGATTCTATGGAGGTGGCTCATTATTAGCAAAGATCAATTGGTTAATGAGGGTATCCGTGCGCGTGAAGTTCGTTTGATCGGACAAAATGGCGATCAGCTTGGGATCAAATCCCGCCAGGAAGCACTGGAAATTGCGGGTCGCGCAAATCTTGACCTTGTGTTGGTTGCAGCGAATGCAAAACCGCCTGTATGCCGGATCATGGACTACGGAAAGTACAGATTCGAGCAGCAGAAGAAGGAAAAGGAAGCACGCAAAAATCAAAAAATCATTAACTTAAAAGAAGTTCGGCTGAGCCCTGGTATTGAAGAACATGATTTCAATACAAAGCTTCGCAACGCCATCAAGTTCCTGGAAAAAGGGGACAAAGTGAAAGCGTCCATCCGCTTTAAAGGCCGTGCGATCACGCACAAAGAAATCGGACAGCGCGTGCTGGACCGTTTCTCAGAAGCCTGCGCGGAAGTGGCGAATGTTGAAACGAAGCCGAAAATGGACGGCCGCAGCATGTTCTTGGTGCTCGCGCCTAAAACTGAAAAGTAATTAAGGAGGAAACATCCATGCCAAAAATGAAAACTCACCGCGGATCTGCGAAACGTTTTAAAAAGACAGGTTCCGGGAAACTGAAACGTTCTCATGCATATACAAGTCACTTGTTCGCAAATAAATCTCAAAAACAAAAGCGCAAGCTTCGCAAAAGCGCAGTCGTAAGCGCCGGCGATTTCAAACGCATCAAGCAGCAGCTTGCCAACATTAAGTAATTCGGAAAAGGTATAATTAGGAGGGAAATCTAATGCCAAGAGTAAAAGGCGGAACTGTTACACGCAAACGTCGTAAAAAGGTTCTCAAATTAGCAAAAGGTTATTTTGGTTCAAAACATACATTATATAAAGTAGCTAACCAGCAGGTTATGAAATCAGGAAACTACGCTTTCCGTGACCGTCGTCAGAAAAAACGCGATTTCCGCAAACTGTGGATCACTCGTATCAATGCTGCAGCACGCATGAACGGTCTTTCTTACAGCCGTTTGATGCACGGTCTTAAGCTTTCCGGTATCGAAGTAAACCGCAAAATGCTTGCTGACCTTGCTGTAAACGATTTGAACGCATTCAATCAGCTTGCAGACGCTGCTAAAGCGCAATTGAATAAATAATTGAAAAAGGCCGGAACCCGGCCTTTTTCTTTTGTTGTTAGAAGCTACTCGCGCGGGATGTGAAACGGTTCGTGAGACCGGCCGCCGCAAGCCCCCAACCGCGAAACAAGGAGAAATGAACAATATGACTCTCATATGGATTTACGCGATCCTCATAAACGGATACGGCTTTTTCTTAATGAAAGCAGACAAGCAAAAAGCGGTCACTGGGAAATGGAGGGTATCTGAGCGCCGCATCTGGCTCGTTGCGGCCGCTTTCGGATCCGCAGGCGTCTGGTTCGGGATGATGCGGTTCAGACATAAGACAAAACACCTTTCCTTCAGGCTTGGCATTCCTTTTTTGCTGACCGTGCAAGCCGTTTTGACCTATTTTTATATGATGAATTAAAAAAGCAGACGAGGCTTATTGCTCTTCTGCTTTTTTGTTTCTCCACTTTTGAATGTTCGAATCCCAGTCGATTTTGCAATCGGGATAGTGGGCTTTAATGTTTTCTTCCAATTCTGCGAAGTCTTCTTCCGTGAAAGAGCTGAGCTTTTCTTCAGGCGCTTCCGTCCATACAAAAATCGTATGGATGAACAGCGGATGGTCTTTTGAAGGAATGTGTTTTTCTCCTTCGAAAAGCACGCCTTTAAATGTCAGCTTGAGATTTTTGCGTGCATTTTTCTGTTCGTCCAAAAAATAAAAGTGTTTTTTGGCCTGTGCTGATTTCAGCCTTCTGTCCGGACTCCCCAAAAATTGAACGGCCCTGTACACGACGTAAACCAAAAGCGCCAGCAAAGCCAGTCTCAATATGATGACAATCATGTTAAAACAGAACCTCCCTTGAACGTAATTTTGAGTATATCCCAATATATACGAACCAGTTCCCGCAAGGTTTCATTTTTTAACCAAAAAAGCTGTACAGAATATTGGTCGTATTGAAAAGGGATGTTTCTGTATAATAGTAAATGAGGGTTAATTAAGGAGGCTGTATAGAGATGGCAAAGCTTGATGAAACATTGACGATGCTAAAGGAATTAACAGATGCAAAAGGAATTCCTGCAAATGAAAAAGAGCCCAGACAAGTCATGAAATCGTACATAGAACCGTTTGCCGACGAGGTTACGACAGACAGACTGGGAAGCTTAATCGCTAAAAAGACCGGACAGGCTGACGGACCGAAGATTATGATTGCCGGCCATCTTGATGAGGTCGGTTTTATGGTTACGCGGATCGATGACAGGGGTTATCTCCGCTTTCAGACGGTTGGAGGCTGGTGGAGCCAGGTCATGCTGGCGCAGCGTGTGACGGTCGTGACGAAGAAAGGCGACATCACCGGTATCATCGGTTCAAAACCTCCTCATGTCCTGTCTCAGGAGGCAAGAAAAAAATCGGTGGATATTAAAGATATGTTTATCGATATCGGAGCGTCGAACAGAGAGGAAGCGATGGAGTGGGGCGTTCTTCCGGGAGACCAGGTCGTTCCTTACTTTGAATTTACGGTGATGAATAATGAAAAAATGCTGCTTGCCAAAGCATGGGACAACCGTATCGGCTGCGCGATCGCGATCGATGTGCTGAAAAACCTGAAAGGAGCGGATCACCCGAATGTCGTCTACGGCGTCGGAACCGTACAGGAAGAAGTCGGACTGAGAGGCGCGAAAACCGCCGCGCATACGATCAAGCCTGATATTGCTTTCGGTGTTGACGTGGGAATCGCGGGTGATACACCGGGTATTACGGAAAAAGAGTCGACAAGCAAAATGGGAAAAGGCCCGCAGATCATCCTTTATGACGCTTCAATGGTGTCTCATAAAGGGCTTCGCGACTTTGTCACGAATGTTGCAGATGAAGCCGGCATTCCGTATCAATTTGACGCCCTCTCAGGGGGAGGAACAGATTCGGGCTCGATCCACCTTACCGCGAACGGAGTGCCTGCCCTGTCGATCACGATCGCGACAAGGTATATCCATACGCACGCGGCCATGCTTCACCGGGATGACTATGAACATGCGGTAAAATTAATTACCGAAGTGATTAAGCGATTGGATAAAGAGACGGTTCAAAATATTACGTTTGACTGATGAAAGATGTGGCTGACAGGCTTATTTTATAAGCTGTCAGCTTTTTTTTGTAATGTCAAAGACAGCGTTTACATATATAAACATTGTTCGAAAAATTGACAAAGAAAGGGAGGCATTGTTTTTTCATTTACAAGAACAGGAGTGTGATTTGAATGAAAAATGTGTTGCGGAGAATGTCTTTGACAGGATTGATGTTCGGACTGCTGCTGGCTTTTTTGATGCCTGAATCAGGCAAGGCTGCGTTTTGGGACACAAAGGGGGACAATTTCATCCATGACCCTTCCATCATTAAAGAGGGAAATACGTGGTATACATTTGGAACCGGGCTCGGTACAGGGCTGCGTGTCATTAAGTCAACCGACGGCAGAAACTGGAGTGCTGCCCCGAGTATTTTTCCAGCTCCATTGTCCTGGTGGAAGATGTACGTACCAAATCATGAACCGCATCAGTGGGCGCCGGATATCAGCTACTATAACGGCCGGTATTGGCTGTATTACTCTGTATCGTCTTTCGGTTCAAACACATCAGCGATAGGACTCGCATCGACAGACCGGATTTCATCCGGCCAATGGCGGGATGACGGGCTGGTCATCAGATCGACATCCGGTGATCAGTTTAATGCCATTGACCCTGATCTGGTTATTGACAATAACGGGAATCCATGGCTCTCATTCGGTTCCTTTTGGACCGGCATCAAGCTGACAAGGCTTGATAAAAACACGATGAAGCCGACGGGAAGCCTGTATTCGATCGCCTCAAGGCCGAATAACGGCGGAGCGGTTGAAGCGCCGAACATTACCTACAAAGACGGCTACTATTACTTATTTGTCTCATTTGACAGCTGCTGTAAAGGGGTGAACAGCACATATAAAATAGCGTACGGCCGTTCAACGAGCATTACGGGACCCTATTATGATAAAAGCGGCAAAAATATGATGAACGGCGGAGGGACGATCCTGGATTCCGGCAATGACCGCTGGAAAGGGCCGGGACATCAGGATGTTCTGAACAACTCGATCCTTGTCAGACACGCTTATGACGCGTTGGACAATGGTGTATCGAAGCTGCTCATCAACGACTTGTACTGGGATTCCCAAGGGTGGCCGACTTATTAACAGATGACGGGCGATTTTTCCGCCCGGTTTTTTTGTTCTGAAATCTGTCAAAAAAAATAAAAAACACACTGGAAATTAAATTGACAGTTTTTTTCAAAATGATATAATGAAGTTGTTCGTACAAATATGTTTTTGAGTTTAGTTGTACGTACATATAGTCGCGATAAGTTTGAGAATAAGGTATATTCATGTTTTTTTGTAAGCGTTTTAATAGTTTGCTAATCTTTACACAGAAACCTTAAAGAAGAGGAGGAAGCTATTTGATTCAAAAAAAGACGCATGTATTTTGGTTTGTGACAGGCAGCCAGCATTTATATGGAGAAGAGGCCGTACAAGAGGTGGAAGAGCATTCCAAAATGATCTGCAACGGATTAAATGACGGACATTTAAGGTTTCAAGTCAAGTACAAAGCGGTGGCCACTTCGCTGGACGGCGTCAGAAAACTGTTTGAAGAGGCGAACCGGGACGAGGAGTGCGCGGGCATCATTACCTGGATGCATACGTTTTCACCGGCGAAAATGTGGATTCCGGGCCTGTCTGAGCTGAATAAGCCGCTGCTCCATTTTCATACCCAATTTAACCGGGACATTCCGTGGGATAGAATCGACATGGATTTCATGAATATTAATCAGTCTGCACACGGCGACCGCGAATACGGCTTTATCGGAGCGAGATTGGGCATTCCGCGAAAAGTCATTGCCGGGTATTGGGAAGACAGAGACGTCAAACACTCGATCGACAAATGGATGAGCGCAGCGGTCGCATATATTGAGAGCCGTCATATCAAAGTCGCCCGATTTGGGGACAACATGCGCAATGTGGCGGTAACAGAAGGAGATAAGATTGAAGCGCAGATTCAGCTTGGCTGGTCTGTCGACGGATATGGAATCGGCGACCTCGTCACAGAGATCAATACTGTATCAGAACAAAGTCTGAACGAGCTCATCTCCGAATATGAGGAGCTTTATGAGTGGCCGGAAGGCGAAGAGGCAAGGGAATCCGTTAAAGAGCAGGCGCGGATCGAGCTTGGATTAAAGCGCTTTCTTTCGAATGGGGGCTATACGGCCTTTACGACAACCTTTGAAGACCTCCACGGTATGAAGCAGCTTCCAGGTTTGGCCGTTCAGCGCCTGATGGCCGAAGGCTACGGTTTCGGAGGAGAAGGAGATTGGAAAACGGCTGCGCTCGTCAGGATGATGAAAGTGATGGCCGGCGGAAAAGAAACGTCATTTATGGAGGATTACACGTACCATTTTGAACCGGGCAATGAAATGATTCTCGGCTCCCACATGCTTGAAGTGTGCCCGTCGATTGCCGATCACAAACCGAGAATTGAAGTCCATCCGCTGTCAATGGGTGCAAAGGACGATCCGGCGCGGCTCGTGTTCGACGGAATTGCAGGCCCTGCGGTCAATGTCTCTCTCATCGATTTGGGCGGCCGTTTCAGGCTTGTCATCAATGAAGTGGAAGCTGAGAAGGTTCCGCATGATATGCCGAATCTTCCGGTGGCGCGCGTACTTTGGAAGCCGCAGCCGTCTTTGAGAACATCGGCTGAAGCGTGGATTTTGGCTGGCGGTGCGCACCATACATGCCTTTCGTATCAGCTGACAGCCGAGCAGATGCTCGATTGGGCCGAAATGTCAGGCATTGAAGCGGTGTTGATCAATCGCGATACGACGATTTTAAATCTTCGCAATGAACTTAAATGGAGTGAAGCTGCATATCGGCTTCTCAAGTTTTAAGGGGGTGAAGGCTTATCCCTTACACAATCGGAGTTGACTTTGGAACATTGTCAGGACGCGCTGTTCTCGTCGATGTCCGGACAGGTGAGGAAATCGCGACAGCTGTCAAAGAGTACACACACGGGGTGATAGACCGGGAGCTTCCCGTCTCAAAGCGAAAACTTCCGCGGGACTGGGCGCTCCAGCATCCGGCTGATTACATTGAAGTGCTGGAGGAAACAATTCCGAGCCTTTTAAAGCAGTCGAAAGCGGATCCGAAAGAAATCATCGGCATCGGAATCGATTTCACGGCTTGCACGATTTTGCCCGTTGACGAGCACGGCACTCCTCTTTGCATGAGGGAAGAGTATGCGTCAGAACCGCACAGCTATGTCAAGCTTTGGAAGCACCATGCTGCACAGGAGCAGGCGAATCGCTTGAATCAAATCGCGGAAGAAAGAAATGAACCTTTTCTTCAAACATACGGCGGGAAAATTTCTTCCGAGTGGCTCGTTCCAAAAGTGATGCAAATCGCGGAAGAAGCGCCTGTTATTTATGATGCTGCAGCCGAGATTATGGAAGCGGCCGACTGGATCGTCTATATGCTGTGCGGAACTAGAAAGCGCAACAATTGTACAGCGGGTTATAAAGCGATTTGGAACAATAAAAGCGGCTATCCTTCTGATGATTTCTTCGCAAGCCTGCATCCGAAGCTGAAAAATATCGTTCGCGAAAAATTAACAGAGGATATTTATTCTGTAGGTGAAAAAGCGGGCGGACTGACTGAAGAAATGGCCGGGAAGACAGGGCTTCTGGCTGGTACGGCGGTCGCTGTCGCAAATGTTGATGCGCATGTGTCAGTTCCGGCGGTCGGCATCACAGAGCCGGGCAAGATGCTGATGATCATGGGAACGTCTACCTGCCATATGCTGCTCGGTGAAGATGTCAGAATGGTGCCGGGAATGTGCGGTGTTGTTGAAAACGGGATTCTCCCGGGCTATGTCGGCTATGAAGCAGGCCAATCGTGCGTCGGCGACCATTTTCATTGGCTGATTCAACACTTTGTACCAGAAGCGTATATGAAAGAAGCTAAAGCCGAAGGGATTTCCATTTTCGAACTGCTGTCTCAAAAAGCTGACCGTCTCCAAATCGGCGAAAGCGGTTTGCTTGCATTGGATTGGTGGAACGGAAACCGTTCAACACTCGTTGATGCCGATCTGACAGGCATGCTGCTCGGTATGACGCTTGCCACTAAGCCTGAAGAGATATACCGTGCATTGGTTGAAGCGACTGCTTACGGGACGAGGATCATTATTGAAACGTTTAGACAAAGCGGCGTGCCGATCGAGGAGCTGTATGCCGCAGGAGGAATCGCCGAAAAAAATCCGTTTATCATGCAGATTTACGCGGATGTCACCAACATGGAAATCAAAATATCCGGATCTCCGCAGGCGCCGGCTTTAGGTTCCGCGATATTCGGAGCGCTCGCGGCCGGAAGCGTGAACGGCGGTTATGACCATATCGAAGAAGCAGTCGCACATATGGGCAAGATCAAGGATCAAACGTACAAACCAATTCCTGAAAACGTTGCCTTATACGATCGGCTTTATACGGAATACAAGGAGCTTTACACGTACTTCGGAAAGCAAAACAACGTGATGAAACGCCTTAAAAAATTGAAAAACATCCAGTCCATTAGTTCTGACACCGGTAAAGCGATGGCTTAAAGGGAGGAGAAAACTGTGCTGGAATCTTTGAAAGAACAAGTATTAAAAGCGAATTTGCAACTTGAAGAATACCGTCTTGTCACCTTTACATGGGGAAATGTCAGCGGTATTGACCGGGAGAATGAGCTGGTCGTCATCAAACCGAGCGGTGTCAAATACAGCGATTTGAAAGCCGAAGATTTAGTGGTTCTGAATATGGACGGCGAGATTGTAGAAGGGGATCTGAAGCCGTCTTCCGATACGCCGACACACCTCTATCTTTACCGGCAGTTTCAGTCGATCGGCGGGATCGTCCATACGCATTCTCCGTGGGCGACAAGCTGGGCGCAGTCAGGGAAGGATATTCCGTCACTCGGAACGACTCATGCCGACTACTACCACGGTGACATTCCGTGTACAAGAGAAATGAATCCTGAGGAGATCAGAGGTCAATACGAGTTGAATACAGGAAAAGTGATTGCCGAGACGTTCCGGCATCTGGACCCCCTGGCGATGCCCGGCGTTCTCGTGAACAATCACGGGCCGTTTTGCTGGGGGAAAGACGCCTTGGCGGCCGTACACAATGCTGTCGTCTTGGAAGAAGTCGCGAAGATGGCGTACCGCTCCCTGATGCTGAATCCGTCTCTTGAGCCGATTAAGAGCGCTTTGCAGGATAAGCACTATTTTCGCAAGCACGGGGCAGACGCGTATTACGGCCAATAGAGGAGGGAAGCTGTCAATGAAAGATTTGATCTCTTATGTGAAAGACACTTTGGGTGCGTGCGAATGCGGAGCCGTTCAACATCCGCTTACAGTCGAAAAAATCGCGATCGGCGGCAAGGCTGTTGAGCAAGAATTGCCCGCTTTCGTGAAATCGGCTTCCTATAAAAAAGCCGCTGTCATTTATGATGAAACGACCGGACGGATAGCCGGTAAGCGGATTGCGCCTCTTCTTGAAGAAACGGCTGAAACGGTTCAGGTTCTGCTGGAAGCTAATGAAGCGGGCGATGTGACGGCGGATGAGCAAACATTGGTGAGTGCATTGATCGGTGTACCGATTGATGCGGATGTACTAATTGCGGCCGGAGCGGGCACGATTCACGACATCGTCAGGTTTTGCGCCTATCAGCGCGGCATCCCGTTTATTTCAGTTCCTACGGCTCCGTCGGTTGACGGTTTTACTTCAGCCGGCGCACCGCTGATTTTAAAAGGAAAGAAACAGACGGTTCAAACGACAGCGCCGATCGCGCTTTTTGCCGATTTGGAGCTCTTGTGTCAAGCGCCGCAGAACATGATAGCCGCAGGTTTTGGCGATATGCTCGGCAAGGAGACGTCGCTTGCGGATTGGGAAATTTCCCGCCTGCTTGCCGATGAGCCGTATTGCCCGGCCGCCAGCCGGCTCACGAGGGAAGCGCTTGATCAATGCCTTGACCGAAAAGATGACATCGCTGCCAAGACGCATGATGGGATTAAGAAATTGATGGAATCACTGATCCTTTCTGGTCTTGTCATGCTGGTTCTCGACCATTCAAGGCCGGCTTCCGGCGGCGAGCATCATCTTTCCCACTACCTTGAAATGAAAGCGTTGGAGAACAATAAGCGGCAAGTGCTCCACGGTGCTAAAGTCGGCTGCAGCGCCATCATGCTGACTGACATTTACCGATCTCTTATCGGTACAAGCCTGGGTGATCAACACGCTGAGCAAGCGATTCGCTCCGTTTATGAAAAGCTTCCTGACGGTAAGAAAATGGCAGAGTGGATGAGGCGTATCGGCGGGCCTGTATCTTTCAAAGAACTCGATGTTGAAGAAGAGCTGGTGAAAGAAGCGCTTGCATACGCCCATCAGCTCAGAGACCGGTATACAGGACTGAAAATCATCAATCAATACGGCCTTTTGCCGGGGCTTTTAGGCAAAGGACCAGGCGTGAAAGGGGTTAAAATGTGAAAAGGTTCCTTTCATCTATCTTTATGGTCACGGTCGCTGCATGTCTGCTTTTATCGGGGTGCAAGGCAAGTCCAGCCTCTGATCAAGCGGACGGCACCGAACTGACATTTTGGACATTCAACGGCCTTCATGAACAGTTTTATGCTGAGATGGTGAAAGAATGGAACAAAAAGTATCCCGAGCAAAAAATCAAATTAAATACAGTGGTGTATCCGTATGGACAGATGCATGACAATTTATCAATCTCGCTTTTAGCCGGGAAAGGGGTTCCAGATATTGCCGATGTTGAGCTGGGGCGCTATTCGAACTTTTTGAAGGGCTCTGACATTCCTCTTACAGATTTAACGCCGCTTGTGGAGGGCGAACGCGACAAGTTTGTTGAAGCGAGGCTGACGCTCTACAGCAAAAACGGCAAGCTTTACGGACTTGACACACATGTCGGAACAACCGTGATGTATTACAACATGGAAATGATGAATAAAGCAGGCGTTGATCCTGACGACATCAAAACGTGGGAAGATTACAGGGAAGCGGGCAAAAAGGTCGTCAAAGCTCTCGGAAAGCCGATGACAACGATTGAAACGACCGATCCGAATTCATTTCTGCCGCTGGTTTCCCAGCAGGGATCCGGTTACTTTGATGAGCAGGGGCGTTTGACATTAAACAATGAGACAAACGTAAAAACGCTCGAATTTTTAAAGACTTTAATTGAGAAAGACAAAATTGCCGTCACAACGCCCGGAGGTAATCATCACAGTGAAGAATACTACGGGTTTATGAACCAAGGCGGCGCGGCGTCTGTCTTAATGCCGATCTGGTATATGGGCCGTTTTTTGGATTATATGCCTGACTTGAAAGGGAAAATCGCGATCAGACCGTTGCCGGCATGGGAAGAAGGGGGAGACCGTTCAGCGGGAATGGGCGGAACGGCCACCGTGATTCCAAAACAGGCGAAAGAGGTCGATCTGGCCAAGGATTTCTTGAAATTTGCCAAAGCATCGAAAGAAGGCAACATCAAGCTGTGGACCGTGCTCGGATTCGATCCGCTCAGATGGGATGTGTGGGACTCGGACGAATTGAAAAAACCAAATCAATATACAGAATACTTTCAAAACGGACAACACATCTTTTCCGTGCTTCTTGACATAAAGGATGAGATCAATCCGCTTTACCTTACTGAGGATTATGCGAAGACTTCCGATCTCGTCAACAGAAACGTCCTGTACGAAGCGCTCAAAACGAAGAGCAAAACACCGAAAGAAGCATTGGACAAAGCAGCAGCTGAAGTGAAAGGGCAATAGTCTTTCATTACTGTAAAGCGAGGCGATAACTTGAAGACTGTTAAAACAGATACAGTGCATTCGTTTCCGCCGGTGAGCAGAAAAAGAAAGATCAGACGATTATTATATTCAGCAAAAGCCGCACCCTACATTTTCACAGCACCTTTTGTACTCTCCTTCTGCATATTTTTTCTTTATCCGCTTATCAGCGTCGTCATCATGAGCTTTCAAAGCATTCTCCCCGGGGAAGTCCGCTTCATCGGGACGGAGAACTATCAAGCATTAAACAATCCTACATTTTATACCGCACTATTCAACACCGTAAAATACACCTTTTGGACATTGCTGATTTTAATACCTGTTCCTCTTATTCTGGCAGTCTTTTTAGATTCTAAACTCGTAAAGTTTAAAAACGTGTTCAAATCGGCTTTATTCATCCCGGCTCTGACGTCAACCATTGTGGCGGGGATTATTTTCAGGCTGATTTTTGGAGAAATGGATACATCGCTGGCGAATTCGATATTGGCTAAGTTTGGAGCTTCGCCGTACAACTGGCTGAACAACGAACATACCGGCATGTTTTTAATGGTGATGCTCGCATCCTGGAGATGGATGGGAATCAATGTCCTGTACTTTTTGGCGGGCTTGCAGAACGTTCCGAAAGAATTATATGAAGCTGCCGAAATCGACGGCGCAGGCACGTTCAAGAAGTTTTACCATATTACGCTTCCGTTTTTAAAGCCCGTCAGCGTCTACGTGCTGACGATCAGCATCATCGGCGGCTTCCGGATGTTTGAAGAAAGCTATGTGCTGTGGCAAAACAACTCTCCGGGCAACATCGGCCTGACGATGGTCGGATACATTTATCAGCAGGGGCTTGCCTACAACAACATGGGCTACGGCTCGGCGCTCGGCATCGTGCTCTTGATCATCATTTTCATCTGCAGCCTCATTTCATTAAAGCTGTCTGGATCTTTTAAAAAGGAGGACTATTAATGCGTCCTGCCAGAGGCCTCAACATTGCGAAAGTTGCTCTGTTTCTGCTGTTTGCGATACTAAGCTTTTTGTTTGTGTTTCCGCTTTTCTGCCTTGTGCTCGGCTCGCTCAAACCATCTTCGGAATTGCTGCGCTTCGGTTTGAATTTAAAGCTGAGCCCTGAAATCCTGAGCCTTGACAATTACACATACTTGTTTAACGGAGGAAGCATTTATTTTCAATGGTTTTCGAATAGCTTGATTCTCGTGGTGATATCCACCGTGCTGACGCTCTTGTTTTCTTCAATGGTCGGATACGGGCTTGCCGTCTACGACTTTAAAGGAAAAAATCTCTTGTTTGTAGCTGTGCTCCTGATCATGATGGTGCCGATCGAAATTCTCATGCTGCCTTTATTTAAAATGACGGTTTCTCTTCATATTGTCGACACATACGCCGGTGTGATTCTGCCGTTTATCGTCTCGCCTGTCGCCGTGTTTTTCTTTAGACAGTATGCGCTCGGCCTGCCGAGAGATTTGCTTGATTCCGCGAGAATGGACGGCTGCACAGAGTTCGGCATTTACTTCAGGATCATGGCGCCCTTGATGAAGCCGGCATTTGGAGCGATGATCATTCTTCAATCCTTAAACAGCTGGAACAACTTCTTATGGCCGCTGATCGTTTTGCGATCGAAAGAAATGTTTACGCTCCCAATCGGACTGTCCGCTTTGCTCAGTCCGTACGGGAACAATTATGACATGTTGATTTCGGGTTCTGTGCTGGCGATTCTGCCCGTGATTCTCATTTTCCTGTTCTTCCAGAAGTACTTTATATCAGGTTTGACGGCAGGCGGAATTAAAGGCTGATCCACTATATATCATCTTGAAAGGAATGATTTAACATGACTGCACACAAAGCGAAGATGACGATTGACAAGGAATATAAGGTGGCAGAGGTTGATAAGCGAATTTACGGATCCTTTATCGAGCATCTCGGCAGAGCCGTTTACGAAGGCATTTATGAGCCCGATCATCCTGAAGCTGACGAATCTGGCTTTCGGAAAGACGTTATTAAATTGGTCAGTGAACTGAAGGTTCCGTTTATCAGGTATCCGGGCGGAAATTTTGTCTCGGGTTATAACTGGGAGGACGGGGTCGGTCCTGTCGAACAGCGGCCGACAAGACTTGATTTGGCGTGGGCGACAACCGAGCCGAACTTAATCGGTACGAACGAATTTATGGATTGGGCAAAGCTTGTCGGGGCAGAGGTGAATATGGCCGTCAACCTCGGAACGAGAGGAATTGATGCCGCACGCAACCTGGTAGAATATTGCAACCATTCGTCAGGATCGTACTACAGCGACTTGAGAAAATCCCACGGATATAAGGAACCGCATAAAATTAAAACATGGTGCCTCGGCAATGAAATGGACGGTCCATGGCAAATCGGCCATAAAACTGCAGCCGAATACGGAAGACTTGCCGCTGAAGCCGCGAAGGTGATGAAATGGACGGACCCGTCGATCGAGCTCGTCGCCTGCGGAAGTTCGGGAAGCGGAATGCCGACATTCATCGACTGGGAAACGACCGTGCTTGACCATACGTACGAACATGTCGAGTACATCTCGCTTCACTCGTATTACGGCAACCGTGACAATGATCTTCCAAACTATTTGGCGAGATCGCTGGATATGGATCACTTCATCAAAACGGTCATCTCAGTCTGCGACTATATGAAAGCGAAAAAGAAAAGCAAGAAAACGATTCACCTTTCATATGATGAGTGGAATGTCTGGTATCACTCGAATGAAAAAGACAAAGAAGCTGAACGCTGGGCGAAAGCACCGCACCTTCTTGAAGACATCTACAACTTTGAGGATGCGCTTCTCGTCGGCTGTATGCTGATTACGATGCTCAAGCATGCCGACCGCGTGAAAATCGCCTGTCTGGCTCAGCTTGTCAATGTCATCGCGCCGATTATGACAGACAAAGGGGGAGAAGCGTGGCGTCAGACCATTTTCTATCCGTTTATGCACGCTTCCGTCTACGGCAGAGGAACGGTATTGCAGACGGCGGTATCGTCTCCGAAGTATGATGCGAAAGACTTTACGGATGTGCCGTACCTGGAGTCTGTGTCTGTTTTCAATGAAGAAGCCGAAGAATTAACCGTTTTTGCCGTCAACCGCGCAACTGACGCCGGCCTTGAAATGGAAGCCGATATGAGAAGCTTTGAAGGGTACAGTGTCTCTGAGCACATCGTTCTGGAACACGAAGATCATAAAGCGACGAATGAAAAAGACCGCAACAACGTCGTTCCGCACAGCGGCGGAGACGCCAAAGTATGTGACGGCAGGCTGACGGCTCACCTTCCGAAACTTTCCTGGAATGTGATCAGAATGAAAAAAAGATGATCTAAAAAATCCGGCCGCTGTGCCGGTTTTTTTAGGTGTGAAAAGGTGTGCGCATTTATGTCGGAGAATACTATAAAACAGGAGGGGGGATATGATGAAGTCGTTTTTTTCGGCTGCATATTGCTTTTTGATGTACGCATTTATAGCATACCTTTGGCTTCTGTTTATCACGGCGGTCCTTGATCGGACCCGGTTTCTCAATCACTCATTTTTAGAGGCGGGCGTCATCTTGATCGGCACCATATTGTTTTTTTCGCTGTCTCACCATCTCTCAGCTTCACTTGTCAAAACAAACATCAATCGAATCGGAGGGATCGCCGCTTTCTGTCTAGTCATGGCCGTTCATTTTTTTATTGTTCCGTTATGCTGACAGAAAAAAGGCGGATATCCGATGATACCCGCCAATTACGCCTTAAAAAAGGCAGCAGATGAAGCATGTGTCTATTTTATTCTTATTATTCCTATTAGTCAACTGGGTTTTGGGTGATTTTGAAAATTATTCCTTTGTTTTAAGGACATGTTGATAAAGATCTGCTGCACTCTCTATTGGAATGTGGCTGATCGAAAACTTCATATTTTCTTTTCCTGAGGCAACGGCCAGCTTAATTGACGCTAAGTTTTTTCTCTCTTGCATAAATGTTTGGCTCAATGATGCCCATTGAATGCGTCCGCGTTTCATAATTGCCGTTTTCCGGGATAAAATTCCGTATTGCAAAGTTAAAAACCGGCTGCTTTGATTCCAGCCAATCATCCGATACCCTATCCACCCCAGGCTGAATAATCCGAGCGGCAGAACTGCAGCCAGATTGTGATAGTCGGAAGGTACAAACAGCCATATCGGTATGGCAAAAAGACAGCCGGCTATAAATGGCATAACCATATAGTGAATTTTCGCTTCCTTTGTGAGCGTGTGCAGATGGCCTCCTTTGCGGTAACCGGTAAACGGTTCAAGCATGGATTCGGCCTTTTCTTTTTTAACAAAAGGAAGTAGGGTGACGGTTTTACTGCTTTGCTCATTTGAACGATTGCGAATCACAACAGCTTTGATTTCTGCATACCCCAAGAATCGGTGAATCGGACGCTCAATGATGAGAATGGCCTGTATCCGGTCTTGTCCGATCGTTCGTTTTTTCTTTTCAAACAGGCCCTGCTCAATCTCAATTTCTCCTTTGCTATTTTTCCTTAATGTGAATTGAAAATCACTTGCAAATGTGAGTAATAGCGAAAGCGCGAATGATAGAATAGCCATCAAGACCACCGTGATCATGATCCAGTTGGGGCCGAACCAGCCGGATAAGGAGGTGAACAAAGTGTCCCTGTCTCCTTCTTTCGATATATCCATATATTTTAGCAATCCCAGTAATAACAGCGTAAACACAATTCCGACTTTAGGCGATAGCAGGCTGTGTAAAATGAGGTTACTTTTAGATAATTGAAACATGGAGTCTTCAGCATGTTCACTCGGCCTGTCTTTTGTTTCTGCTTTTAAAGCCGTCCGAATGCGCTGTTCTTCTTCTTTTGAAATGCAGCTGAGTGTGATGCCGGATTCTTCTACTCCGGCAAGTTCAATTGTCAAAGTCCGGGTGGAAAATAAATGATCATATACACGAATCGCAGAATCAATTGATTGTATACGATCCGGCTGCACCCATCTTTTCTTGACGACAAGCAAACCGGATTCAACATATATCGCTTTCTCATGTATTTGGTAGGTAAATGACCGCCATTTTAATACACCAATCACGAAAAACGACATGATAAGGCATGAGCCTAAAGTGATATTGATGAGGAAAGCGGGAATGTCACCGCCCAGTTTATGAATACATAATACGAGCAGTGGAAATAACCAAATAAAGGAAAAGGATTCTTTGATCGCTGTAGCGATAAAGTAAAGGACGGAAACCGGATGGAGACGATGTTTGATCAATGTGTCAGACTTGTTCATCGCTTAACCTCGCATAGGCTTCAATTTCTTTGCGGATCGAATCGGCTGTTCCTTCGGCCAATCCCAGAATGTCGTGGCTGCCGGCTGCCGTTGATAAAGTCACTGTATATAAATTGTACTTTTTTAAAATAGGACCTTGTTTTGCTTCGACATGCTGGACTTTCCCCATAGGAATTAATACTTTTCGTCTGAAAATGATCCCTTTATGGATTTGAATACTTACTTCACTTAGGCGGTATCGCCACAAGTGATATTTCCACTTCGGCAAAAGATAAAGTTCAAACGGTACCGAGGCAACAGCTAAACATAATGTGACAGCCAATATCCATTTTGGCCAGCCGAATGTGATAGTAAAGTATAGCAATGCCAGAATCAAGGATGCATACACACATAAAGTGATCACACCTTCAAGCTTCCGTACGGCAACAATTTTCCCGTCCAATTTTTTAAATTCACCAGTGTTCACGATAGCCCCCCTATTTAGTTATTTTTCTTGTTGCATAATCGAACGTATCGACAATTTCTGATATCATGTCTTCCTTATCTGATATATCTTGATTTGCGATTTTGGTCCCAAGAGAATCGATGACGCTTCGGACGGTTCTGGCCATAATGTGCGGGGAAAACTGCCTGAAACTCCCTTCTGTTTCCTGTCCCCACTTAAAAATTTCAACTAATGGCTCATATATTGATTCATCTTCATTCTGGTAAAACAGCTCACCGGTTTCTGTTCGTAGGTTGGATACCACCTCAATGATTGCGGTCACGTAAGCCCGGTGTTCATACATGAATCTGAGATTTGATTCAATGTATGCGCGCAGTGTCGCCGGCGCACTGTCTGAACCATCCATGAATTTTTCCATATAAGGTGCTGCAAGTCCGTAGCAATACTCAACAACAGCCTTCATAAGCTGCATTTTATTTGGAAAATGATACGTAACGACTCCTTTGCTGATTCCCCCCTTTTTCGCGATATTGCCGATCGAGGCATTCGCATAGCCTTCTTCCACAAGCACTTGAATAGCGTCTTCAATAATTTGCAGTCGTCTTTTTTGTGATTTCGTATTCATGACTCAATTTTAGTACGATCGTGCTAAAGTGTCAATAAGAATATGAAATCAAACTGAGAGGTCCGGGTGCTCGTCTATAACAAAAGGAAGCGGTCATAAAAAGCGAAGATGGAGGCCGTGTCTTTTTTCGAAAAAAGATGATTGCGCTTACAAAAAATATGAGATATGTTAAAAAAGAAACAAAGGGGGGAGGAATTGGATGAATGCAATAACAATTGTGATCGCTTCCATCTGTATTTTGGCGATCGCCTATCGTTTGTACGGAACATTTATGATGGTGAAAGTGTTGAAGGTTGATGATGACAAGCCGACTCCTGCCCATCTCCAGAAAGACGGCAAAGATTATGTGCCGACGAACAAATGGGTGTCTTTCGGCCACCACTTTGCGGCCATCGCAGCCGCGGGGCCGCTTGTCGGGCCGATCTTGGCGGCGCAGTTCGGCTACTTGCCGGGACTGTTGTGGCTCTTGATCGGAGCGGTGATCGGGGGAGCCGTGCATGATATTGTCGTTTTATTTGCGTCCATGCGGAGGAAGGGAAAGTCGCTTTCAGAAGTGGCGAAAGAAGAGCTCGGGCCTGTTGCGGGATTTTGCACGGGGCTTGCGATGCTGTTTATTATTACGATCACGATGGCGGGGCTGTCGATGGTTGTGCTTCATGCGCTTGAACGCAATCCGTGGGGGACGTTCGCCGTTGCGATTACAATTCCGATCGCAATGGGGGTCGGTTTATTTTATAAAAAGACAGGCAACTTAAAATTAGCGTCAACCGGCGGATTTATTTTACTGATGGCCGGTGTCTTCATCGGACCGTCCATCGCGGAAACGCCGCTTGGAGACGCCTTGACGCTTGATACGAAAACGCTTGCTGTCGCACTTCCTGTCTATGCATTTTTTGCAGCTGCGCTCCCTGTATGGCTGCTTCTCGCGCCGCGCGATTATTTGAGCAGCTTCATGAAGATCGGGGTGTTTATCGCTTTGATTGCCGGGGTGTTCGTCGTCAATCCGGCGATTCCGTTTCCGGCGTTTACCGAGTTTACTGGCGGAGGGGGACCTGTATCGCCTGGTCCGGTTTGGCCGTTTATTTCAATTACGATCGCCTGCGGTGCGATTTCCGGCTTCCATGCGTTTGTCGGTTCAGGCACGACGCCGAAAATGCTTGATAAGTGGAGCGACATGAAATTCGTCGGCTTTGGGGCGATGCTCGTTGAGTGTCTTGTCGGCATCATGGCGCTGATCGCGGCAACGGCATTGCAGCCGGGCGATTATTTTGCCATCAACAGTTCGCCTGAAGTCTTTCGGACGCTTGGCATGAATGTCGTCCACCTGCCTGAACTCAGCCGCGAAATCGGTCTCGATCTTGAAGGAAGAACAGGCGGAGCTGTTACCCTTGCCGTCGGCATGGCTTATATTTTTACGGATATTCCGTTTTTCAGCCATTTGGCCTCTTACTTTTTTCAATTTGTCATCATGTTTGAAGCCGTCTTTATTTTAACGGCGATCGATGCCGGTACAAGGGTGGCCCGTTATTTGATTCAAGACTTTTTCGGGGAAGTGTACAAACCGCTGAAAAAAACGGACTGGCTTCCGGGTTCGGTCGCAGCGAGCGCCCTTGCCTGTTTCATGTGGGGGTATTTGCTGTATTCAGGCGATATCAGCTCGATTTGGGCGCTGTTTGGCGTATCCAACCAGCTGATGGCATCCGTCGGTTTAATTATCGGAGCGACGGTCATTTTAAAAATAGCGGACAAACGGCGTTATATGCTGACATGTCTCATTCCGCTCGCTTATTTGTATGTAACGGTCAACTATGCGGGATACTGGATGATCAAAAACGTTTATTTTAATGCGGAAGCTGCCGGTTTCAGTGTTTTAAACGGCATTTTATCAATTATTATGCTGCTGCTGGGGCTGGTGATCATGGTGGCTGCCATTAAAAAATGGACGGAGATTTGGCGCGATCCGGCTTTGCGGATGGAGCCTTCTATTCCTGGATGATAAAATAAACCGGGGCCGTTTCGGGCCGCCGGTTTATTTTGTTTTTAATCCTTGTTCCAATGTCTCGAGCATTTCGGTTTTGTCTGATTCAGTTGCGTGCTGCCAGATGACCTCGAACAACACACCCAATCCCGGAAGCATTTTTTCTTCACCGCTTTGGATCGCATCGACAATCGTATGCTCTAGCTCTTCTTGCGAGTTTCCTGATACATTGGCAATAACGGCATGGCGCAAATTCAAATCCATCATTTTTCACTCCATTTCATCATCTGATTTTCTATATTCTGCCTCGCTTTCGGGTTTATTATGTATCATTGATGAGATATAATGTGACTATTGCGAGACAAAAGGAGTCAAAACGATTTGAAACGAATTGAATCAGCCAAAAATCAAAAAGTGAAGGATTGGAAAAAACTTCATACGAAAAAAGAGCGGACAAAAACCAATACTTTCTTAATAGAAGGCGAGCATCTCGTTGAGGAAGCGCTGAAGACACCGGGTGTTGTGAAAGAAATCATGGTCCGAGACGAAGCGGATTTCCCGGCCGCGCTTGATGAGTCTGTTGCCCGCTATATTTTGAGCGACGATGCTTTCTCGGCGATTGCCGAAACAGAGACACCCCAGGCTGTCGCCGCTGTATGCCGAATGCCTGAAAGCGGACCTTTTCAATACGAAAAGCTGCTGCTTGCGGATGCTGTGCAAGATCCGGGCAATTTAGGGACGATCATCCGGACGGCAGACGCGGCGGGGATCGATGCCGTTGTGATCGGACAAGGCACTGTCGACCCCTACAATGCCAAAACGCTCAGATCGGCTCAAGGTTCGCATTTTCACATTCCGATTTTAAAACGCGAGCTTTCGGAGCTGATTGAAGAGCTAAAGGGAAAAAGCGTCCCGGTATACGGCACAGCGCTGCAAGATGCCGTGCCATTTAGAGAAGCGGAGCCGTCGCAGTCATTTGCGCTTTTGATCGGAAACGAAGGATCTGGGGTCGATCCGGCTCTCCTCGCACAGACCGACCAAAATCTGTACGTTCCGATCTACGGAAAAGCGGAGTCGCTGAATGTAGCGGCCGCAACCGCGGTCCTTCTTTATCATCTCCACGGATAACCGGTTGCACAGGATCATGTAATTCACTATAATGAATGTAATATGTTTAAAAACAGTGATAGAGGCTCCGTTTTTTCACATGTCGCCATTTAGGGAGAAAATGCCTTAGACTGCAAGCATTTTTATGGCAGGCCGGAAAAACGCTTCACCTCTTGAGTTGTCACCGGGACCGCGTCTCTCGAGGGATGTGTAAAGGTGAACCGGATTCATTCCGTTATGCCAATGAAGTTAGCAGCAAAGCTTTTTTGCTTTGTTTTAAAAAAGGGTGGTACCACGGCCACGATTCGTCCCTTTCATTATGAAAGGGGCTTTTTTTATTGCCTAAAATAACAGGTTGCTACATAAAAGGAGGAGTTTTTAAGATGCAGGAAGAGCTGAAACGGCTTGAGAAAGAAGCGGTTGAAAAAGTGGAAGCCGCTGGTTCATTAAAAGAAGTCAACGATGTCCGCGTTGCGTACCTGGGAAAAAAGGGACCGATCACGGAAGTGCTTCGGGGAATGGGAAAGCTGTCCGCTGAAGAAAGGCCGAAAATGGGCGCCTTGGCGAACGAAGTAAGAGAAAAAATCGCCGCGGCGATTGCCGAAAAAAATGCCCGCCTAGAGGAAGAAGAGGTGAAAAGGAAGCTGAAAGAACAGACGATTGACGTGACGCTTCCGGGAAGCCCTGTAAAAACAGGAGCGCGGCATCCGCTGACGATCGTTATTGAAGAAATCGAAGACTTGTTTATCAGCATGGGATATTCGGTGGAAGAGGGTCCTGAAGTAGAAACCGACTACTATAACTTCGAAGCGCTCAACCTTCCGAAAGAGCATCCGGCCCGCGATATGCAAGACAGCTTTTATATTACGGAAGATACGCTGATGAGAACGCAGACGTCTCCCGTCCAGACGCGCACGATGGAAAAGCATAAAGGCAAAGGCCCTGTCAAAATCATCTGCCCCGGCAAAGTATACCGCCGCGACAACGATGATGCGACACACTCCCATCAGTTTATGCAGATTGAAGGGCTCTGCGTTGACCGCGATATCAGCATGAGCGACTTAAAAGGAACGCTTGAAACGGTCGCGAAAAAGATGTTCGGCGAAGAGCGCGAAATCAGACTGCGTCCAAGCTTCTTCCCGTTTACAGAGCCGTCTGTCGAAGTCGATGTTTCCTGCTTTAAATGCGGAGGCAAAGGCTGCTCCGTTTGTAAACAAACGGGCTGGATCGAAATTCTCGGCGCCGGAATGGTGCATCCGAACGTGCTCGAAATGGCCGGATTCGATTCCAAACAATATCAGGGATTTGCATTTGGAATGGGTGTTGAACGGATCGCGATGCTGAAATACGGCATTGACGACATTCGTCATTTCTATACGAACGATGTCAGATTTTTATCTCAATTTAAACAGGCTTAAAGAGGAGGACGCGTGATGTTTGTTTCATATAAATGGCTGCAGGAATACGTGGATTTAGATGGGATGACTCCCGAGATTCTCGCTGAAAAGATTACGAGAAGCGGAATTGAAGTGGAAGGCATCGAATATAAGGGAGAAGGAATGAAAGGCGTTGTCATCGGACATGTGCTGGAGCGCGAACAGCATCCGAACGCCGACAAGTTGAATAAATGCCTCGTCGATATCGGCGAAGAAGAGCCTGTCCAAATCATCTGCGGGGCTCCGAACGTGGACAGAGGGCAAAAAGTAGCCGTCGCCACGGTTGGTGCGGTATTGCCCGGCAATTTTAAAATCAAAAAAGCGAAGCTTCGCGGGGAAGTGTCTAACGGCATGATCTGCTCTTTGCAGGAGCTTGGCATTCAAGGCAAGCTTGTGCCGAAAGAATATGCGGAAGGCATCTTCGTCTTCCCGGGCGATGCAGAAACCGGTGCGGACGCCCTTCAAAGCCTGGCGCTCGACGATGCGGTTCTTGAACTGGGACTGACGCCAAACCGCGCCGACGCCATGAACATGCTCGGCGTTGCCTATGAAGTGGCTGCGATTCTCGGCCGCGAAGTCAAGCTTCCTGAGACGGCTTATCAGGCAGGCGCCGAAAAAGCGGCGGACTATATTTCCGTTAAAATTGAAGATACAGAAGCCAATCCTTTGTACGCGGCAAAAATCATTAAAAACGTCAAAATCGGCCCGTCGCCGCTTTGGATGCAGACGAAGCTAATCAATGCCGGCATCAGACCGCACAACAATGTCGTCGATATTACGAATTTTGTTCTGCTCGAATACGGTCAGCCGCTGCACGCGTTTGACTATGACCGCTTTGGCTCAAAAGAGGTCGTCATCCGCAAAGCGTACGAAAATGAAACGATAACGACGCTTGATGAACAAGAAAGAACATTGACGCTTGAGCATCTTGTCATCACAAACGGTTCTCTTCCGCAGGCAGTCGCAGGCGTAATGGGCGGAGCGGACTCCGAAGTCCGCGAAGATACGGCGACAGTGCTGCTTGAGGCCGCGTATTTTAACGGTCAGACCGTTCGCAAAGCATCAAAGGATCTCGGTCTTCGCAGCGAATCAAGCGTCCGCTTTGAAAAGGGCATCGATCCTGCACGGGTGCGCCTCGCTGCAGAACGCGCGGCAGATTTGATCAGCCGGTATGCCGGAGGAACCGTCTTAGAAGGTACGGTTGAAGAAAACCACCTTGATATCAAAGAGAATGTCATCCGCCTTTCCGTTGATAAAGTGACAAAGGTTCTCGGCATGTCCATCAGCAAAGAAGAAATGGTCAACATTTTTGAAAGGCTCGGCTTTGCCGTTGAAGACGCTGAACGGGAACTGGTCGTGACGGTACCGTCAAGAAGAGGCGATATTGCGATTGAAGAAGATTTGATCGAAGAGGTCGCAAGACTGTACGGATATGACAACATTCCGTCGACACTGCCGGAAGTAACAGGCTTTGCGGGCGGACTGACACCTTATCAGGACAAGCGCAGAAAAGTAAGACGCTTTCTGGAAGGAGCAGGCCTTTCCCAGGCGATCACATACTCATTAACAAACGATAAAAAAGCAACGGCTTACGCATTGGAAAAATCGTTTAAAACGATCCTTTCGCTGCCGATGAGCGAGGAAAGAAGCGTGCTGAGGCACAGTCTGCTTCCTAATCTGCTTGATTCGGTCGCATACAACCTGGCCCGGCAGTCAGATTCTGCAGCTTTTTATGAGGTCGGTTCAGTTTTCTTGAAAGCTGAAGAACATACGAAACCGATCGAAAAAGAACACGTCGCCGGAGCCGTGACAGGCCTGTGGCATAAAAACCTCTGGCAGGGCGAGAAAAAGCCGGTTGATTTCTTCGTCGTAAAAGGCATCGTCGAGGGTCTGTTGGAAAAGCTCGGCATCACCGAAGGCATCGAATTCGCTCAATCTGAAAGAAAAGAGCTTCATCCCGGGCGGACGGCCAATATTTTGCATAACGGCTCATTAGTCGGCTTCATCGGCCAGCTGCATCCGTCAGTTGAAAAAGAGCTGGATCTGAGCGACACGTATGTGTTTGAACTGGACCTGCACGAGCTCCTTCGATTGGATGTACCGGAGATCACGTATACACCAATTCCAAAGTATCCTTCTGTTACCCGGGATATCGCGCTTGTTGTGAATAAAGAAACAGCGGCCGGTCAGCTTGAGGACGTCATCAAAACAGCAGGCGGCAAATGGCTCAAAGAAGTCCATGTCTTTGACGTCTACGAAGGCGAGCACATGGAAGAAGGCAAGAAATCCGTCGCCTTCAGCTTGCAATATTTGAATCCTGAACAAACATTGACTGAAGAAGAAGTGACAAAAGTTCACGACCAGGTGCTGAAAGCACTGGAGGATGCGTATCAGGCTGTATTGAGAGGATAACCGGTTCCCAGCCCAATTGAGGCTGCCCGGCTGCAGTACAAAAAAAGCGTCTCCGCTTTATGCGGAGACGCTTCAGCGTGTCGACAAACCCTCGCATTCGTTGTCAGGTCTGCGCGTCGGTGCTCACGAATTCCAACATTCGCTCCGATCCGATGCTCGGCCTTCCTAGACTGCAAAGGTTTTCAATCACGCTGAAAAGATGACAAAATCCCAAAACAAAAAGCCGTTTTGGGATTTTGTCAACAATCTGAGGCGTCTCCGCTTTATGCGGAGACGCCTTTTTATAATTATTGATACCAAACTTTATTTTTCTCGATCAGGCTGTTGTGTTCCGCATCCCAGACATCGACGGTGTATGCGTAATCGTAGTTCATAATGCAACGGATGCCGCTTCCTTGCGGATCATGCTCCACCCCGAAATTATGGGAAAATTCGTGTCTTTGTGCTTTTGCCGTATTTTCCGTTCCCAGGTCGAACGTGACGCTGAAAGCAGGACCGTCCGGTTTAACAGGGTATTGAAAAGCGATGCCGCCCGCTTCAAAATTGTCGTTGGCTGTAAAGCCGGCTACGAATTTATAAGGCCGTCCTTCGAATTTGTCCGCCAGGTTGTCAAGAATGTCAGAGGCATTGCTTCCGGAAGAACTCCATGGGGAAACAGCTTCCACGACAAAATCAATATCGTGGTCGCGGTTAAACATTTCGTCCGCCTCTTCAACGATGTTGACGATTCTCGTTTTCCAGTCTTTGTGTTTCTGCCGGTACTGCTTATCAGCCACCGCGAGGACACTTATCTTTTGCTTGCCCGTGCTTGCCTGAGTCGAAAATTTACTGTTGTTTACATTCTTTTTAAATGTGATCGTACTCGTTTCATTTCCTTTCTCATCCAGCACTTTTGTTTTCGTTGTTTTTTCAATGTGAACTTTGCCTGTTAAATCTTTATAACCTTCCTTAGGTTTAGGCAATGCTTCCTTATAAATCCCTTTTGCTTCATGAGTATGCTTATGACCGCCCGTTTCCGCGACTCCGGCCGCCCCAGGTATTAAACTTGCAGAAAGCAATAAAGTAAAGAATAAAGACCGTTTTTTCATTTGAAAAATTTCCTCCTTAGTTTTTAACAGACTAAAGATTCGTCTAGTTAACTAAGAATTCCTGCTAACCATCCAAAATGAGGAAGATTTATATAGGTCTATTCGGCATTCCCTTTTAATTACCGTCTATGGTCATGTGAATCTTTCTTTTTTCAGGTCTTTTAACCCTGATATCTGGGTTTTAAAAAAAGTAATCTTTGAAAACGTCAAAATGTTCGGTCAAACGAGAGAAAAATTTGAGTTTTACAAAAACTGCGGCTATCGTAATTGAAATGGCAGCGATCAAAGAAAGACTCTGGAGGTATGTATCAGCTGTTTTTTAGAGGATAAAGAAAAAGCCGTCCCGAACCATAATAGCCAGAGACCGGCTTTTTTGCAGTAACTATGGACGCTTCAGCATCCGTTCGATTTTTTCTACATCGGAGTCTAAAGCTCCGTACAGTACACCGGGCAAGCTGTATTGATGAGGCTTCCCTGCTGCAGTGTAACGTAAAACAGGAGTGACCGTATAAAAATCATATTCCCCTGTCATATCAAAAGCCGGGACGACGATGTGTTTGCTTTGTTTAGCTTGGATGGCGGTCCTCTTGTCAAATGAATACGTCATGACGCCGTTTAGATCGGTGATCTTTTCAAGGGAGATATCTTTTGCCAGGTTGTTTTTCAGCCGAACGTCCAAGGACGGTTTTGGATATCCTGCAGTATACTGGCCGGCAGGCGACAGGTCACCGCTTCGAACATTATGATCGTTTTGAAGGGTAATCTTTCCGATTTGAAATGCTTCTGCATCACGTCCGTTAAAAGATATCAGCAGCTGATCAGCTTTTTCCGGTTTATCGCTTGAGATTCGGACGTCAACGATGATGTTGACGAGCGTATAGCCTTTATGGCGAATCCCTGTTTCAACCTTGTAATCGCTGATTTGAATATGATCGTTATCAAAAGCGAGCGACGTAACCGTATCACCGCTTATCGGAATGCCGGTGTTTGCTTTTTGCAGGCCGAAAATGTTAAACGACATCGTCTCGTCTTCCATCGCATAGCTGATATAGTTTTGAGCAAAGAAAAGCCCGTTTTCTTTATTTTCGCTGGCCTCTGTAAAATTCGCCTTGTTGAAGAAAATAAAGAGAGAAAATGCCAGAGCTGCGCATATGGAGAGCGTGATGATCCATTTTATTTTTGACATGGCGACTCCTTTACCTCTTTATATTTTATTTATAGACAACTTGCAAGTATGTATCTTTACGCGGAGCATAATGGTAAGCATACTTTGTACTTATAAGGGAGTTTCCTAAATAATTTCTTACTCTTACATACCGTTTGTTGTAATCACTATAGAATGCAAGTTTACTATATTTCTTACTATTAGCGGGAATTGTGATTGCAACTGAATAAGAAGTGGTTACTGTATTAGAAACCCCTAACTGACTTGATATCCCTTTGGCGCTAATCCCCACATTAGATGATACAGTGGAGCTGGCAGATTGAGTTTTACTCCAGGTATAGCTAGAGGCTTTTGCCCAAGAAGAGGTTAAAAACCTTACACGTTTTTTTACCTTGGTAGGGCCCTTTATTGTCTTCACTACGTATCTGTTATTAACACAAGCTATGCAACTAACCTGAAAATCACTGCTTGCCGTTGCGGGCTCTAAAACTCCTTCGATTTTAACAGACTCACCAAGTTCGTAATATTCGGAATTTTCATCAAGCACTTCAGTAAATTCTTCTTCAGCAGAGGCCTGATACAGAGGGAAAAGATTAATAGTAAGAAGCATCGTGATGCAAACTACCCAAAAACGAGACTTTTGCATGGCTACCAACTCCTGTATACATATCCAAATACAGAAAAAATATACCATTTTCTTCAAATGAAGTACAGACCGTTTTTCTGATTTTTCAATTTATTTAAAAGTGTTTAACATGAAGAGAGAATATTTTATCTTCTAACGATGGAATATTCACTGTTTGAAAATGGATACAGATAGGGAGAATTAGTTAAAAACTATAATATTGGTTCCCCGTAGGTTTTCGATATACAAAAATTCTTTTTCTTGATATCAAACGAAACTTTATCCCTCGGTTACAGGAGATATGGTATATGGAATTCAATTTAGACAGCGCATTCAAATGAAAAAATGTTTAAGGTCATGTAAAGCGACGGGACCTCCGACAGCCGGAAGTCCCCCTTTTAATGCTTATCACCTCGACGCAATCCGCTTCGCCTTCTGCGTATTTGCAAAGTGCAGCTTTGTAAATACCCTCAATGCGCCTTCGCCGTGTTTCTTGATCAGCTTTGCCGCCGCTTCATCGACGAGCGGACCCGCTCCTTTCGGGAGCGTCATCCCGGCTTCTTTCGAAAGCTTATCCATCTCCATTAAAAATGAATAGCGTGCGATGATCGAAGCCGCTGCAACTGAAAGGTGGATGCCTTCCGCTTTTGTGCTGAAATATGTACGTTCTTTGATGGCGTTTTTGCCGGCCAGGTGTTTAAAATAGACGGCAGGTTCTGCGAACTGGTCAATTAAAATCGCTTCAGGCCGAGTGCAGTCCAACTTTTTGAGCAGATGTGTGATCGCCTGGTTGTGGAGAAGGGCTTTCATTTTTCCCTGGCTCATGCCTTTTTTTTGCAGGTCATTGTATTTGTCATTTTTTAAGACGAGCAGGCTGTAAGGGACTGTCTTGATTAAGTCGCGCGCGATCTGAACGATTTGCGGATCTTTTAAGTTTTTCGAATCTTTAACACCGAGTTCCTTTAACAGCGGCAGCTTCGCCTTGTCAGCGTACACGCACGCCACGGTGATCGGACCGAAATAATCGCCTGTCCCGACTTCATCGGAGCCGATCACAGACATGGAACCGATGCCTTCAGGCGGCTGATAGACGGACGGGATGCTTTTTTTGGATGCGGGCTTTTTGGCAGCCGGTGTTTCAGCATCCGCCGTCCAGCGCTCCGCTTCTTTTTCCGCGTTTTTTCCTTGGAACAGCACCTTCCCCGACCGGTATGCTGTAATGGTGCAGCCCTGTGGTTTGGCCTGGAAAACCGCGCCCTGTACGGAAAGGGAAGTCATATGAGGCCCGTAGTGGCTTTGCATCCGTTCAATAACAGACGGGGGAACTTTTAAAACAGAATGTGACACGTTCTAATCTCCTTTATTAGCTGCTTAAACAGGCTAAATCATTGTTTTTATAAGTGTATCATAACAGCGGAGGGCTCGTCTTTCCATTCAATCTCTAAACATGTTATGATATAGACTAGGATTCTCGCATAATTGGAATGGAGGAGAAACGTTGTCTGATGGTCAAAAAACGAAAACAACAGTTGACATCTACGGTCAGCAATTCACAATTATCGGCGATGAGAGCAAGAGCCATATGAGGCACGTTGCCTCGATTGTGGATGATAAAATGAGAGAAATCAACGAAAAAAATCCGTATCTTGATATAAATAAACTGGCCGTTTTGACGGCTGTAAATGTGGTTCACGATTATTTGAAGCTGAAGGAAGAGCTTGAGAGATTAAAAGGACAAATTAAAGAAAAGGATTGAACATCACGATGCTAGATATCATCATTATCATTTTGCTTTTGTCCGGTTTGTTTATTGGACTCAAAAGAGGGTTTATCCGCCAGTTTATCCGTTTGGTTACGTTTATCGCAGCGATCGCTGTGGCCGCAACCTATTACGGCGACCTTGCACCTAAGCTCGGCTGGATTCCGTCTCCCGACTTTACGGGCGGCCAGTCTGCGCTGGCGTTTGTAAACGGAAGCCTTGAAGGCGCTTATTACAATATGATTGCGTTTTTGATTCTCTTTTTCCTGACGATTATCCTTTTGAGAATTGCCGCATCGTTTCTGGATGCCGTTGCAAGCATACCGGTTCTCAAACAGATCAACCAAGTACTTGGAGCCGTGCTCGGTTTTGTGGAAATCTATCTGTTCGTGTTTGTCGTTCTGTTCATCGGAACGCTTCTGCCGATCGATGTCCTGCAAAACATGATGGCCGGTTCGGTGATGGCTGATTTGATCATTCATAAAACACCGTTTTTATCAAACATGTTAAACAATCTGCTGCATCAGTACGGATCTTTGTAAAAACTTCTCTGTTTGTAGGGAAGTTTTTTTTCGGGGCTCTTGAGAACCCCGAAAACTGTCGAATAGGCCTGTTTGTTGTAGGATCAGCCAAAAATTTGTATGATTGAAGCAGGATGAACGAGGGGAAACAAGAGGTGAACAGCATGCATAAAAAAGATATCATCAAATTGCTTGAAACGATTGCGATATATATGGAACTAAAAGGGGATAACCCATTTAAGATCTCCGCTTTCAGAAAGGCTGCGGCAGCTCTTGAACAAGACGACCGGAGCCTCTCGGAAATCGATGATATGATGTCCCTGTCAGGGATCGGCAAAGGCACGTATGCCGTCATCAAGGAATATATGGACACGGGAGCGTCCGGTACGCTGGAACGATTAAAGGAAGAGGTTCCGGAAGGACTTGTCCCGCTTTTGAAGCTGCCGGGCCTCGGCGGCAAAAAAATCGCCAAGCTGTATCAGGAGCTCGGCGTCTGTGATGCGGCGTCTTTAAAAGAGGCCTGCGAACAGCAAAAGGTTCAGGGGCTTGCCGGATTCGGCAAAAAAACGGAAGAAAAAATCCTGCAGGCTTTAGGTGAAGCGGGGAAACGCCCTGAACGGTACCCGATCGCGGTCGCTTTGGCTGTCGCTGACATCATCGAAGAACAGCTTGAAGGGCTCCAGGGCCTCATCAAGTTTTCGCGGGCCGGAAGCCTGCGCCGTGCCAAAGAAACGGTGAAAGACCTCGATTACATTATGGCTGTCACTGATCCGGAACTTGTCAGGGAAGGACTCCTGAAGCTTTCGAACATCAAGGAGGTCATTGCCGCAGGAGATACGAAAGTGTCTCTCACATTTGCGTTTGAATACGAAATCAGTGCGGATTTCCGGCTGGTGACGGAGGAACAGTTCCCAACGACGCTCCATCATTTTACCGGATCAAAAGACCACAATATCAAAATGCGCCAGCTTGCCAAAGAAAAAGGCGAAAGAATCAGTGAATACGGCGTCGAAACCGTTGAAACTGGAGAAATTAAAACCTTCTCAAGCGAACAAGAGTTTTTCGCCCATTTCGGGCTTCCGTTTATTCCGCCCGAACTGAGGGAGACAGGAAGAGAAGTCGAGGACTACCGCGATGACATCGGACTCGTTTCCGCCGAGGATATTCAAGGAGACCTTCATATGCACTCGGCTTGGAGCGACGGTGCTTTTTCGATCAGGGAAATGGCGGAAGCCTGCATGGCAAAAGGGTACCGCTATATGGCGATCACAGACCATTCCCAGTATTTAAAAGTGGCAGGCGGTTTGACGCCTGAGCGCCTGCGCATGCAGGCGAAGGAAATTGATGAACTGAATAAGGAATTGACCGATTTTCATATTTTTAAAGGCGTGGAAATGGACATCCTGCCTGACGGAACGCTAGATTATGACGATGAGCTGCTGGCGGAAATGGACCTTGTCATTGCTTCGATCCATTCAAGCTTTTCACAGCCGCAGCATGTCATCATGAAGCGGCTTGAAACCGCACTGATGAATCAGCACGTTGACATTATCGCTCATCCGACCGGCCGTCTGATCGGAAGAAGGGCGGGTTATGAAGTCGATATTGACCAGCTGATCGAGCTTGCGAAGAAAACGAATACCGCCTTGGAACTGAACGCAAATCCAGCGCGGCTCGATCTCAGGATGGAACACTTGATGAAAGCGAATGCTGCCGGAGTGACACTCGTTATTAATACGGATGCCCACAACACAGCGATGCTTGACGATATGAAAACGGGCGTTACGGCAGCGAGAAAAGGATGGACGCCAAAGGCCAATGTATTAAATACCCGCTCCTTTGAAGAAGTCCAGGCATTTTTGTCGCGCCATCGATCTTAAGGAGGTTTAATGGACGTTGCAGCAAAAAGCGCTATCAGCACTTGAATTTCATAAAGTAAAAGAACAGCTCACAGAGCATGCGGCATCTTCTTTAGGGAAGGAAATGCTTTTGGAACTCAAACCTTCCCGTTCGCTCGAAGAAGTCAAAAAGCTGCAGGAAGAAGTCGATGAAGCAGGAACCGTCCTGCGTTTAAAAGGAAACGCCCCTTTCGGCGGCCTTACCGACATTAGAAAAGCGTTAAGAAGGGCGGAAATCGGCAGCATTTTAAGCCCGGCGGAATTGACCGAAATATCGGGTCTGCTATACGCAGCAAAACAGATGAAGCATTTTCTCGAAGGCCTGTTCGAAGACGGGGTTGAGATTCCTTGTCTTCACCAATATGCAGAAAAGCTCATTCCGCTTTCCGAATTGGAAAGAGACATCAATTCGTGCATCGATGATCATGGAGAAGTGCTAGACCATGCATCTGAGAAGTTAAGGGGAATCAGGACGCAACTGCGGACGCTTGAATCAAGAATCAGGGACCGGCTGGAATCAATGTTGCGTTCTTCATCTGCGCAAAAAATGCTGTCGGATACGATCATCACAATTCGTAACGACCGCTTCGTTATCCCTGTCAAACAGGAGTACAGATCAAGCTACGGAGGAATCGTGCACGATCAGTCGTCTTCCGGCGCGACATTGTTTATCGAGCCTCAGGCGATTGTCGATATGAACAATGCGCTTCGCCAGGCGAAAGTAAACGAAAAACAGGAGATTGAACGGATTTTGCGCGTCCTGACAGAAAAGACGGCAGAGCACACAAATGAACTCTTTCACGATGTCAAAGTGCTTCAGACGCTGGACTTTATTTTTGCAAAAGCAAAATACGCCAAAGCGACAAAAGCGGTTAAACCGGCTGTCAATGCTGACGGCTATGTCCGCCTGATTCAAGCCCGCCACCCGCTTTTGCCCCTGGATGAAGTCGTTCCGAATGATATTGAGCTCGGCGGAGAGTATACGACAATTGTCATCACGGGCCCGAACACGGGCGGTAAAACGGTGACGCTTAAAACGCTCGGGCTTTTGACCATTATGGCGCAGTCGGGATTGCACGTACCGGCGGAAGAAGGATCAGAAACCGCCATATTTGATCAAGTATTTGCCGATATCGGCGATGAACAGTCAATCGAACAAAGCTTAAGTACGTTCTCGTCACATATGGTCAACATCGTCGATATTTTGAAAGACATGACGGAAAACAGCCTTGTGCTTTTTGACGAGCTCGGCGCCGGGACAGACCCGCAGGAAGGCGCGGCCCTTGCGATCAGCATCCTTGACGAGGTGTGCCAGACTGGCGCGCGCGTCATTGCCACGACTCATTACCCTGAGCTGAAGGCATACGGCTACAATCGCGAAAATGTCATTAATGCAAGCGTCGAATTTGATATCGATACACTGTCGCCGACCTACAAGCTGTTAATCGGAGTGCCCGGCCGAAGCAATGCGTTCGAAATTTCGAAGCGACTCGGGCTGCCTGATTACCTGATCGGCCGCGCAAAAGCGGAGATGACGGCCGAGCATAATGAAGTTGATACGATGATCGCATCGCTGGAAGACAGCAAAAAGCGCGCCGAGGCGGAGCTGAACGAGACAGAAGCCATCCGCGCCGAGGCTGAAGCCCTTCACCGCGACCTCCAGCAGCAGATCAGCGAATGGCAGGAGAAAAAAGAAAGGCTCTATGAAGAAGCGGAGCAAAAAGCGGCTGAAAAAGTCAAAGAAGCGATGAAAGAAGCAGACGAGATCATCCAGTCGCTCCGAATGATCAAGGAAGACCATAAAGCATTTAAAGACCATGAGCTGATCGAGGCGAAAAAGCGCCTTGAAGAAGCGGTGCCTTCGTTTGAAAAAGCGAAAAAGCCGGCTCAGAAAAAAACGGACAAGCGCGAATTAAAACCGGGCGATGAAGTCAAGGTTTTAACCTTTGGCCAAAAAGGAACGCTGCTCGAAAAAACGGGTGCGGCCGAATGGAATGTTCAAATCGGCATTCTGAAAATGAAGGTTAAGGAAAAGGATCTGGAATTCCTGAAATCGGCACCTGAACCCGAAAAACAAAAAACGATCGCCGCCGTCAAAGGAAAAGATTATCACGTCTCGCTCGAACTCGACCTTAGGGGGGAGCGGTATGAAAATGCGCTTCACCGGGTTGAAAAATACTTGGATGATGCGGTGCTTGCGGGCTATCCAAGAGTCTCGATCATCCACGGAAAAGGAACCGGCGCCCTCCGAAAAGGCGTTCAGGACCTCTTGAAATCCCACCGCAATGTGAAAAACTCCCGGTTCGGCGAAGCGGGAGAGGGAGGATCAGGCGTCACCATTGTCGAATTAAAATAAAAAAGGGAGTCTAGAAGGATGAAAGAGTTTTGGGAGAACGACCTTGTGGAAATTGCCGCGTACTACAGCGTTTCCGTTTTGTGTCTTGTGATATTTTTATCTGTGTTTGAACTCGTCACCACCTATAAAAATTGGGAGGAGATTCAAAAAGGAAACATGGCGGTCGCGATGGCAACAGGCGGAAAAATTTTAGGCATCGCCAACGTGCTGCAAAAATCGATCAGCCAGCATAATTCCCTGCTGCAAATGATGGGGTGGGGGCTGTTCGGTTTTATCCTGCTTTTGATCGGCTACTTCATTTTTGAATTTCTGACGCCGCGCTTTAAAATTGACAAGGAGATTGAAAACGACAACCGCGCAGTCGGCTTCATTTCATTCGTCATTTCAGTCGGCCTGTCATTTGTCGTGGCTTCGGGTATCTAAAGGGGATCAACATGGAGAAATTAGCGAAAGTCCTGTTTTTCACAGCTGGGGTATTTGTGGTTATCGGCCTGATTTATATGATCTTTTATGCTTGAAAAAGGTGTCCTTTAAAAGGGCGCCTTTTTAAAAAGGAAAAATATCATTACTTTCTGAATATTGTTTTGATATACTGAAATCAAGAATATATTGTTTAAAAGGGGGGAGCTTATGCCGACTGAAAAACCGTGGCTGCGTCATTATCCCGAACATATTCCTCACGAGCTGCAATTTGAAGATCAAACACTCCATTCCATCCTGCAACAATCCGCCCAACAGTTTTCTGAAAAAACAGCGATTCATTTTCTCGGAAAAAAATGTTCGTACCGGCAAGTTTATGAGGACGCTTTAAAAATGGCAGATTACCTGCTGTCACTCGGCATTCAAAAAGGAGACAGAGTCTCGATCATGCTGCCGAACTGCCCGCAGGCGGTTATCGCGTATTACGGCGTTCTTTTCTCCGGCGGCATCGTCGTCCAGACAAATCCGCTGTATACGGAAAGGGAGCTTGAACATCTGCTTCATGACAGCGGGGCAACCATCATCATTACGCTTGACATGCTGTACCCGGCAGCATATAAAATGAAAGCGCTGTCAAATATCCGGCACATCATTGCGACAAGCATAAAAGATTACCTGCCTTTCCCTAAAAATCTGCTGTACCCAATCGTGCAAAAAAAAGAGAATCAAATGTCGGTTGAGATCAATGAAAATGAGACGACACACCTCTTCCGAACCATCATGAAACGCCCCGTTCCAAGCGGTCCGCCGGGGATTGAAATCGATCCGGCCCACGACATTGCCGTCCTGCAGTATACCGGAGGCACGACAGGCACGCCAAAAGGCGTCATGCTCAGCCACCGCAACATACTAGCCAATATGGAGATGTGCGATGCCTGGTTTTATCAATTGAATAAAGGGGAGGAGAAGGTGCTGGGGATCGTCCCGTTTTTTCACGTCTACGGAATGACGGCCGTCTTGAATTTCACGATCAGGCAGGGATATGAAATGATTCTGCTGCCGAGATTTGACGCGCGCGCAGCGCTGAAAACGATCGATAAAGAAAAGCCGACGATATTTCCGGGGGCACCGACGATATATATTGCCCTGTTGAACCATCCTGATCTTCACCAATTTGATCTGTCGTCAATTAAGAGCTGTTTGAGCGGATCTGCAGCGCTTCCTGTTGAAGTCAAACAGCAGTTTGAAAAGGTAACGGGCGGAAGGCTTGTCGAAGGTTACGGAATGTCTGAAACCTCGCCCGTCACTCACGCCAATTTTATTTGGGATTTGAATAAAGCGGGCAGTATCGGCTGTCCTTGGCCTGGTACAGACGCGGCTATCTATTCGGAAGAAACCGGCGGTTTTCTCGGACCTTATGAGCATGGAGAAATCGTCGTCAAAGGACCGCAGGTGATGAAGGGCTACTGGAACAATGATGAAGAAACCGCTCAAAGTCTAAGGGACGGCTGGTTTTTTACAGGAGACATCGGCTACATGGATAAAGACGGCTTCTTTTATATTGTCGACCGCAAAAAAGACGTGATCATTGCCGGGGGATACAACATTTACCCGCGTGAAATCGAAGAGGTGCTCTATGAGCACGAAGCCGTTCAGGAGGCGGTTGTTGCCGGCATCCCTGATGAATACAGAGGAGAAACGGTTAAGGCTTTTATAGTGCTGAAAGATCATGTTACAATAACGGAGAAGGAATTGGACGAATATGCCAGATCGCGTCTGGCTCCTTATAAAGTGCCGAAAGTATACGAGTTCAGGGACGAACTGCCGAAAACGGCAGTCGGGAAGATTTTAAGAAGAGCGCTCGTTCAAGAAGAAAAAACCGGCGTCTGAAAAAGCGAAGTCTGCCGTCGATTTTGACGGCATGCTTTTGTGGTGCGATTTGAGTTTAGCTTCTTGACAAAGCGTCCATTTTTATTTACGATAAACTCATGAATGAGTATTCATTCATTAATTTGAAAGGAACGAAGCCAATTGAAACAAAAGAGACCAAAGTATATGCAGATTATCGACGCAGCTGTCATTGTGATTGCAGAAAACGGATACCATCAGGCGCAGGTTTCGAAAATCGCCAAGCAGGCCGGAGTGGCGGACGGCACCATTTATCTTTATTTTAAAAACAAAGAAGATATTCTCATCTCGCTATTCAAAGAGAAAATGGGACAGTTTATCGAGCAGATGAACGAAGAAATGGAAGTGACAAATTCGGCGACAGAAAAGCTCACGCTGTTCATCAAAAAGCACTTTGAACTGCTCAGCAGCGATCGCCACCTCGCGATTGTCACCCAGCTTGAGCTGAGGCAGTCGAATCTTGAGCTGAGGCTGAAAATCAATGAGATTCTCAAAGGGTACTTGACGATCCTGGAAGACATCATCACCGAAGGAAAAGAAGCGGGAGAATTTAAGAGCACGCTTGATGTCCGCCTGGCGAAGCAGATGATTTTCGGTACGGTGGATGAGACGGTTACAACCTGGGTGATGAATGATCAAAAATACGATCTGCCAAAGCTGGCAGACAGCATTCATGAATTGCTGATCCATGGGTTCGGCAGCCAAAAGACGAAGGAGGAGAAATAAAATGGCAGCATTAACATACGCCGTAGACGACTATATCGCAACCATTACGATTCAGCACCCGCCGGCAAATGCGCTATCGACGCAAGTGCTTGAAGACCTTTCCGCATGTCTTGAGGAGCTTTCAGAACGTCAGGATGTCAGAAGCGTCGTGATTCACGGGGAAGGAAGATTTTTCTCGGCAGGCGCTGACATTAAAGAGTTTACATCATTGATGGACGGGTCTGATTATGCAAATTTGGCTGATAAAGGCCAGCAGATTTTCGAAAAAGTAGAATCTTTTCCAAAGCCCGTGATCGCCGCGATTCACGGAGCTGCTCTTGGAGGAGGTCTGGAGCTTGCGATGGCATGCCACATCCGCATTGCCGAGGAGAGCGCTAAGCTCGGCCTTCCCGAACTGAATCTCGGAATCATTCCCGGCTTTGCGGGAACGCAGCGCCTTCCGAAGTATGTGGGCACCGCCAAAGCGCTTGAAATGATCGGGACATCAGAGCCGATATCCGGCAAGGAAGCTTTTGAATACGGCCTTGTCACGATTTTGGCGGCGAATGAAGAAGAAGTGCTGCAAAAGGCACAAGAGCTCGCGCGAAAATTCGCTGAAAAAAGTCCGCAGACGATGGCTTATGTCATTGAACTCCTGAATTCGAGCAAAGTGTATTCGTATGAAGGCGGCCTCAAGCTGGAAGGAAAATACTTCGGCGAAGTGTTCCAATCGGAGGATGCGAAGGAAGGGATTCAGGCATTTCTTGAAAAGCGGAAGCCGCATTTTAAAGGGAAATAACAAACGTGAAAACAAAGGGGATGAATAGAACATGAACATTTATGTCTTAATGAAGCGCACGTTTGATACAGAGGAGAAAATTCAGATTGAACAAGGGGAAATCAGCACGGATGGAGCGGAATTCATCATCAACCCGTACGATGAGTACGCCATTGAAGAAGCGCTTCAGCTGAAGGAGAAGCACGGCGGTGAGATTACGGTTGTCACAGTCGGCGAGGAAGAAGCTGAAAAAGAACTCAGGACGGCTCTGGCGATGGGGTGCGACAAAGCCGTTTTGATCAACATTGAAGACGATCTGGAAGAAGCGGACCAATATACGGCGTCAGCCATCCTATACAACTATTTGAAAGACCGCGAGTATGACATGATACTCGGCGGGAATGTGGCGATCGACGGGGGATCGGGACAGGTGGCGCCTCGTTTGGCCGAGCTGCTCGGCATCCCTTGTATCACGACGATTACAAAGCTGATGGTAAACGGCGGAGATGTTGAAGCGGAACGCGACGCCGAGGGTGACCTTGAAGTGATCCAAACGTCGCTTCCAATCGTAGCGACTGCACAGCAGGGGTTGAACGAACCGCGTTATCCGTCACTTCCGGGAATCATGAAGGCGAAGAAAAAGCCTCTTGAGGAGCTTGAACTTGATGATCTGGACATCGACGAGGAAGACGTGGCCGCCAAAACAAAAACGATCGAACGGTTCCTGCCTCCGAAAAAAGAAGCCGGGAAAATCCTTGAAGGGGAGCCGGAACAGCAGGCGGCAGACCTTGTATCACTGCTGAGAAGCGAAGCAAAGGTCGTTTGAAGCCGAAGGGAGCAAAAACACGGTCATTAAAATACAGGGGGAAATGGACATGAGCAAAAAAGTTATCGTATTGGGAGAGTTCAGGGACGGTTCGTTGAGAAATGTGACATTCGAAGCGATAGCTGCAGGAAAAACGGTTGCCGAAGGGGGAGAGGTGATCGGTGTTCTCTTCGGTGAAAGCGTTTCAAGCAATGCGGCACAACTGATCCATTACGGCGCTGACAGAGTGCTTACAGCCGAAAACCCGCTCTTGAAAAACTATACGTCTGACGGCTATGTTCAAGCCTTTATGCCGATCATTGAGCGCGAAAGTCCGGACGTGATAATTTTCGGCCATACGTCAATGGGCAAAGACTTGTCGCCGAAGCTTGCAGCCCGTATGGGAACAGGGCTGATATCAGATGCCGTCAACGTCGAAGTAGCCGGCGGCAACATCGTGTTTACAAGACCGATCTACTCAGGCAAAGCGTTTGAGCGGATCATTTCCGAAGATGAAACGATTTTTGCAACGATCAGACCGAATAATATCGCCCCGCTCGACAAAGATGAGACGCGAACGGGAGCGGTCGAAAGCATCGAAGCGGATATTCGGGACATCAGAACGGTTATCAAGGACATTGTCAAAAAAACGTCCGAAGGCGTCGATTTGTCTGAAGCGAAAATCATCGTAGCCGGCGGCCGCGGCGTCAAAAGCGAGGAAGGCTTTAAACCGCTGCAGGAGCTTGCCGACGTACTGGGCGGCGCGGTCGGCGCTTCAAGGGGAGCCTGTGACGCAGACTACTGCGACTATTCGCTTCAAATCGGCCAGACCGGCAAAGTCGTAACTCCAGACTTATATATCGCCTGCGGCATTTCAGGAGCGATTCAGCACCTCGCAGGGATGTCAAACAGCAAAATCATCGTTGCCATCAACAAAGATCCGGAAGCTGACATCTTTAAAATTGCCGACTACGGGATCGTCGGCGACTTATTTGAAATCGTTCCGCTGCTCACGGAGGAATTTAAAAAGCTGAGCGTCAGTACTTGATCAAAAGCCGGCCTGAAATGGCCGGCTTTTTACATAGGCACATTTCCGCCTTTTGCAAAATAACATGGAATAAGGACATTTTTAGAAAGGCTAAAATCCCGATGTGTAAAACTGCGCAGATAGGGAAATGTATAATCAAGCATTATGTTAGCGTGAACCAAAGGGAGATGCTATACTAAAAAGCATAATTTCACAATTGGAGGAATGAAAGAATGGCTATCGTAAAAGCAACTGATCAAACATTCTCATCTGAAACAAGTGAAGGCGTAGTTCTTGCCGACTTCTGGGCTCCTTGGTGCGGACCTTGCAAAATGATCGCGCCGGTACTTGAAGAGCTTGATCAAGAAATGGGAGACAAACTGAAAATCGTAAAAATCGATGTTGACGAAAACCAAGAAACTGCCGGCAAATACGGCGTGATGAGCATCCCGACTCTCCTCATACTAAAAGACGGCGAAGTGGTTGAAACATCTGTCGGCTTTAAACCGAAAGAAGCCCTTGAAGAACTGGTCAACAAACATTTGTAAAATAGAAACCTGTGAAAAAGGCGATTCCAAAGGGATCGCTTTTTTCTTACAACGCGCCATCTTCCTTCTCCAATTGTAGCGAACGTACGGTCGGTCGTGGTAAACTGAAATGAAGAAAAAACGCCGAAACAAGGAAGGATTTTTGATGAACAAAAAAATCAAAGAAAAGCTGGCCCTTCTCCCGGATCAGCCTGGCTGCTACTTGATGAAAGACAGGCAGGATACCGTCATCTACGTCGGGAAAGCGAAAATCTTAAAAAACAGGGTCCGCTCCTATTTCAGCGGGTCCCATGATGCCAAAACACAGCGTCTTGTCAGTGAAATTGAAGATTTTGAATACATTGTCACCTCCTCGAACATCGAAGCGCTCATTCTTGAAATGAATTTAATCAAAAAGTACGACCCGAAATATAACGTGATGCTGAAAGATGATAAAAGCTACCCGTTTATTAAAATCACGAACGAGCGGCATCCGAAGCTGATTGTCACGAGGAAGGTCAAAAAAGACAAAGGCCGCTATTTCGGGCCGTATCCCAATGTCCAGGCTGCGAGGGAAACAAAAAAGCTGCTGGACCGCCTCTATCCGCTCAGAAAGTGCGCCAAACTGCCGGACCGCGTCTGTTTGTACTATCATCTTGGACAATGTCTGGCGCCATGCGTATATGATGTGTCTGAGGAGACAAACCGACAGCTCACAGAAGAAATCACCCGCTTTTTAAAGGGCGGATACAATGAAGTCAAGAAAGAACTTGAAGCAAAAATGCTCGAAGCCTCGGAAAACCTGCAGTTCGAACGGGCGAAAGAATTCCGCGATCAAATGGCCCATATCGAGTCAACGATGGAAAAACAGAAAATGATGCTGAATGACATGGTTGACCGCGATGTATTTGCCTATTCGTATGACAAGGGCTGGATGTGCGTCCAGGTCTTCTTTATCAGGCAGGGCAAATTGATTGAAAGAGATGTCAGCATGTTTCCTTTATACAGGGAAGCAGACGAGGAGTTTTTGACGTTCATCGGGCAATTTTACTCGAAAAACAACCATTTCCTCCCAAGGGAAATTTTAGTTCCAGACAGCGTCGATAAGGACATGATTGAGGAGCTTTTGGACGTGAACGTGCGCCAGCCGAAAAGGGGAGCGAAGAAAGACCTGCTGCTCCTTGCCCATAAAAATGCAAAGCTCGCTTTGAAAGAGAAGTTTTCGCTCATTGAACGGGACGAAGAGCGGACGATCGGCGCGATTGAAAAGCTCGGCAAAGCACTGGGCATCTACACGCCGTACCGAATTGAAGCGTTTGATAATTCAAATATTCAAGGAACGGACCCCGTTTCGGCGATGGTCGTCTTTCTCGACGGAAAACCGCATAAAAAAGAGTACCGCAAATATAAGATTAAGACGGTTGAAGGCCCTGACGACTACGGGTCAATGCGCGAAGTCATCAGAAGAAGATATACAAGGGTGCTGAAAGAGAATCTGCCGCTGCCTGATTTAGTATTGATCGACGGCGGAAAAGGCCAGGTGTCTGCCGCCCTTGACGTTTTGGAAAATGAATTGGGGCTCGATGTCCCTGTTGCCGGTCTGGTGAAAGATGATAAACACAGAACTTCCAACCTTTTGATCGGCGACCCCCTTGAGATCGTCCAGCTTGAGCGGAACAGCCAGGAATTTTACCTGCTTCAGCGCATTCAGGATGAAGTGCACAGGTTTGCGATCAGCTTCCACAGGCAGCTCAGGGGAAAAAGCGCATTTCAATCGGTGCTCGACGGCATACCGGGCGTCGGCGAACAGCGGAAAAAACTGCTGTTAAAACATTTCGGTTCCGTTAAGAAAATGAAGGAAGCGAGCGCCGAAGATATCCGCAAGCTCGGCATCCCCCTGAAGACGGCGCAGCTGATTGAAGAGGCTTTGAAAAAATAATGTTGAACTTTTAAAAAGAATCTGATAGAATTTGTACTAATTTCATAATAAGATCGTGTGATATGGTGAAGATAGAGGTGCGAACTTCAAGAGTAGGCTTGATGAGGAAGATGGATTCCGATGAAAAAAGCCGAAAGGGGAGCGTCGCCGAAGCGGGGAAAAAATCCATTCGTTTTTCCTGCTGGCTTTACATTGAATAAATGTAAGGCTGTCAAGAAATCATTTCTTGGAGGGCTATCTCGTTGTTAAAATCATCGGCATTTTTGTTGGTTAAAGCAATGAGGGAATTTCTCTCATTGCTTTTTTTGTACGAAAAAACGTACAGCCCGCCGGTCAAGTTTTCCTCTTCATACATAAACAAGCACGAACGAAAACAAAAAGGGTGGTATTTGATGGGTCTCATCGTCCAAAAATTTGGCGGAACTTCAGTAGGATCAGTGGAAAAAATATTGAATGTCGCAAACCGTGTCATCGAAGAAAAACAGCGCGGTCATGATGTTGTCGTCGTCGTTTCAGCGATGGGCAAATCGACGGATTCCCTCGTCGCGCTTGCTAAGGAAATTACCGAACAGCCGAGCAGCAGGGAAATGGATATGCTGCTGACAACAGGAGAACAGGTAACAATTTCGCTGTTGACAATGGCTTTGCAGAACAAGGGGTATGATGCGGTTTCCTATACAGGCTGGCAGGCCGGCATCGAAACCGAAAATATTCACGGCAACGCAAGAATTACGAACATTGATACAGGCAAGCTGAAAGAGCGTCTGAATGAAGGGAAAATCGCCGTTGTCGCCGGATTCCAGGGGACGACAGCGGAAGGTGAAATCACAACGCTCGGCAGAGGCGGATCAGATACGACAGCCGTTGCCCTCGCAGCTGCCCTGAAAGCCGATAAATGCGACATTTACACCGATGTACCGGGGGTTTTCACAACCGATCCCCGCTATGTGAAAACAGCGCGGAAGCTGGCCGGAATCTCCTACGATGAAATGCTTGAGCTTGCCAATCTTGGAGCAGGCGTCCTGCATCCGAGAGCTGTTGAATTTGCGAAAAACTATCAGGTGCCTTTGGAAGTCCGTTCAAGCACCGAGAAAGAAGCGGGCACATTAATCGAGGAGGAATCATCAATGGAACAGAATTTAATCGTAAGAGGCATTGCATTTGAAGATCAGATCACACGTGTGACTGTATGCGGCCTGGCGAGCGGCTTGACGACGCTGTCAACGATTTTTACAACGCTCGCTAAACAGAACATCAACGTTGACATCATCATTCAATCGGTGACAAGCACAAGCCAAACGTCGATTTCTTTCTCCGTGAAAACGGAAGACTTAAAACGGACGGTCGAAGTTCTCGAAGAATACAAAGACGCGCTCGACTATGAACAGATTGAAACGGAAAACAGGCTGGCCAAAGTCTCGATCGTCGGTTCAGGCATGATCTCCAACCCGGGAGTAGCAGCGGAAATGTTCGCTGTGCTGGCGGAAAAAAACATCCAGGTCAAAATGGTCAGCACATCCGAAATCAAAGTTTCGACTGTCGTCAACGAAGGCGATATGGTGAAAGCTGTTGAAGCGCTGCATGATGCTTTTGAACTGTCGAAAATAAGCATAGCTGCGAATTAAACATCCTGCAATTTGCTAGCAGGAGGAGAATGGTATGTAATCAGAGTTAGTAAGGGCTAATGCAAAGTCGAATAAGGCGGGAAATCCGCGAAAATGAAGATGAATATTTTTCCTTAGGGAGCTCAATCATATCGCTGTTTTCCGCTCTGATAAGCTTTTATCCATTGTTTGTTGTGGAATGGCTCCAGTAGTCGGGAGACGATTGATAATAACACAGAGCGATTTTACGGTGCTGCATCCTTTTTCTTCGTAAAATATATCCGCGGTCCCCGCCTATGACACTTTGTGCGAAATAAATTTGATTAAACATAGCCCAATACGGTTGCGATGTTTGTAATACCGAATCAGCCAGAGGCCAAATTTTATTCCTTTTTGATATAAATAATAGGCCGAAAAATAAAATGTTACTTTTCAGCTATTGGTTGGCTGTTTTGGTTTCTACTTGATGTATGGGTCCTTTTTTCATATTCAAGCTATGTGCTTTTATTGTATGATGAGCGATTTCTTTATTGCTTTTTCTATATCATCTAAAACAAGCGATCAAAAAAAGTATGATGATTAATCATGATCCATTAGGTAATGGCAAATATAATTTAAAAACGGCACCTTGTTTGTTATGGTTTTCTGCAGTGATTTTACCTCCATGCACTTCTAAAATCTCCTTGCTTATGGCTAAGCCCAATCCGGCTCCTCCTGTTTTTCGATTGCGAGAGGTTTCTCCTCTGTAAAGCGGCGTAAATATCTGGTCTAACTCGGACTCGTGCAGTCCCTTTCCTTTATCCCGAATGGCAATAACAGCGTATTTTTTCTCTTCGAACAGTGAAACGTAGATGTCGCTGTTTTTAAAAGAAAATCTTATGGCATTGTCTATTATGTTGTAAAAAGCTCTGGAAAAAAGCTCGGGATCTGCATAAACATATGTATCACCTTCAGGAATTGATTTTATGAGATGAATTCCCTTTTCTTCTAATATTGCTGAGTAATCGTTCAGGTAATCGTCAAGTAAGCGGTTTAGGTTTACAAACTCTACACTTGGTTTTTCTTTGTAAAGTTCTAGCTTCGTGTACGAGAATAGGTCTGACACTAAATGATTCAGCATATCCGCTTTATTTCTGCATGTCACAATATATTTCTTTACTTTTTCAGGGGCTTGGTGTAATTGCTTTTCTATAATTTCTAGATATCCCCGGATTGTAAATATTGGTGTTCGTAAATCATGCACGATAGAAGCAATAAACAGTTTTCTTTCGTTTTCAAGTGATTGTTGTTTGGCTAATGATTTCTTTAGCTGCAGCTGCATGGACTTAAATCCGTTTGATACTTCATGAATTTCTGTAACACGTGAAGAAGGAAGAGAAAAATTGAAATCCTGCTTTGAAATGAGCTGTGATGTTTTCTCCAGTGCAGTCAACGGAATTAATACTTGTTTATTCATAAACCATGCAGCTGTCGCCAAAAGCATTAGGAAAACAAATAATGCGATGAATAAGCCTCCATACTGTTCTAGAAAACTGTTTTCTGGACCATTGAAAGCATGGAGTGCAGGCCTTTTATCTTGAACATATAAAATGCCTGCGAGTTTTTTGTTCTGATATACATAATATTCTTCAAGAAGATAGTTTGTATTCCCAACTGAGTAATCTGCTGTTTGCTCTATTTTTGTAATCTGATGATTATCTGGTTTTTCTACTGTTGAAAATAAGACTTTTTGATCTTTGTTTAGCAAGCGTATCCCTATATGAAGCTCATCAGTTTTATGATGTATTTGTTTTTGCCACTCTTTTTTGTTCCAATTTTCCGGCTGATTTAGAATGTTTTGTTCCAGCCAAGGCATTATATCTTCTATTTCAATAGAATTTGTTTTTGATTCATTATAAAAATGGACGGCCATTTTTGTAGTAAGAATGGGGAGCAAAATAAATGCAATCATAAAGAGAAACAGCCATTTTTTTATTGTCAGTCTTTTTTTATGCCCCTTTAACATGTTTATGCCCCCTCCACAAATTTGTATCCGACTCCCCAGACAGTTAGGATCCAGCGCGGCCGAGAGGGGGTTTCTTCAATTTTTTCCCTGATTCTCGCGACGAATACCCTTACTGTATGCGGATCACTATAATGCTCCCCCCATATAAATTGGATAATTTGATCGTGTGTAAATACTTGATGGGGATGTCTGCTAAGTAGAGATAATAAGTCAAATTCCTTTGAGGTGAGGGAAACTTTTCTTCCGTGTATATGTACTTCTCGGGATAAGTAATCAATTGTAAGGCCGTTGAATGAGTGTCCGGGTTTTTGCTGTCCGGAGCGCCGTCTCACTGCTTTGATTCTGGCTACAATCTCACCTGGTGTTGCCGTTTTTACAATATAATCATCACCCCCGACACTTAATCCCCTGATTTTATCGGTTGGATCCTCTTTGGCGCTTAAAAATAAGATAGGGACATCCTTTATGTCTCTCAGCTTCTTGCATATCGAAAAGCCTGATTCCCCCGGCATCATTACATCTAGTAAGATACAGTCGACCTCTTGTTTGTTGACAATGGAGAGGGCTTGTTCTCCATTAAATGCTGTTAGAACATTGTAATTCTCGATCTCCAGAAAGTCTTTCATCAGTTCAATAATTTCTGCATCATCATCGACGACTAAAATGGTTTCTTTCATTATCGCCATTCCTTTCTGTTTTGCTTCTGAATAACATTATGACGTTTTTTTGGTAATTGCGGAATATGTGTGAATAAATCTTGATATTTTATTGATATTTTATTAACGCCCTATTGAGTTTAGCTATTTAAAATGAAACTGAACTATAAAAAGAGGTGAAAAACATGAGAGCTTCAGTCCTGCAAACTAAAAAGTTATCAAAGTCATATGGAGAGGGAGCACATCAATTTTTTGCATTGAGAAATATTGATTTGGATATAAAAAAAGGTGAATTTACAGCCATTATGGGTCCTAGCGGCTCGGGAAAGTCTACGTTATTAAATATGCTGTCAGGGCTAGATAAACCAACTTCAGGAGAAGTCACACTAGACGGTATTCATTTATCTCATTGCAATGAGGCTCAAATTACACAACTCAGAAGAGATAATATCGGTTTTATTTTCCAAATGTTTAATTTGATTCCTGTTCTAACGGCGGAGGAGAATATAACGCTTCCTATACTCCTAGCTGGAAAGAAAGATAAATCGGTAAATAAAAAGGCAAATGATTTGCTGCAATTATTAGGGATTGGAAGACTCGCTTCTTCTTATCCGTCCCAGATGTCAGGGGGACAGCAGCAGCGGGTTGCAATTGCAAGAGCGCTTATTATGGAACCCAGTATCGTATTAGCAGATGAACCAACCGGAAGTCTTGATACAAAAACTGGTGATGCCATTTTGACAATTCTCCGCCACTTTTGCGATACGAAAAAACAATCGCTTATCATGGTGACGCATGATGCAAATGTGGCTTCACATGCACATCGGATTATATTTATGAAGGACGGGGAATTGGCGGGAGATATTCAGCTCACTGCGACTCCTAAAGTAAATTTAAGCCATATCACTAAAAGATTAGAGGATGTATACGCATGAAATTAACTGCTCAATTGGCTTGGCGATTTTTGAAAGCAAGAAGAGCCAGGTCTATATTTGCTGTGATCGGTATTAGTCTTGGGGTTATGCTGCTCATTATTTCGCAAATCATGATGACAACTTTAGAACAATCAAACGAAAAATCTGTGTTGGAAAAATACGGAGATTTTGATTTGGTTTCAGGTTATAACGGATCAACCAAAAAATTGAGTGCGAAAGATTTGCAAAAGATAGAGGGATTTCCAGATGTAGATCAAATAACCCCGATGTTATTTCCGTATGCAAGTGAAGATATGCCGGCTGCTGTTGCATCTCAGCCTGTTTATATAGGCTTTAAACATCACCAATTGGCTATGGAGCACCCGCTGGTTTCCATCGGTAAAGGTGGATTTCCGAAAGCTCAGGAAGTGGTAATCCCTGCTCGATATGCAAAAGCTAAGGGCTTGGATATTGATTCTGAAATTAGTTTCCCTTTTCCTCCAGGGGACGACGTAAAGGTACGAGTATCTGGTATTTTAAATGAAAGCGAGCAATTAAATAATATCGTCATTTTTGATTATGATTGGCTCGCAGCACAAACTCATAATGTAAATAAAGCAACGGCAGTCATGCTGAAATTAAATCAATCAGCTGATAAACAAAAAGTAATAGAGGATTTAAAGGAACATTTTGCAGACATATCCATTGATCAACGAAAGGCGATGACGACAGAGAAAGAACAACTGGGCGGGTTAAAACCGATTGTCAACGGTTTATCAATTACAGTCTTGTTAGGAAGCCTTTTAATCGTAGTCAGCACTTTGCAAATGTCGGTTCAAGAAAGACAAAAGGAATTAGCAACATTAAGACTTTTAGGCGGAAAGCCTGCCCAATTGTTTTATATGGTCATCTGGGAAGCTTTTCTGATAGGGACTATGGCTGCATTAATAGGAACGGTTACAGGTACTGTACTATGTTATGCCCTGACAAATATTGCTGAACAATTTATAGGCTATTCCATCCAATCAATATCAATCCCGGCAAAAAGTATAATCATTTCGTTTTTTGGAAGCATTCTTTTGACTGTCTTAGCAGCAACAATACCAGCTTTATCGACTAGCAGGCTTTCTCCTATCGCTGCATACAGCCAAAAAATCAGTAAAAGTAAAGCGGAATCAAAAGGAACCATTATCGGCCTGACCATGATTTTGCTATTGCTGGCAGCTATGACATTTGCAGTGCATAAAAGCGGAGGAAGCGGCAGCTTCAGTATTCTGTTAGGGGTATCATTTGTACTCATTATGTTTGTGATGACTCCTGCAGTATTGAGGATCATTGTAACGGCACTAACTTTTCTCTTAAGGCCGTTTTATCAAATGGAAAGCATGATTGCCGGAAGAAATGCTCTGAAAAGAATGAGAAGAAGTCAGCAAATTGCCAGGGTATTAACGTTAGCAGTCATTGTTGGATTCGTTGGATATATGATTTTGCAAGCTGTTGTCAGTCAAACAGAAAAAACAATATCAAAACAATATCCGCTTGATTATGTCATACAGGCTACAGAAGCCTCGTATGAACCAGGTTTCTCTTCTTCAATTATAAAACAAATTGATCATATGAACGGAGTTGAAACAATCCCGGTTCAAACAAGTATATTAACACATACTTTGGATTTAGATATAAAAAAAGTAGATTCAAACTGGAACGGGCAATTTATGACCGTAAACGGAAAAAAAGAAGTTTTAACGAGTGTGGGTGGCCTGGATTTGGAAAAAGTACGCAACACTGCCCCTTTTGAAATTGTGAAAGGCCGAATTGATCACCTTAAAGATGATGAGGCCGTGATTACGAAACAATTCTCTGAGGACATCGGGTTTCGAGTCGGAGATACAGTCACATTGGAACCAGATGAATTAAGTGAAGTTTCTGGCAAGAAGCCATTTACATTACGCATTGTCGGTGTGGTTGACGAAGTGCCTATTTTACCTGATGAAGATTTAAGATTCTTTACTAATGAGACTACGTTAAAAGAGTTATTTCATCTTCAAAAAACAGAACAAATATTTTTTAATATTAAGGACCAAAGTGAAAAAGGCCATATAAAGGCCAAAATTGAGAAACTGATGGAAAATCCACAATATCAAGATGCTATTTTGTATGATAGAAAAGAAGAAATGGATAAATTTTATCAACAGTACAAACAGCGTATTGTATTATTGGGAAGCAGCGTGTTAATCATCACCTTAATTGCACTTGTTGGCTTAATGAATAGTATGGCAAGCAATTTAAGGGAAAGTAAAAAAGAGTTTGCGATGATGAGAGCCATAGGTGGAAAGCCGTGGCAAATCGTTCGACTCGCTTTATATGAAGGAATTGTTATTTCATTAGCTGGCTGTATAATGGGTTTAATTTCAAGCGTTATACTGGGGTATAATCTATTATCAGCTTTAGATGTAAAGAACCTCGAAATACCTTATGTGATAATTTTCATCATATTATTAATAAGTCCGTTACTGGGTATTCTATCTGCCCTTCCTTCTGCACTGTGGCTTTCAAAAAGTAACTTAGTAAAATCGGTGTTTGAAGATTAATTTTTAAGCATAACCGTTTCTAACTTAAGTGATCATTGACGATAAAAATAAGCAGTGGATGTGTGATTTGCCGATATTCTCAGCAGAAGGTTTAAGAATGTGTGTCCATTTGGGTTTTATTGTAAAAAAGCTGCTGAAAATCAACAGCAGCCTTTCGAGCATCATGCCGGATCTTTCATATCCCATTTGACGGTCAATACAACTTTTCCGGCTCTTTTTTTCACTTGTTCATACGATTCGGCAATTTGTTCGTTCATCAGCTGGATTTGCTCGGCGATAAATCCGGCTTCTAGCTGAAAGCAGGGTTCCTTTTGATATTTGAGGCGGTTTGAGACCAGCGGGCCTTCGAGCTCAAACTCAAGCTCCTGTTTTTTTGAATGGGCGATCGTAAGCGTTCCCCAGCCTGCATCCAGAAAGAAAGCGGGAAGATCCTCCCTGGATTCAAGCGGGAACTTGCGGGCGAGCTTTTTTCCCGCCCAGTACATCATATCTGCGTAGTCTTGTCCCAGCATATCGGGAAGCAGCACTTCCCTGATCAACTCATAGCCATATGCGGAGACTTCCAGCTCTTTTAATTGCGCTAAGTTTGCTTCATATTTGTTCATATCCAATGTCTCCCCTCTTTTCTCCGTTTATTATAGCTTAAATGGGGTGAAAGATTACAGCGGGGACATGCAATTAGGAAGAAAAAAATCTGATATATTTATATTTTGATAAAATAAAATTTTCTAAAATATGATTAAATTTTAGAAAATTTCAATTTATGTACGCGTTTTCTTGACGCCTATTTCTCATAGGAGTAAAATGAAATTGTCATAAAAACTTAACAAAGTGCGATATTTGAAACAGGACGGGGGATAGGAAACCTTTCATTTTTACTGCACTTTTCAACTAGGGGGTAAAGCAATGGCCGGGAACAGAGAGTTTGTTTATCGAAGACTGCATTCTTTACTTGGCGTCATACCGGTAGGCATATTTTTAATCCAGCATTTGGTTGTCAACCATTTTGCGGCAAGCGGAGAGGAGGCGTTTAATAACGCCGCTCACTTTATGGAAAACCTGCCGTTCAGGTACGTCTTGGAAATCTTCGTGATTTTCCTTCCGCTGATTTATCATGCTGTTTATGGAGTATACATAGCTTTTACAGCAAAAAATAATGCGAACAGATTCGGCTTTTTTAGAAACTGGATGTTCGTTCTGCAGCGGATTACAGGAATCGTTACCTTGATTTTTGTCAGCTGGCACGTGTGGCAAACACGGATTGCCGCCCAAATGGGGGCAGAAGTAAACTTTGACATGATGGCTGATATTTTGAGCTCCCCGATCATGCTCGGCTTTTACATTGTAGGTGTCCTCTCAACAATCTTCCACTTTTCAAACGGTTTATGGTCGTTTGCTGTCACTTGGGGAATCACCGTTTCTCCTCGCTCACAGCGAATCGCCACGTTTGTGACAATGGGAGTCTTTGTTGTGTTGTCCTATGTAGGGCTGAGAGCGATTTTGGCATTTGTGTAAAAGAACTAGATTACTAGAGGGAGTGGGGCAGGCATGAGCAATTCAAGCATCATCGTTGTCGGCGGAGGACTTGCGGGTCTGATGGCGACCATTAAAGCTGCGGAAGCAGGAACAAATGTAAAACTATTTTCGATCGTTCCCGTTAAGCGCTCACATTCCGTATGTGCGCAGGGCGGAATCAACGGAGCGGTCAATACAAAAGGTGAAGGCGACTCCCCTTGGGAGCATTTTGACGATACCGTTTACGGAGGCGACTTTCTGGCCAACCAGCCGCCGGTCAAAGCGATGTGTGATGCGGCGCCGTCGATTATTCATTTGCTTGACCGCATGGGCGTCATGTTTAACAGAACACCTGAAGGGCTGCTTGACTTCCGGCGCTTCGGGGGAACTCAGCATCACAGAACGGCATATGCGGGGGCGACGACCGGACAGCAGCTCTTGTACGCGCTGGATGAGCAGGTTCGCCGCTTTGAAGTAGAAGGGCTTGTTTCGAAATATGAAGGCTGGGAGTTTCTCGGAGCCGTTCTTGATGATGACAATGCGTGCCGGGGCATCGTCGCCCAAAATCTGACGACGATGGAAATCGAGTCGTTCCGTTCAGACGCAGTCATCATGGCGACCGGGGGACCGGGCATCATCTTTGGAAAATCGACGAACTCGATGATCAATACCGGATCAGCCGCTTCGATCGTTTACCAGCAGGGCGCTTACTATGCGAACGGAGAATTCATCCAGATTCACCCGACCGCCATTCCGGGAGACGACAAGCTCCGTCTGATGAGCGAATCGGCGCGCGGTGAAGGCGGACGAGTCTGGACGTATAAAGACGGCAAGCCTTGGTATTTCCTCGAAGAGAAATATCCGGCATACGGAAACCTTGTGCCGCGGGATATTGCGACGCGTGAAATATTTGATGTATGCGTCAGACAAAAGCTCGGCATCAACGGCGAAAACATGGTATATCTCGATCTTTCCCACAAAGATCCGAAGGAATTGGACATCAAGTTGGGCGGAATCATTGAAATCTATGAAAAATTCATGGGTGACGATCCGCGCAAGCTGCCGATGAAGATTTTCCCTGCAGTCCACTACTCAATGGGCGGACTCTGGGTCGACTACAATCAGATGACCAACATTCCAGGACTGTTTGCCGCAGGAGAATGCGATTATTCAATGCACGGCGGAAACCGCCTGGGCGCGAACTCGCTCTTGTCAGCCATTTACGGCGGCATGGTGGCAGGTCCGAAAGCCGTTGAATATATTCAAGGTCTTGAAACATCCGCAGAAGATCTGTCTTCTTCCGTTTTCGACAGCTGCGTCAAAAAGGAAGAAGAAAAGTGGGCTGACATTATGAAAATGGACGGCAATGAAAATGCATATGTCCTTCATAAAGAGCTCGGCGAATGGATGACAGATAACGTGACGGTTGTGCGCCACAATGACAAGCTGCTGAAAACGGATGAAAAAATCCAAGAGCTTGCCGAGCGCTACCAAAACATCAATATCAACGATACGGCAAAATGGAGCAACCAGGGCGCCGTATTCACACGCCAGCTGCACAACATGCTGCAATTGGCACGGGTGATCACGCTCGGTGCATACAACCGGAATGAGAGCCGCGGCGCCCATTATAAACCGGATTTCCCTGAACGTAATGACGAGGAATGGCTGAAAACAACAATGGCGAAACATGCAGGCGATTTTGAAGCCCCGAAATTCCATTATGAGGATGTCGATGTTTCATTAATCGCACCGCGTAAACGGGATTACTCGAAGAAAAAGGTGGCGAAATCATGAGTGAAAATAAGACAATCAAGTTTATCATCACTCGTCAGGATACATCGGATTCTAGTCCTTACCAGGAAGAGTTTGAAATTCCATACCGTCCGAATATGAACGTCATTTCCGCTTTGATGGAAATCAGAAGGAACCCGGTTAATACGAAAGGGGAAAAAACGTCGCCGATTGCTTGGGATATGAACTGTCTCGAGGAAGTGTGCGGCGCTTGCTCGATGGTGATCAACGGCAAGCCGAGACAGTCCTGTACAGCCCTGATCGACCAGCTTGAGCAGCCGATCCGCCTTGAACCGATGAAAACATTCCCGGTTGTCCGCGACCTTCAAGTGGACCGGAGCCGCATGTTTGATTCATTGAAGAAAGTCAAAGCATGGGTACCGATCGACGGCACATATGACCTCGGACCGGGACCGAGAATGCCGGAAAGAAGACGCCAGTGGGCGTATGAGCTGTCAAAATGCATGACTTGCGGCGTATGTCTTGAAGCTTGTCCAAACGTGAACGATAAAACAAACTTTATGGGACCTGCACCGCTCTCGCAAGTCCGCTTATTCAATAGCCATCCGACAGGCGCGATGAACAAATCGGAACGACTTGAAGCGATTATGGGAGACGGCGGACTGGCCGAATGCGGAAATTCGCAAAACTGCGTGCAGTCATGTCCGAAAGGCATCCCGCTCACAACCTCAATCGCTGCATTAAACAGGGATACGACCGTTCAGGCGTTTAAAAACTTCTTCGGAAGCGACAACACGGAATAACACGAAAAAACGCACCTCTTCAAGCCGAAGAGGTGTTTTTATGACCAAAGGGGATGAAAAACAATGAAGCTGCCGGGATATATTGAAGAACCGTTTGACACATGGTGTCAGTCATTTTCTTTTTTTGATGAAGTATCCGTCCGTTTTTCAGAAACGGACATGTTCGGTCATATGAACAATGTCACACCGTTTGTCTATTTCGAGGAATCGAGGATTTCCTATTTCAAGCACCTGGGCGTCATGGACCGCCTTTCAGACGGGAAGAGCGCGGCCATTCCCGTCGTGGCGAGCCAGCAATGCGATTATTTTCAGCAGGTCATGCTTCATGAACATTTGAAAATCGGCGTCAAAACAGCATCTGTCGGCAACGCTTCCCTCACCCTCCACTATGCGGCGAAAAATGGGGAAGGTGACCTTTGCTTTACAGGGGTGGCGGTTATGGTGCAAATTGCGAAAGATACGGGTAAACCGGTGAAATGGACAGATGAACAAAAAGCAAAACTGCTTGGCAATCACTCATTACCTGAGAAATAATTGACAGGGAGAGGAAAATGAAAAAAGCGATGATCATCGGTGCGAGTTCCGGAATTGGCAAGGCGCTTGCCAAGCAGCTGTCAGCCGCAGGAGTTGAGGTCGGTCTTGCTGCAAGAAGGTATGAACTGCTAGCCGAATTGCGCGACGACCTCCCTGGACCTTCATACATTAAAAAGATCGATACAGCCGACAGCGAACGCTCGCCTATACTGTTGAAAGAACTGCTTGATGAGATGAATTGGGCAGATGCAGTCTTCATCTGTTCAGGTGTTGGATATTTGGAAAGCGAAATGGATTGGAGCAAAGAAAAGGAAACGATCGATGTCAATATGACAGGATTTGTGTCCTGCTCGAACGTGTTGATGGAGCATTTTATCAAAAATAGGAAAGGGCATTTAGTCGGCATTTCATCCATTGCCGCGCTGAGAGGAAACGGAGGGGCCGTCACCTACGCCGCTTCAAAAGCATTCGTTTCTAATTACTTAAAAGGGCTCCGTCAAAAAGTGAAAAAACTTGGGTATGATGAAATCGTGGTCACCGAAATTCAGCCGGGCTTTGTGGACACGGCTCTTGCAAAAGGTGATCACCTGTTTTGGACGGCTTCGCCCGAAAAAGCGGCTGCACAAATCATCAGTGCTGTGCAGAAAAAGAAAACGCACGCATATATTACGAAAAGATGGCGGCTGATCGCCTGGATTTTAAAATGTCTTCCTTAGAAGTTCAACCCTGAAACGATGCCTGTGTCATGATCTGAAAAATAGGTGTTTGAGGGAACCCTTTTCTCCGTCAGAAACGTCACCGACCTTGCGTATGTTTCATATGATATCACGACTATATCGAAACCCATTCGTTTCAGATCAGCTCTCACCTTAGCAAGGAGGGTTACAATACTTGAAGGAGAAAGAGTTTCAATCAAAGCCGCTGCTAACAAAAAGAGAAAGAGAAGTGTTCGAATTGCTCGTTCAAGACAAGACAACAAAGGAAATCGCAAGCGAGCTCTTTATAAGTGAAAAGACTGTACGTAATCACATTTCCAATGCGATGCAAAAATTGGGAGTGAAAGGCCGTTCGCAAGCTGTTGTTGAACTTCTTCGAATGGGTGAGCTAGAGCTCTAAATTGAGCCGGTGTTCCTTCTTGTAACAAGAAGGGAACCGGTTATTTGTTTTGAGGTGCAATTTGTATATTCATGTTGAAGTCTTGCAATTTGTGTAGAAAAGAAGGAAAATAGACTCAAGTGTTTTGAAAACAAAACAACGAGTCGAGCGAGGTAGAGAAAATGAATTCGAATGCTTCTTTGAATCACATAGCGGATATTGAAAAATCACTCCGCCATATTGCGGGCATCATCAAACAAAAAGGAAGAGAAATTCTCACCCAATATACGATTACCCCTCCCCAGTTTGTCGGTCTTCAATGGCTGTATGAATACGGGGATATGACGATCGGCGAGTTATCACAAAAGATGTACCTGGCGTGCAGCACCACGACGGATTTAATTGACCGAATGGAGAAAAACAACCTCGTTGAACGGGTGAAAGATCCGTCCGACAGGCGCGTAGTCCGCATTCATCTTCTCTCGGAAGGAGAGCGGATCATCCAGGAGGTCATTCAAAAAAGGCAGGACTATTTGGAAGACATGTTAGAGGCGTTTTCCGAGGAAGAAACAGCCGCATTTGAAAAATTATTAATTAAACTTCAGCAGGAAATGAACAGAAAATGAGGCGATTTTGTTGGATCAACCGATAGGAGTCATCGATTCGGGAGTCGGCGGTTTAACCGTTGCAAAAGAAATCATGAGGCAGCTGCCGAAAGAAAAAATTATATATCTTGGAGATACGAAAAGGTGTCCGTACGGACCCCGGGACAGAAAAGAAGTCCTGTCATATACATGGGAAATGACAAATTATTTGTTATCCCGCCACCATATTAAAATGCTCGTGATCGCCTGCAATACAGCGACGGCCATCGCACTTGAAGAAATCAGCAGAGAAGTCGCGATCCCGGTCATCGGCGTTGTGCAGCCCGGAGCCAGAACCGCGATTAAAGTGACGGAGAACCAGCGGATCGGCGTGATCGGAACAGAAAACACGATCAAAAGCGGCGCATATGAAGAAGCGCTTCTTTCGCTGAACGGAGATTTAACGGTAGAAAATCTGGCTTGCCCGATGTTTGTCCCGTTTGTGGAAAGCGGTAAATTTTTGGATGAGACGGCTGATGAAATCGTCAGGTCGTCACTGCACCCGCTCAGGGATTCATCAATCGATACACTGATTCTCGGATGCACGCATTATCCGATTTTAAAAGAGCCGATTCAGCGCTATATGGGAGAGCGCGTCAACATCATTTCCTCCGGAGATGAAACGGCCAGGGAAGTCAGCACGATCTTGTCATACAACGGTTTATTAAGCAAAACGGGTGAACCGCCGGAACACTTGTTTTTAACAACCGGGGAGCGCGCCCGCTTCACAAAAATTGCAAATGATTGGTTTGGATACGAAGTGAAAAATGTGGAAAGCATTTCTCTTCAGGAAACCGCTATAAAATAAAGCTGCCGCACAAGCAAACGGCAGCTTTTTTCATGAGCCTTTTCTTTAAAAGAAAAGGTTTTTTGTATTCAGAGGGATTTTTTTAAAAAGCGGTCTAATTCAAAAACGGGCTCGTATACATAATAGTACAAACTGCCTTAGGAGGGAAAAGTATGCTGAAAAAAGGAATGAAAGGAATCGCGGTTTCGGTTACGGCCTCCGCGCTGCTTCTTTCCGGGTGCGGAATATTTCAGTCAGATCAAGCCTCAGAGGAGATAGATCCGCCGCAGGACATCACATATGTAAAAGAGGAGAAGGAGCAAGACAAAACAGACAAAACCAAAGATAAAACAGAAGACAAAGGCAGCAAAACGACAAGCGACGATAAAGCGGCTCAAACGAGCGATACGGTCATGAGAGAGCTTTATCTCATTGATAAGAACGGCTATGTGACAGCGCAGACGCTGCCGCTGCCAAAGCAGGAAGGTACGGCTAAACAAGCGCTTGAATACCTCGTTGAAGGCGGCCCTGTTTCAAACATCATGCCAAACGGATTCAGAGCCGTGCTGCCGGCGGATACAGCGGTCAATGTTGATATTAAAGAAGACGGAACAGCGATCGCTGACTTTTCAAATGAATTTAAAAACTATAAAGCTGAAGACGAGCAAAAAATCGTACAGGCGATTACATGGACGTTAACACAGTTTAACTCGATTGATAAAGTGAAGATCCGCATGAACGGCCATGATTTGAAAGAAATGCCTGTTAACGGCACGCCGATTTCAGAAGAACTCAGCCGCGAGGACGGCATCAACCTCGATACGGCCGGTGTGACCGATATAACAGCGACACAGCCGGTCACCGTCTATTATTTGGCTGAATCGGACAAAGGCACATACTATGTTCCTGTAACGAAACGGACGTCTGCAAAAGAAAAAGACCAGGTGACGGCGGCGATTAAAGAGCTGACGGAAGGACCGGGCAATAAAAGCGGCCTGCTTTCCGATTTCCAGGGCGATGTCAAGCTTGAAAACGAGCCGAAGATTGAAGACGGCCATGTGACTCTCGATTTTAACGAAGCGATCTACGGGAGCGCCGACGGCGAGAAGAAAGTGATATCGGATGAAGTGTTAAATAGTATTGTGCTGACATTAACCGAACTGCCTGATGTGAAAAGTGTGTCGGTTACTGTGAACGGAAAATCCGAGCTCGTCAATGAAAAAGGAGAAAAGCTTTCCAAGCCGGTTTCAAGACCGAGCAAGGTGAACACAGGTAGTTTTTAAGCAGAGATTTTTGATATACTATAAAAAAAGAGGTAAGCGATTAAAGCTGCCTCTTTCTTTATTCAGCTTTTTGGAAGAGCAGAATGATTGTGAAAGGTTTATGTACATACAATCGGAGGTAAAAAATGAGATACGATGGAAGAGAAAACAATGAACTGCGCCCTGTCACAATGGACCTCGACTTCATTACGCATCCCGAGGGATCGGTCCTGATCACAGTCGGCGGGACAAAGGTGATATGCAACGCGTCTGTGGAAGACCGCGTACCGCCCTTTTTGAGAGGAGAAGGGAAGGGCTGGATCACCGCGGAATACAGCATGCTGCCGCGGGCCACGAACCAAAGGACGATCAGGGAATCGTCAAAAGGGAAAATCTCCGGGCGGACGATGGAAATTCAACGGCTGATCGGACGAGCTTTGCGGGCGGTCGTTGATTTGGAAAAGCTCGGTGAGCGGACGATCTGGATCGACTGCGACGTCATTCAGGCTGACGGAGGCACGAGAACTGCGTCGATCACCGGAGCATTTACGGCCATGGCGCTTGCCGTCGGAAGACTTGTCGAAAAAGGCACGCTGAAGGCGATGCCGATCACTGACTTTTTGGCTGCCACTTCAGTGGGAATCGATAAGGAAAAAGGATTAATCCTTGATTTGAACTACCAGGAAGATTCTGCGGCAGAGGTGGATATGAACGTCGTCATGACAGGCGAAGGCCGCTTTGTCGAACTTCAGGGAACAGGAGAGGAAGCGACATTCTCAAGAAGTGAATTGGACGGGCTTTTAGAACTGGCTGAAAAAGGGATCGCCGAACTCATCGAAAAGCAGAAAGAAGTGCTCGGCGACGTTGCATCAGCCATTCAACAATAACATGAGAAAGGCTTGATACACGATGAAAGAAGTCATCATTGCCACGAAAAACGAAGGAAAAGTCAGGGAATTCAAAGCGATGCTCGAACCAAGAGGCTACGATGTCAAATCTCTACTGGACATCGGCTATACGCCCGAAATCGAAGAAACCGGGCAGACGTTTGAAGAAAACGCGGTGATTAAAGCGGAAACGATTTCGAAAGAAACCGGCAAAATCGTAATTGCCGATGACTCAGGCCTGTCTGTCGACTACCTCGGCGGCAGCCCCGGCGTATACTCGGCCCGCTATGCAGGAGAAGAGAAAAACGATCTCGCCAACCTGAAAAAGCTATTGAAAGAGCTTGAAGGGGTGGAAAAAGAAGACCGCTCCGCGAGGTTCAGATGCGCGCTCGCATTATGCATTCCAGGACAGGAAACGAAAACGGTCGAAGGTTCTGTGGAAGGATACATTACCGAAGAACCGCGCGGCACAAACGGCTTCGGCTACGACCCGGTTTTTCTCGTCAAAGACAAAGATCAAACGATGGCCGAGCTCTCAAGCGGCGAAAAGAACAAAATCAGCCACAGAGCGGAAGCACTGAAAAAACTGTCCGCTCTATTGGACCAAGCGTAAAGGAGGAGGGCCGATCATGAAGGTTCTGATTGTCAGCGACAGCCACGGCCTTGAAGACGAACTGGAAATGATCGCTGAGCGGCACGGGAAGGAAACAGATCTCATCATCCATTGCGGGGATTCCGAATTGGATCCTTCCCATCCCGCGCTTTCCTCTTACTTAACGGTAAAAGGAAACTGCGATTTTTACGGGGAGTTTAAAGACGAAATTGTCGTTCCCGTCGGATCAAAAAAGCTTTTTTTCACACACGGGCATTTATACGGCATTAAACAGTCGCTTTTAAATGTATACTACCGCGCTGAAGAACTCGGCGCCGACATCATCTGTTTCGGCCATTCCCACATCGCGGGAAGTGAACTGATGGACGGAAAACTGCTGATCAACCCCGGCAGCATCCGCCTTCCGCGGGTGCGGAAAGAAAAAACTTATGCTATACTGAACATTGACAAAGACAATGCAACGGTCCGCTTTTACGACTTGGACGGCCGGGAAGTCGAAAGCCTGACGAACCATATCCAACTGCCAGCACATTCATGAGGAAGAATTTTTTTCTTCCTCGTGAAGAAAAAAATTCTAAAAAGTTGTTGACTTTATGTCCCGATCCGCATATAATAAATCTTGTCGCTGATAGTTAAAGCGAAACAAAACAACATCATGTCCCAGTAGCTCAGCAGGATAGAGCAACGGCCTTCTAAGCCGTCGGTCGGGAGTTCGAATCTCTCCTGGGACGTCAGCCCATTAAATACCGGTATGTTACGATTTATCTCCGTTGAATCAAACGGTGACATAAACGTTGACATACCGGTTTTTTCGTGTGTACGTAAGACTTCCGTTAGGCTGTACGTTGGACAAATGACGCTCGACCGAACGATTTAAGGAGGCGGAATTTTACAATGGCACGGAAATTTATAACGGAAAGGCGACCTACGGCTACTCGATCTGTCCCACGGACTGACGGAGTCCCACGGCCGCCAGAACGGACGTATTCTATCGAAGAGGCCCTCGATATTTTTATTCTCGCAAAGGAGGCGGAAGGAGTCCGGGAGAGAACGATCGCCGACTACCGAAGCCACATAGGTTACTTATCGGAATATCTCTCGGACAATTATCCGGAGGTGCTCGACGATATTGGGGCGCTGACGGCGAATATTATCCGCGAGTACGTGAACTACTTACGTAAAGAAAGGAAGCCGTATAAAGGCGCTGAGTACCGAAATGAGATTGCACGGAAAGGGTTGGCGGTCAATACGATTAATATGCGGCTGCGGACTTTGAAAACGATGTGTCGCTTTTGGTACGCTGAATCCATTACGCCTATAAATGCGATGGAGAACATCGGGCAGGTGCGCGACGACAGCAAAAAAGAGGTCGAAGGTTTTCGGGACGATGCGCTTACTAAAATACTGGATTCGTTAGATGACCGACAGTTTGCTCAGTGGCGAGATAAGGTGCTTATGTACTTGATGTTGGACACAGGACTGCGCCCGGAAGAAGGAACGACGGTAAAGATTTCTCAATTTGATTTTACGCGCCTAGTAGTGGTTGTGCCGTCTGAAGTTGCGAAGAATAGACGAGACCGTGAAATACCGATAACGAGAGAAGTTGCGAAAATGGTTAAGGCCCTATATGAAGAGAGTTGTCAGTATTTTGGACCGCAAGAGTATGTTTTCATAAATGCGTACGGACAGCCATTTACCTCAGGGGCTTTCAGAAAACGTCTTAATCGTATGAAGAAAAGCTTAGGACTTGAGAAAGTTTTTCCGAATATGTTTCGCCACACATTCGCCCGCAACTATATTTTAAATGGCGGAGATATTTTTACTCTTCAGCTAATCCTAGATCATGCGGATATCAAAACTACGCGTAAATATGTTCAAATGAGCAATGAGGACGTGAAGGCACAACATAATAAACACTCCCCAGTCAGGAGATACTTACGCCGCTGATTTTTCAGCGGTTATTTTTTTTCGCCTAAAACGCTGTCCGATCCGGAAAGTTTATACGCAACTATAAGTGAAGGCGAAAATTTTTTGAATCGAGTGTTGCAAAAACGACTATGTTATGCACGTTGTATTAGTGTAAGGAGGTATCCGCATGACAAACGAACATCAACGACTTGTCTCAGTCGAATCGCAGTCCGAATATAATCTAACGTCCGGCAAGTCCGAAACGCGCATATTCGTTAAAATGTACGTCGATGCCGTCAAGAAAGGGTTGATTGCGGACATCGGAGCCGATCGTTGGCAGACGTTATGTGTCCTCTCATCGTTCATGAACGAAAAGGGCGAATGCTATCCAACGCAGGATCAGATAGCTAGGGCGCTAAATGTACGCAGAGAGGCCGCAAACAAACGTATTAAGGCTCTTTGTGATTATCGTTGGCAAGGACGTCCATTGGTCGTTAAGCAGAAGACGAGAGATCCGAAAACTCAGCGGTGGGAGAACGCGCGATACACGATCATGCCGATCAGCCAACTTGCGATTTTTGACGGGGACACGGAGGAGTTGCCGGAGCCACGTGACGAGTAACCACACATGGCTGAGCCATATATGGCTAGACATCACACTAACTAGAACCATCTTTTAACTAGAGCCATTAAGAACTAGATAAATAATAGCGCTCATGTACATTCGCGCGGATATTATTAATAAAAGATATATCGCGATTAAAAACATCTGCAAGAGTGAGCGAAAGCGAACGATTGCTAGGTCTTATTAATAAACGAAAGGATGTGCGGTATGTTTACGAAATACGAGCTCGCTGTTCTATACGAAGCTTTAAATGACTTACGTCCGGAAACTTGCGCGCTGGTACAAGATGAGCTGTCGGTTTCTGTTTCAGAACTACGCGTTAAAGTTAAGCGACTAATTTACGAAGGAGATGACGAAAACCATGCCGATTGAAATCCCGATTTCCCCCGATTACAAACTCACGTCAGACGAACGCAATATCATCGTAAATGAACGCTATTTCACCGATCCAACGAAAGCGCCGAACTGGCCGAAGCGGATTGCCGAAAATCCCGACCTTGATCCGTCACCAATCGCACGTTGGCGAGAGGTCGCGTACTTCTCATCGATTGATCGCGCAATCATGTTCGTCATGGATCGGCGGATTAAATTATCGGACGCCAAGACGCTGGAAGATCTCGCACGAATTATACGGGAATTTCGCGGGGAATTAGCGGCTTTGCTGACGGTCGAGGGTAATCGTAAGGGCTGACGCCGGAATGGCGAAAATACACGGAATGGAGGCGTTAAAATGACGGACGAAATCGCAGACCTACGCTGTACTGTAGCCGAATTGATTGCGGAAAACGAGCAGTTGAAACACACGATCGAGGAAGCGGAAGAACTAACGGCTGACCTCTACGTCAGATCTGAGCGACAGCCGTCAGAACCGGGCGTGATTCCGATGAAACTTCCGGATAACCTTACGGCTGATCAGCGACATATCATCACCGTACTGCACGGACTGCTAATGAGCGAATTAAAGGAGGGCGAACGATGAACGTTACAATTACGATGATTGACGACGAGATTCGGAAAATACTCCGGGATCACTTTGCGCAAAAAGGATTTAACGTCAAGGGTTCTCAGATATATTCGGACGACAACGGCATTGTTCGTTTCGATATTCAATTATATGCGTACGATATTTTCGCGAAGGAGGACGAATAGATGAGTTATGAGATCATGCTAAACAGTGGGGAAATTGCTGAAATTCTTCGTAATCACTTTTCACAGAAAGGCTATACCATTAAGACTAATGTTTTTTATGTGAATATAGAAGGCGAGCTGTGCTTTGTACAGATGCTTGCGGAAGACATCATCGAAAAGGGGGAGGAGGAACAATGAGAACGGCTCAAAACCCAGTAATTACGAGAGCACAAGTTGTTCGGTTGCGTAAGTATTATAGAAGTCTCGAGGAGCTGCGAATGAAGTACGCTGTTATCGATAATCCAGCGGAAGAGCACATAATTACGATGCGTCAAGAGGCAGTTATCGAAACATTAAATTGTCTTGGTCTACAGATTGAAGGAGTGAACGACTGGTGAACAAAAAACTAACGAAAGGCGAACTCGAAGCGTTAGAGGAGGACGAATAGATGAGCGAAATTAAAAAGCCGGTAATTACGAAGGAGCAGGCGAGGGCGATCGAAGAAGGCCTCAAGTGCTATGTCCGTCAAGGGTTAGATTTAGGTCCGAAGCTATATAATCGCTTTCTAATTGACCACGCGAACGTTCTAACAGAAGTAGACGATCCTTGGGCGGGTATGTTCTCGTGTTTGAATGACCTCGACCTAATGACGCTCGCAGCCGCATTAATCAACGGATATGAAGTCGAAAAGACACCGGAGGAGAGTGTGCGAGAGTTTTACGATAGTTTCGAGTGTGGCCCTCGAATGTATCCGGCGGAAATGTCTTTTCGAAATGAGGAGTACCGTCGCATTATTAAGTGTACGTTAAATCGTCTCGGAATCAAAATCGAAGGGGTGAATGCGTGATGAGACCGACATCGATCGAATTTAATACGTCAATGACGAAACTGAGACTCGGCGTATCTGAAGAACTGTATCCGCATGTATGGACGCTTATTCGCGAAATTGAAGCTTTGCGCAAGATTAACGAAATGGGTGACGAAAATGCCGACGACAGATAAACCGGTATCTAAATGGAATACGCGCGACTTTCAATCGTATTTAAAAGCGGAGCATGAGCGGCTGTATGGCATTCCTTACGTTCCGATGCGCGGATGGAAGGCCGAAGCGGGAATGCTCGGAAGTTGGGTCGGAACGAAGCGGAAGCCAGGCGAATACGGGCCGGAAGTAACGAAGCGCTTCATCGATCTGTGCTTTGCGGAATACAGGCCGACGGCAGAATGGCCGGGCGTCAGTTTCGGTTGGATGAAAACGTATAAGGGTACGAAAATACAGCGGGTGGCTGCGGAAATCAAGGCCGAAGAAGCAGCGCAACAAAGGCGGGAGCAGCAGGCGGAAATCGGCGACGACTTTTATTAAACGGAGGGATTGCGATGACTAAAACGAAAAAGTATGTGCGGATTTTGAAGGCGGGAGAACCTTCGTATTGGTATATAAATAAGATCGGTCGGATGTTTGAGTTCGAAAGAGAAGGTGATTTTACGTACAAAACAAGAGAAAAAGACGGTAGTTTAGCAGTAATACGAAAAGAAGACGCCGAACTTATCTTCACAGAAAAGCGTCCGGCCAAAGTTGGCGAGCGAATTCTGATTGTTAATGCTGAATTGGGTACGTATAACAACGGACAAATTCACAAGGTTCATAAATGCGTAAGTGCGTCGAGCGATAATAACGAACACATTGTAACTGACGCAGGGTTTGTATTCTGGACTTCAGAATACGAAGTCATCGTAAATAACGAAGTTAAAAACGAGGAGGATGACGAAGTGGAGATCGATTTGGACGCAATGGGATACAATGAACTAATCGAGCATGGAGAAGCGGTTATGAGGGCGATCAGACTGCGCTCTTATGGCGAAGGTTATAAGCAAGGAAAATTCGATGCGGACATGGATGCGACATATATGCGGTCACAGGAAAAGACCGCACAAGAACGCCGGGATGAAATCGTTGAGCAGGCGAAGAGGGACGTATCGGATTTATACAACAGAGACATCGGATATAGACACGACTTTATCGTAAACTCCGAAAAAAGAACCGTCGTCGCATTGAGGAAGTCACTCGGGGAAGGATACGTACGCGATAGAGGAATCGCCAAGGCCGCACCGGAAGACTGCTTCAACGAACATATCGGAAAGGCTATCGCTCTCCATCGCGCACTTGGACTCGAAGTACCTGACGAATATCTGAACGCACCGCAGCCGACTGAGGTTCGTGTGGGAGACGCTGTAAAGCTAATTCATAATGGCGAAGTGATCGATGAATATCTCGTGGTTAAGATAGAAGACGACCGGGTGTACGATCATAACAACACTTGGGCGCCTAAACGTACATTAAAAATCATCGATGACAGCCGTACGGAGGTGGGCGAATGGCTTTAAAGTATACGATGAATAAAGACGAAATGATCGAAGCTATGGCGCAGTGGCTCACACGAAAAGGTTATGCGCCTGTACGCGGAAAGATATTAGTTAATTTTGAAGAAATTAGAGCGGAGTTTATTATCCGAGAAAAGTAGGAGGTGATCGTGATTGACTAACGAAAGAAACTGCGTCCTGGCTAACGGATGCAAAGCGGCCGGCACGTCCGCCTGTACCCGCCAATGCACGCACTTCATCGCACTACATGGAGCGACAGGCAACGGCGGCCGATCAGCGGCGGCAGGATTACCGCGAGAATATCGTCTGACAACGCTCGCCAATTCGCCAGCAAGAGCGGATCAGCCTGCGGTATATAAATCGATGGAGAATTACGTCAAGACGTTCGATCGCCAATTTGAGCAGACGGAAGGCTACATCGAACCGGCTGATCGGATCAAGTCGTTGTATCTCTACAGCGCGAACTCCGGAACCGGCAAGACGACGACAGCGGCGGCAATCCTTAACGAATGGCTGCGCGTCCATTACAGCGGATCTTTGCGGAGAGGTTTAACGCCGTCACTACGTCCCGCCTATTTCCTCGATGTGAACGAATGGCAAGACGATTATAACGAATTCAATCGGCCGCGTGTTCCGGACTCGGTCGCAGAGCCCGCCGCCACCCGTTACTACCGCGCGCTAGAAGCGGCTAAGACGGCGCCCTTTGCGGTTCTGGACGACATTGGTGTACGGAACGTTACGGACGGATTTCGCGGTGATTTACACGGCATAATTAACGCGAGAGTGACGAATCAACTTCCGACAATTTATACGAGCAACATTTCGATTGAACGTTTGCCGAGCGTGTTTGGCGAGCACCGCATTTACGATAGAATTCGCGATTTATGTATAGTGCACGGATTCGAAGGTGAATCGAAAAGGGGGCTGCGGAGATGAAAACGGACATCGCTTTCGGAGACCTAGTCGCAGTAGACGGATATCCAGACCGCATTTTCTTCGTAGAAGCGCGAAGGAAAGTCGAAGAAGAGGACGATACCGGCGTTTCTAATTACGTTGAATTCGATCTGGCAGACGCAATTCACGGCGAATGGATTCTCGCTGATTCGAACGACATCCGCCTAGTCTGCCGCAGTCAGTTTGTTGACGAATATCTTGACGGAGTTGATTACGAAAACTATCCGGAGCCGGAGGGAACGGCGTTTCACTTTGCGGAATTTCTTCCGGAATTGCCGAGTGCCGATACCATGGCTAAGCTTAGCGAAGAACTAGAAAAGGCGGGGAGTGAAATGGCGAAAGACAAGACGAAGAAAATCGATGAGATGCTCGATGAATATAACGATTACAAGCGTCTGGAAGCGATGTACGGCGACGAAGAATACAAGGCGAAGCAGGATGAGGCGAAGGCGAAATTAAAGCGGGAGGTCGAGCGGTAGTGACTTATAAACTAAGTCCGAGACTTAAACAGTATTTCAAGGATATTGAAAATGAGAGAAAGAGTGATGGCGCACTATTTAATGAATTTTCTAAAAAAGTTCAAGGATGGATGGATTCGGAATTTCAAAAGGCGACTGATCATTTCGGCTTAACATTTGATGAAGCTAAGGAACGCGCTCAGATTAAGGTAGATGAAAACGGAAATAAGGTTATTTTGATTGACGATAAGCCCGCGTTCAAACTCGACGCACCCGCCATCGAACTTTATGAGTCAGGTGCACGCGTTATCCAATCTTTTCAGCGGCTCTATGAGTTGGAGGTCGAGCGATGATGTCCGAAAAAATAATTGATGAAGTAAATTATTTAATGACTTTGACTGATGATGAATTAAACGAATTATTAATTAGTGAAAAATATAATAAAGCAAACTTGCGTGAGCTGGTGAGACGAACTTTGAAGGTTGCAAATGAGTATAAAAAGGCCTTTGAGTACGAGATAAGCGACGAGAAAAAAGAAACAGATGAATCTTTAAAGCTTTATGAGCGAACGGGTGAGCCAGAATAATGTACCGCTTACTCTATCCGCTAAAGTGGACGTTTGCTGCGCTAGATTGGGCGTTCTACTACATCGGTGTCGCTGCGGATTCCGTTTCGGACCTGTTCGGCAAAGCCGCCGACTTCTTCCGTATTCGAATCGAAATCGCAGAGCAGGCGAAAAGAGGCGTCCGAGTGATTTACGTTAAGAGAGTGAGGAGGGATCGCGGATGAACTACGGTGTTTTAATGCTATCGAAAGTAATCGAACAGAACGATCCGAACGCGCTGCTGCGCTTTAATATTACCGCCGAGGATCTGCCGACGGAAGGCGAACGCAAGGCACTCCGATACATCACGGAATATGCGGAGAAACACGGAGGCCAGGCGCCGACAGCCGAAATGGTAACGCACGAGGTGCCGGATTTCGAGCCGAATTTTGGTATCGAAGCTAGTTACGATTTTATTGCGAAGAAATTGAAAAATTACGCGTCTTTGCGGGACTTTTCCGAAATTGTTAACGGTAGAGGAGACGGAGAGGAATCCGAATTTATAAAACGATGGGAGAGTGCGCAAGACAATCCGGAGGAATTTTTTTCTTGGTTGACGGAGCAAGCCGAAAGATTTAAAATGAGAACAAACGTTCGTAGTTCGGTCGGTACCGACATCAAAAAAGATATCGACAAATTTAAAGCCGAATACGAAAACCGCAAGGCTGGCGAGTCATTCCGGATCTGGCGAAGCAAATTCGACTTCATAAACCGGGCGATGGGCGGCTATGTTTCGTCGAACGTATACGTTATTTATGGGAAGCCCGGTCGGGGAAAATCGGCCATAGCGTTGGAGGAAGCGATTAATTGCGCGATGCAGGGGGCGAACGTTCTAATCTGGTCGATGGAGATGGGATGGTATGAGGTTCTCGTCCGGCTTTACGTTTCCATTTCGGGAGAGTTTGGGATCGACAACAATCCGTTAGAAGACGTCGATATGGAACTCGGAATCGATTACGCAGGACCTGGCGGCTTTAACTCGCGAGATGTTCGCCAGGGCAAGTTATCCGACGAATTCGAAGCCGGTTTTATGGAGTTCCTCGATAAAATGAACGAATTGATTCCGGGGAACATCATTGTTCGCGCAGTAGACGACGAAGACTTCGGCTCTCGGAAACTCCGCGATCTGAAGGCGGATATACTCGAAACGAAAGCTGACGTCGTGCTAATCGATCCGTTTTACTATTTAGATTACGAAAAGAACACGTCAAAGACTGCGGGTGGAGACGCGGCCGAAACATCGAAAAAACTCCGTCGTCTAGCCGGCCAAACAAAAACGACTGTCTTTGCGTTGACGCAAGCGGAAGAAGGCGAAGGGAAAGACGCAGATTCCGAATTAAAGTTGCCGCAGCGTAAAGACGTCAAGAAAACGAAAGCTCTACTCGAAGATGCTGCGCTATTGATTGCGGTGGATACGAACGCAGAGGAAGGTCGAGGCCTGATCGGTCTGAACAAAGGACGGGATGGAGGCGAAGGGAAGAGCGCTGAGATCGTTTATCTGCCGCAGTTTGGCGTCATCAAACAACTAGGAGGAGCCGAAGGGTCAGCGGATCAGTTCGACTTTTAAGGAGTTGGAATATAACGGATAACATTGTCAACATTTACCGCTATTCTTTCGACAAAATACGATGGAATTTTTCGAAATCGGGGCGTAATATATAGAACAATCCGGCCTAATTAGGACGAAAGGAGTGATACGAAAGTGCCGATTTTAACGTTAAATGGCCGTCAGGTCGACATTGACATCCGATATGAACTCGAACAATTCGAATGGACGCGACCGACTTGGACGGATGAGCGACTCCTGGCCGCAAGCCCTTTCCGATATGACCGGACGCCAAGTTTTTACGTATATCTTGACGACACGGCATCCGCAAAGGCCGGCTATTGGGGCGATAGCGGCTATTATGACGCAGAGTATGCACGGGGTGGCTTCGTTAAGTTGCTGGCGTTCTTGCGCGAAGAAACCGAAGAGGAGACGATCGAATACCTCATCGATGCGTATGCGCCGGAATCAGAAGACGGTAAATTAACGCTCAGGCTGCCGAAGCTGAAGATCGCAAAGAATCGCGAACCATTAAGCGAATCGATTCTCGGCGGCGTGGTTGCGGGGCCTAACGATTATTTAAACAAGCGCGGAATCATGCCGGCTGTCCAGCGTCTAATGGGCGTCGGAATGGTTGGCGGTGCGGTTGCGTTGCCCTGGCGGCTGCCTAACGGCCGGCTCGCCAACGTAAAGTATCGGTCAACCCGGGGCAAGGCGTTCTGGTACGTCAAAGGCGGATGGCCGATACGGGACCTTGTTTACGGAATGAATGTCGTATATGACAGGCGGCTGACACGCGTTGTCTTATGCGAGGCGGAGATCGATGCGCAATCGTGGATGACGGCGGGAGTGCCGGCGATCGGAACCGGAGGATCTTCGTTTAACCAAATGAAGGCGGACATTATCGTCCAGTCTCCGATCGAACACGTAACCATCGTGACGGATAACGATAAGGCCGGCGAGAAGTTGCGGGCGGAGGTCGAGCGTTATTTATACGGGAAAGTCGGACTGGCACACGGATATATTACGGAAGGGAAGGATGCGAATGAATTTTTGCTTGCGGAGGGGAGAGCGGAGTTGAAGTCGGTGTATGAGCGTGCGGAGGACGTTAAGAAGTGGCGGGTGGAGTTACCTAAACAGGTAAGTTTTTCGTTGACGGGCGACACTTAATCCCGTCAGCGACCGACTACCGGTTATTCTTCGACGATCCATTCGTACAGGTCGTCCATGCGGCAGTTTAGAATTACCGAAAAAGTTTTCGCGGTATCCAGGTTCATCCGTTTTGTTCCGTGTACATAACCGGATACGTGCGATTCTTCAACGCCAGCCCTATCGGCGAGCTGCGCTTGGTTCATTCCAGCTTCACGGAGTCGGTCGCGAAGTAAACATTTACCTCGACGATACTTAACCGTAATAAACACCTCCGCAAAGCTTTTGCTTTACGGGGAAATTATAGCTTAAATATCGTTATTTTTCTACGTTATCAGGAACTATTTTAATGACCTTCTCAATAGGTACTCCTAAATAAAGGCATATGGCTTCAATCGTTGCCAAACTAACATATTTATCATCGTTAATTTTAGTTACCAAGTTGCGGTGGATTACCTTGTCCCTTAGTATTCCTGTAGTTTGTCCACGTTCTTTAAGGTATGACCTCAGAGGCTCATAACTAATCATAAAAAAATCTCCTTTTTTTCAAAAATTTTACGCACACAAAAGTGTGCATTTGTAGTATACTATAGATATAACAAAACGTAAATCACATAAAAGGGGTGTCGAGGTTGCGTTCTATAAGAGATGAGTTCACCTATCAAAGAGAGTCTCTGGGGTTAAGTATACCATGTATTTCCTTAGAAACAGGTATTAATCGAGATTGTTTATATGATTTAGAAAATGAAGACAGAATAGGGTTTAGACAACTTATTAAGCTAGCGAGGTATTTCTTTAAAGAAAAGTACCACGAAAAAATGCGCGACTGGTGCTTGCAGTTAAATACAACAGAAGCCATAAAACAGGCTTTTGAATATTCTGCCATAAAAAGAGACGCAAATTTGTTGAGTCGTCTTATTTCCGAAAATAAAACAGATCCTTATCTTAAATCTTATATTAGCGCTTATTCCATTATCCTCGATTTCATGACTGACGAAATATCATTTAAAGAGATGATTTCGAAAATTGAGAATCTCAAGACTTCGGGGTGTAAAGAGATCTCCCTCTTGAAGCAAATATATCAGTGTGTCTCTATGTACTATACGAAGGATTATTTTGAGATTACCAAGGAAGCTGAACGAATTAGTCGTGAGTTATCCAGGATGAAGAGCGTTAGAAAGATGTTCTTTAAAGAGTGCTACGCTTACCGATTGTCTGAAGTTCTTGCGCCAGCATACCTTCACCTTAATGAACTTGATCTTTGTCGCCACCATGCAAATGTTATGATAAAAACGCAATTAAATGATAAACACGAGTCAGATGGTTATTACTACCTCGGAATCTCTCATTTAGCAGAAAACCAAGAGGAGCTTTGTTTGCATTTTCTTAGAAAAAGCGTCGAGGCAGCTAGAAAGACAGGAGAGAGTCTGATAACCAAGGAAGCTGAACATAATTTAACACTTGCGGAGATTTATTTCCACTTTAAAAAGAGTGGGGATATTCCAAATACATCTTTATTAAGTAAACAGATGCTTTTAGGAGGTGATGACGATTTTATAGTATTCTTTGATTACGTAAAAGCTCGGTCTATAGATAAGATATATAGAGGATACGGGCACTTTTTTAAAAAAATGAACTTTTTCTTTGCTTCACTAATCGCTGACGTATTGCCTTCCCTCGGGATCGACAGAAGACAAGCATCAGAACTTAAATCATTTAAATTTGAAAAAAAAGGAGAGGTTTTATATGAAGAAAGTTTTATTGATGGGATTAGTTTTAGGAGCGATTCTTGCAGTTTTGCCTCATGATGCAGTTGCAACAGACAAACAACAGGTAAATGAAGATGTAAAAGTTGCAGGCATAAAAGTAGGAGGGTAATGATTATCCGTCGCCACCGTTTGGTGGCTTTTTTAGTTATAAAATTTAGAAAATTGGGTAAAAAATAGTTTTTTTGAGTTCACCCAATTCCGAACATACACTAAAACTAATATGCTAAGATTTTCATATAGAGGACATAACAACAAATAAATGAAATTTTTTTGAGATTGTGTTGCAAAAACAGCTGTTACGAGCACGTTGTATAAGTGTAAAGAAAAGGAGGAAAAGATAGGTGGAAAACTCACAATTTAATAGGTTTGAATTAGTTGTTGAAAGCGGAGCAATCCCATTTGTTCTTAATGAGTCTCGGAAGATCGCACACAAGGTGGTAGATGTTACCTCTTTTGAACAAGAGTGTTACCACTATATAGGAGCTGCTCTTGACCGATACAAAGATAACGGAAGAGAAAAAAAGGCACTAATTCAGAGGATTATACGAGAAGTGAGAAATCGGTTTTTAGACAGGAGGAAGGTTAAGGAATCGATTTCAATCGAGTCAATGTATGAAAACGATAGCGTATGGGAACCTGAAGACGTTTTGGCGAACGTCGAAGGTGAGGTTTTATTAAAAGAGAAGATCGCCCTGTTGGCGCAGGACGACCCAAGAAAAAGAACTATCCTAGAAGCATGGATTCGCGGATGCACAAATGACTCTGACATTTCCACGTTGTTGGCGCAACGTTTTGGAGGAAATGCACGGTGTCACCGAATCTTCATCCAACGATTCCGATCACGCTGCCAAACCCAATTAACAGCGTAATTTTCTATAAACGTAACTAGCCCGGAAGGCATCGCTACACCCTCATCATATACAATCTGTTGGCAAAAGACAAGCGAACAGTATACGAACACACCTTCCGATCTAGTACGTTTTACCTAAATAATATGGAGGCGAACGTACTATGAATATCCCCAAAATTACCGATTCCAATACGTATCCTGCGCTAGATCCGCGCAAATTAACCGAAATTTTATATCAAGGCGCATGGCCGGTCGATGAAGATCCGGCGGACTACTACCGACCGCAATCGATTAAGGCGGTGCGCGTCGGATGAAAGCAACGTTATCCCACCACGCGAAGCTCAATATTACCAAACGCTTTAAGATCGGCAAGCAAACGCCGGAAGCATGGGCGTCCTGGATGTTATCGAAAGCTGTTTACTGCGGCATCGGTCCGGACGACAACGGAGAAGATGCTCGGATGTATTCCCATCGTGGAGCAACGTTCATGCTTGCGGTAGATAAAGACGTTGTTAAAACCGTAATCCCACCGAATAAAAGCTACATCAATCGAATTCGGCGTAAAGTGACGAATTTCATTGCGGAAGAAATTACGAAAATGTCGCAACAAATTACGGAAGAGGTGGCTAGGATCGATAAGTTTCGCGATGAACTCGAAGAAGAAATCGTACATTTAGAAGGCCGCCTTTCGCGCGCCCGGTCATTACCGACGAAACTGGCGTTGCAATCTCGAATTAATGCGGTTCGTATGCGTATTGACGAATTGCCGGCGGAATCGCACGAAATAAGACGCGAACTGACGCGTACAGCGAGAGGAGTTGCCGCCTATGTCTAACGCATGGTTGTTCGAAATATTTGCGGTGATTGCCGCGCTTGTAATTGGCGGACTTATTTACGAAGTTAATCGCGAAGAAGGCGAGTAAGGGCGGCGGACATTGCGGCCCGGCGCTCGGAGAATGTCGGGGCGGCCGTTAAGTAACAGAGTCGCGTCGCTACGGCTTCGCGCTGGCGGCGTTTCGGACGCAGATACCGGCATTTTGCGAGGGCGAAAAGCCTCAAAATTAAAACGTAGGGGGAAATCGAATGAGCATTAGAGACATTTTGAAAGAGCGCGAAGAAGAACGTGATAAGGCGGCTAACGGCGAAAGCGAATTCCCGGAAGGCGTTACGCGTTATGTCCGTGTCGGAAGTCACGGGGAGATCAACAAAGAAGGACGTACGTTGGTTATGCTTGCGCCGTACGATGAGTGGTACGTCTATTTCGTACACGAAAACAAAGAGTACACCGGAAAGGGCTACGATCACAAATTCCGAAAGCATACGTGCCTACATTCTCCCCGCACTACAGTCGGCGTTGACGAATTGAAAAAGTATTTTACGGCTGGGAAAAACGAGTGCATTTCATGCAAAGCGGGAGCAAAACGAAAAATGTTCTTTATGATACCGGTGTACGATCCGACATACAAAACTTATCGCGTTATAGACATTGCGGAATTCCACGCAAACAGCCTGATGGCGGATTTTGATAAAGCGGAGAAGCCGGTTAAGAAAATCCAGCCGGATTATACACTCGTAGGCCAAGCGGTACACTTTAAGCAGTCCGACAAGACTTATTCGTTGGAAACTGGCGATCTGCCTGACGACGTTCTCGAAGAGGCAAAAGCGTTTATCGGGATCGACTATAAATACGAAGAACTTGCGAACTTCCGTGATGAAGAAGACATCGTTAAGATTCTTCACGAAGCGAAAGAGGGCGTCAAGAAATCCGTTCTGCCGCCATTAGCGGAATCTAATAACGAAAAATCTAACGAAATCAGTGACGATGATCTACCGTTTTAATAAAACGAAGGAGGACGATTGAATGGCGCATCTCAAGGAAACTATCGGCAAGTATTCCGAACTGATCGCCCGCGCGGCTTTAATGGCTAGCGGGTGGCAGGCGGTATCAAAATCGGAGACAGAAGAATCCTTCGATATCAGCGCAAGAGATCCGGGAACTGGCGAATGGAAAACGTTCCAGGTTAAGACGATCCGGGACCGTAGAGAAGATCGCGGTTTCTTAACGGTAAACGGGCGCAAAGGAGACGGTCATCCTTATACGCCAGAAGACGTCGACTTCTTCATCGGTGTGCTGATCGGTGAGGGGGAATTCCCTCGCGTCTGGATGATCGACAATCGCGGCATTACGGACTATTGGGGGCCGTCAGAACGGGAAGGCAAGCGTTGGGTCGAAATGGATCTGAATTTCATGCGGGAAGATTTTGCGGAAAATAACGAAGCGGAGGCGGTTTGACCTTACCGGGTCGGACGGTCAATAAAAGGAGGACGATTCGATGGCGAAATTAGAAGGTGTTAAAACTCTAGATATGGTGAACGGTGAAATTACGAAGGTTTCGTATGATGGCATAGAGTATGGGCGCGTGGAAGGCGAGGGGAAACCGGGTGATATTGGATTAAGGATTTCAGAACCAACGTCATTCGTATCGCTAGGTCATTTTTATCCGATTACCTATGGTAGGGTACTGAGTTATATCGATGACGACGGAGATCTAATGGGCGTACGACAAAGAACTTTTTCATTCTTCCGCAAAGCCTCCGCATCCCAGCCGTCATTAGAAGATCGCGTCAGTACAAACGAAAAGGATATCGCGGCATTAAAATCCGACGTTGCTGCGTTAAAAGGCGAAGCTGAGACGGAGTACGTACGGATTGCCAAGAGCGAGGCGAGGGCGGGCGATTTCGTTAAGTTTGACGAAGCTCAGAACAGATATCTAACCGCAGGGAAGTATTACGAAATCTGTCGTGTAGATGATTACGGAGATCCGCATATTGTAGCCAATGATGGTGACCGTTTTGATACGTACTATGCCGGAGTATTCGAAGTCTACCGCAAAGTCAGCGCCGCCGAGCCGAAGCCTGAACGCTTGAAGGTCGGTGATTATGCGAAGGTGGTCGAAGATCAAACGACTAGTGATGACGATCCGATTAGTACCAATGAATGCGTAGGGGACTACGTAGAGGTTTTGGTCGACGACAAGTTGAGCGTTCCTTTTAAAGTGAGGTTCATTACCGGTAAGCACGTAGGCGATACGGCGTGGGCGCGTGAGTTCGCATTAGTTCGTGCGACTGACGAAGAAGTTACCGAAGCAAAAGACGCGGCAGCTCGCGCAAAGTTTAAGAAAGGCGCTAAAGTTCGGTTGAAGTCGGGCGGTGGCGTATATCCGTTATTAGGTTTCGAAAACGGAAAAGTCTATTCCGTATGTGATAACGACTTCCTATGGGGTATTACCGAAAAGAAAATTCAGATTGAACATGATCGGGGCCGCGGTTGTGCAACGCCTGCCCAACTCGAACTCCTAACGGAAGAAGATGACGCAGAGATCGAAAAATGGGCCGCAATCGGACGCGAGGTTGACGAGTATAAGAGAGGCGATATGGTTCGGTATTTAGATGATCGGGAAATTTGCGAGGTTGTGGCTGTCGGCGAGGACGGTCGCGTAAAAGTCGCTACTCAGAACCACGGAAATTGCACAGAAAATCAGTCAAGCATCGAACTAATCGCGCCAGTCGAAGCGCGGTTCGATCGAAAGGACGACGAGTAAGTGGACGCAAAACCTGCCGCCATCTGTGTCGCATGTAGCCGGGTATTGAACGAAGGGCGATCCGCAACATACGATTCGCTCTTCGACCGGTACTTTTGCGACAACGCTTGCTGGTCGGTTTGGTATGCGGATAATGAGACGGAATACAAGCGGAAGTACGTAAGTCGCGAAGATTTATGACGTCGTAAGCGGAAGGAGGATGCGAATGGAACTCGGAAATCTGCGGTTGAATCTGAGCGCGTTGACGCCAAAGAATAACGAAGTTACAAACGAAAAAGTTGCCGAAACAGCCAAGCGGAAGCAAAGCGCAAAGCGAGAGGAGACGTTAGAGGAAGCGTTCGATCGTCTCGCCAGGACGTGCAAATTTAACGATAAAGAAAAGCGGGAATTTAACGCAGCTCTCCGGTCGTTTAAGGACGGAAGCTTAGTCCGTACTAAATCCGGAAAGTTTACGAAAACTGAAGCGTGCGGACTTGGCCGTCAGATACTCGCGAAGGAAAACGAAGCCAAGCGACACGAACGCATTCAGGAGACGCTAAAGACAAAGCCGGATAACTACTTCGTCATCACCAAAGATGAAGACCTGGCGCCTATGATCGAACGATTGCGTCAGGAAGTCCAAGCGCAGCAGCTCGATCCGTGGTTTCGGAAAGTGTTCGATCTATTTAACAATACGCACATCCGGCGGAAGTTAGCCGAGCGTGGAATCGAAATTCCTCTCGCGATGTCGTTCACCGAATGGGATACGGAGACTTCCGGGACAGATACACGCATCGATATGTCAGGCGGATATTCGTTTTGGCTACCGTGTCTTAACGAAGGCTATTACGTTGCTTACGGACACTTGACTGACGACGAACAATGCTCGCGATCTGCTGCGTTGGATATCTGTCGAGCTTTTATCGAAGACGCGCGCCATATCAAATCGTTCCATAATACGCCCTTCGACTATTCGATGTTTCTGAATGACGGATTGGAGCCGAAGGGGTTCCGATATGACTCGTTAGATGCCGCGCAGCTTATGAACGAGCATGAGCCTTCGATGGGCTTGAAAGAACTCGTCACGAAGTACAAAAAGTACATCGGGGCGGACCACTTAGACGATTTCACATTCGAGGACCTTTTCGGGAAAGGTTCTCCGATGGTGTACTCGCCCGAGATCGTCGGCATATACGCGATAAAGGACGTTGAGAAAGGCTGGCTCCTTACGCGCTGGCAGATCGATATGATGCTGAAGATTGACGACTTATATTATCCGTACTTTGAGATCCGGCAGTATCTATATGAGGTCAACACGACGATCGAGCGAACTGGATTCGTAATTGACGACGATGAACTCTTGCGATTGAAAAATGAATATGAGCCGCAGTTGCAAAAAGCGATAGATGACATTCACCAAGCATACGGTATCGACAACGACTTCCTCTATAAAATGTCGATGCACTTAAAAGGCGACAAGATCAAAGCGTGGCAAGAAAACCGCGAAAAGCAGATCGCAAAACAACAGGAGATGCTTGCGAAGTGTGAGGCGGAGATCAAGAGGGCGAATCCGACAACGAAGAAATATGCGCAATTAAAAGAGCGTATCCGAAAGTACAAGACGGAGCCTCTTGCGCCAGCCATTCCGCAAAACGCACCGGATTACATTCACGAATTCAATCTCGATTCGGACCAACACCTTCAGTATTTAATTTACGACGTAATCGGGATCGAGGACAAAACGAAGATTATCGATAAGAAGAAAACGCGGGCTGTCAGTAAGGATGTCCTAGCGCTCTATTTCAAGGAAGATGCGCGGCTCAAACCGTTAGCAACATTCTCGGAGTTGACAACGTTATTAGGCACGTTTATCGACCGGATTCCTTACGTGAAAGACGCGGATGGTCGCCTTCATACGCAATTACAAACCGTATCGACTGGGCGCTACAGTTCGAAGGGATATACCGGAAAGAACAACGACTTATATCGAGCAGACATTAACGACGACAACTTCCTCGAACACATGCGTGTTTTAGTCGAGGCGCCAAAGAAGACGGAAAAAGGCCGGAACATCCAGAACATCCCGGTTCGTACCGAAAAAGGGCAACGGGTGAGAATGGTGTTCAAGCCGCCGGAAGGATTTACGTTCTTAGGCTCCGACTTATCATCGATAGAACCACGGATTCAGGCGCACAGAATGGCGACCGAGTTTGACGACGAGATATTCGCCGATATGTATCGAAAAGGACTCGATCCGTACGTTGAGTTTGCTTACATTATGTTCGAAGTAGACCGTGAGCTTTGCCTAGAGAAGTATTATGACTCAGTTAAGGGTACACCGAATGAAGTTCCGGCGTATCGAAAACTGACGAAAGATATGTTCCTGGCAAAGGGATACGGGCAAGGAGAAGATCAGTTTATTAAGACCGCAATCAAACGTGGGATAACCGAAGAATCTGCGAAAAAAGCCTATGCACGTTTTGACGAAATATTGCCAGGGTTCAAAGGGATGGTCGAAGCCACATTCGCTCACCTACGCAAGCACGGATGGACTGCGACAATCTTCAAACAGAAGCGTCGTTTTCCGGGGTACGTCGAGAAATACAAACGGCTGTGCCAGCTAATGCGTAAGTGCGGTATCAAAGACAAGAACGATCCGGAGCTCGGCAAGAAAACGAATAAATTGCGGTGGGAAGAGCGATCTGAATTTTGGGATCTGATGCGATTTACAGGCGGATGCGAGCGGGCTGCGTTTAACCATACGATTCAGGGATCAGGCGCGAATATTCTTCAGATGTGTATGATCCGTGCTTACTACGAATGTGTGCTTGAGCGTGGTTGGGAGTTTCCGCTGACATTACACGACGAATTGAAGTTCGCTACACCAAACGACCAGTTAACGAAAGAGGCAACGGATTTATTAGACGACATTATGACGAATACATTCACGCTAGTTCTTCCGTTGGCTTGCGACACAGTAATCGAGCCGTGTTGGATGGATGAATATAGCCCGAACGATTGGGACTTTGAGAGCGGAAAGCCGAAGGGAGACAATTAATTGACGAATTCAAACGGAAGATCAGCCGCAAATTCACTGCGGACACACATAAAAGAACCGACCACATACGCGCAGCAGATTGCGGATGAGTTGGTCGAATATCTGAACGAATGGCATTCGCTGCCGGAGACGTGGGATAACGCCCTGGACGCGCAGATTCATAAATGGTACGCCAATGCTCCGAAAGTATTTCCGAAGAAGCCGTATTTCTCGCCGTCATCTGCTAACGCTTGCCCGCGCGAGCTTTACCATAAAGCGATCGGATCTCCGAGGGACGAAACGAAAAAGCCTCCGTATCAAGGACGATGGACTCGAATCGGTACAGCGATCGGCGACGTAATCCAACGCGACATTCTCTTCATGGAGAAACATTTCGAGAAGAAGACCGGACGCCCCTGTCCGTTTAGCTTCGAAAAGAACGAAGACGGCACGCCGATGTTCGAGGATTTCGCGAAGAGGAATCATCCGGTCACACATCGCGGATACTCGTTCAACCTTTACGGAACGTGCGATGGCATCATGCGCTACGTAACGGAAGACGGCGAGGTGCTGCGCGTTGGCCTCGAAATTAAATCGAAGCAGACTACTGCCGCAAAGACGTCCCTCCATTCGATGCGGCAGCCGGAAGAAAAGCACGTCAAGCAATGCGTCGCCTACGGTCCGATGTATGGCGTCGACCTATACGTCATCCTTTACGTAAACGCGTCTAAGAAGTCGTGGATGTATCCGGAAGGGGAATTCGAAAAGTCGCCGGATATGCGGGCGTTCGGTATCGAAATTACGGAGGAAGACGTCGAGCAGCTATTCGATAGATTCGTAGAGATCCGCAAATCTGTCGAGGAGGGAACGCCTTTACCGTTGGATCTGAACGGCTGGACGTTTAACGGATACAAGACGGCTATTGCGAAGTCGCTGACGGACGAAGAACTGGCGGAGCTTCGCGCAAAAGTGTCGCAGGTACGGAGATCGAACGTATACGAATCTACGAAACGGCAGTACGTTGAGGCGCTCGAATTTATCGAAAGAGTGCGGGCGGATGAGTAGCGCCAAGCCTATCCGAGTCCTCGGCCTTGATCTTTCGTTAACATCGCCGGGATTCGCAATCATCGAAGCAAAGGGCGGAAAAGCTCGCCTCATAAAATCCGCCCATTTTAAAACGTCCGCATCAACCGATCAACCATTGCGTTATGAGGAGATCGAAGCATTTACGCTGCTTTTTGTTCGCGATAATCAGCCGTTAGACGTAATCGTTCGGGAGATATGGCCGCCGAGCCGCAACTATGCGCAGAACAATAAGATTCACGGAACATGGTCGTCGGTTGAACGGGCGCTGCACCGATACGGATACGAAGTCGATGTCCACGTAACGCCGGCCAACGTTAAGAAGACGGTCACCGGCAATGGAAACGCAAAGAAGCCGCAAGTTGCCGAGAGCGTGCGTGAATGGCTCGGACTACCTGACGACCACAAATTCGCAACAGACGATCATAGCGATGCCTGTGCGGTGGCGCTTACGTATCTGATTCGCGAGAAGATTATTAAACCGAAGGAGGACGAATAGATGAACGAATTTTTCGTTATCGCAGGAAAAACGGAAGGTTTTTCGTATAGTGATGCGGCAATTCACCGGGTAGGTTCGGAAGTTAACGTGGAAATTGCGATCAATCAGTTACGCGGAGAAGGGTATAAGGTTTTCTACGTGTCGCGAATTGTTGAGCGGATTGACGATAACGTTACAGGGGAGTGATTCGAATGGATAAAGCGATGGAGTATATCGATAAGCTGGCGGCAAAGCTCGGAGTCGCGGCCGATCATGTGTACGGAGTTCTCGTTAAGCAGGCGTTTGCTAGTGGTGTGACTGATTTGATTATCGGGTTCGTTTTTCTAATGATCGCAGTTATTGCGGGAGTCATAATTACGAAGGTGACTATAAAGATATACGGGGAGCGGTATTGTAATTGGGATTGCGAATGGTTTTTCGTAGTGCTTGCTGTCAGTCTGTTAGTGATTCTTCCGGGAGTGTTCGGTATTTACGCGATCACTGAGGGAATCAAAGCGCTAATCAACCCGGAATACTACGCGATCAAAGAAATCCTCGACACGATAGGAGGGAAGTGATCGGTGGAAGAACACAGAAACATGATGATTCTTAAACAGGAGATATTTGATGGCTTTATTTATTCGGCGGTTGCTTTAACTCGCCAAATTCAAGCTAAGCAAGGTAAAGAAAATGAAATAATAACGCAGGAAGAGGCTGATTTTGTCAATGCGTTTCTTGTGTACGCTAAGGAACTCGCAGACACATTGCACGAACGATACAAGGATGAATTAGGAGGCGGCTCGGATGTTTAAACAGCGACTTATCGGAGCATTAGCGTACTTGGCTGCGCTCACCTTGTTACTCGGATTGTTTTCTGCGGGATGTCTGACTGGCTTTGTCATCGTGACGGCGCTATTATCGGTCCCGGCGATCGGAGTAGTCGTTAAAGTCGGAATTACAATCGCAGTGTTTTTTATGGTAACTGCGGTACTCGTCGGATTAGCTGACCGACTTTACACCGCATACCGCGAACATAAACGCGTTCAAAAGGACGTAGAGGAGGAAACGCAATGACCTACGAATGCTACGGCGCCCCGGCCGCACAGTTACGGCAGTCTTTGCGATGGCTTGACGAACAACTTACCGATGTTGATTACGCAATCAGCCGTCATGAACGGAAGAAAACCGAACTTGAAATCGAACGTGACCGGATTCTGGCGCGAAAAGACGAGATCGAGGCGGAACTAAAACGGAAGGAGTCGATCGAATGACACGCGAAGAAATCGAAAACATGATAGCGGATTTGGAGTTCGAGATTGATACGCACGAGGACGAAATCGAGGACCTCCGCGACGACATTCGTTACCTCGAAGATAAGATCGAGGCGGCGGAGGACGAAATCAACGGACTACAGTACGAACTATCGAAATTAGAAGACGGAGATGATTCCGAATGACATACGTTTCGATAGCGTGCCTACTCTACTTTGCGTGGATCGCTCTAACAGTCGAAGCTAAAACCACGAGAGCTAAGCTCGCAAAGGCAGCCGTCATGGTTATGTTCGCAATTCCTATCGGAGTGCTGGTGGCGTCGTTATGCTAATCGCCTACTACTCGCTGGCCGGAAACGTCCGCCGATTCGTGGCAAAAACCGGCCTGCCTGCGGTCGAAATCAAGTCGGATATGCTCTTAACGGAGCCGTTCGTATTGGTAACGGGAACTTACGGATTCGGCCAGGTCGCCGGCACCGTTTGGGACTTCCTCGCGGACAATGGCGATTTAATGGCGGGCGTGGCTGCGTCGGGGAACAAGAATTGGGGGAGTAACTTCGCAAAGGCTGCGGACTTGATTGCGGAAGAATACGGAGTGCCGATCGTTCACAAGTTCGAACTTGCGGGCACGGCGGAGGATGTCGCTAAAGTTCGCGAGTTTGTGAGCGAATATTTACGGAAAGGGTGAGAGCTATTGACGAATAAGCACGCGAAGTATATCGAACTTAATAACGAAATTATGATACGTAAGAACGGCGGCTTTCAATTCGAAAAGGATGCCGAAGCCGTCCGCAGTTATTTCATAGATCACGTGAATCAGAATACGGTGTTTTTCCATGATCTGCGCGAAAAGCTCGACTATCTGATCGAGAACGACTATTACGAACGCGAAGTCTTCGAGCCGTATACGTTCGACGAAATCAAAGCGGTCTACAAAGCGGCCTACGCGAAAAAGTTCCGTTTCCCTTCGTTCATGAGTGCGTTCAAGTTTTACAACGATTACGCGCTCAAGACGAACGATAAGAAGAAGATCCTCGAACGCTACGAAGACCGAATCGCCATCTGTGCGCTATTCTTCGCGAAAGGAGACGCAGCCAAGGCGGTCGAGTTTGCGGAAATGATGATCCGGCAGGAATATCAACCGGCCACACCGACGTTCTTGAATGCGGGCCGTAAACGCCGGGGCGAATTAGTATCGTGTTTCCTTCTCGAAGTAGGCGACTCTCTAAACGATATCAGTCGCGCGGTAGATATGGCGATGCAGCTTTCGAAACTTGGCGGCGGAGTGTCGTTGTCGCTATCGAAAATCAGGGCGAAAGGCGAGTCGATTAAAGGCGTTGAGAATTCGACGAAGGGCGTCGTTGGCGTCATGAAGCTGCTCGATAATGCGTTCCGGTATGCGGATCAGATGGGCCAGCGGCAGGGAGCCGGCGCAGCGTATCTCAACGTATTCCATGCGGACATTGACGCGTTCCTGGATACGAAGAAGATCAGCGCAGACGAAGACGTCCGGGTTAAGACGCTATCGATCGGCGTAGTCATTCCGGATAAGTTTATCGAACTAGCTCGCGAAGATCGGGACGCGTACGTTTTCTATCCGCATACGGTCTATAAGGAATATGGCGAGCATCTTGACGAAATGGATATCGGAGAAATGTACGACAAGCTCGTCGAAAATCCGAACGTTCGGAAAGATAAAATCAACCCGCGACAGCTGCTCGAAAAGCTTGCGATTCTGCGATCCGAATCGGGCTATCCGTACATCATGTTCGAAGATAACGTAAATGCGGCTCATGCGCTGAATCACATTTCGAAGGTTAAATTTTCGAATCTCTGTAGCGAAGTGCTTCAGGCGTCCAAAGTTTCGGAGTACACCGACTACGGCGAACCGGACGCAATCGGCCTCGACATTTCGTGTAATCTCGGATCGCTGAACATTGCGAACGTAATGAAGAACGGAGACTTTGGAAAAATCGTGAAGCTGTCCGTCGATGCTCTAACGCGAGTCTCGGAAACTTCGAATATCAAAAACGCGCCAGCCGTCGCAAGAGCTAACCGTGAGATGCGTTCGATTGGACTTGGCGCGATGAACTTACACGGCTATCTAGCACAAAATGGCATCGCATATGAATCGGAAGAAGCGTGTGACTTTGCTAACGTATTCTTCGCGTTGGTGAATTATTGGTCGCTGGTGCGGTCGATGGAGCTGGCGGAAGAAACCGGAAGTACGTTTGAGGGGTTCGAAAGATCGACGTATGCGGACGGAAGCTACTTCGAAAAATACTTCGGCGAATGGACTCAGCCTAAAACCGAGAAAGTGTCTGCGTTGTTTGACGGCGTAAATATTCCTAACATTGAGGATTGGGTTGATCTACAAGCCAACGTAATGAAATACGGACTCTACCATTCGTATAGACTCGCGATTGCACCGACGGGATCTATTTCGTATGTGCAGTCGGCTACGGCGTCAGTCATGCCGATTATGGAGCGCATAGAGGAACGGACATACGGAAATTCCAAGACGTATTATCCTATGCCGGGGCTTAGCGCGAAGAACTGGTTCTTCTACAAGGAAGCGTACGACATGGATATGTTCAAAGTCGTCGATATGATCGCGACAATTCAGCAGCACATTGATCAGGGCATCTCGTTTACTCTGTTCCTGAAGGATACGATGACTACGCGCGATCTTAACCGAATTGACCTTTACGCGCATCACAAAGGAATTAAGACGCTGTATTATGCGCGGACTAAAGACACCGGCCAAGAAGGCTGCCTGTCGTGTGTAATTTAAACGAAGAGGAGGCGGACTAATGACGGAACTACAAAAGGACATCACCAAACTTTATGATGCGGTTCGTTGTTTATTTTTGGGTGATTACGAATTAGTCGATCTTGAAGACCTCACATCTATTCCAGAAAAATACGGACTGAACGTTTCTGAAGAAGGATATATCGATATGGACGAGGAGGACGAATAATTGACGCAATATACAGCGGCCAACTGGTCGCAACACGAAGACGGATTCACGCAGATGTTTTACGAACAGAACGTTAAGCAGTTTTGGCTGCCGGAAGAGATTTCGCTAAACGGCGACCTTCTAACGTGGAAATACCTCGGCGCTAACGAGCAGGATACGTACATGAAAGTGCTCGCGGGTCTAACGTTGCTCGATACGGAGCAAGGGAACGAAGGTATGCCGTTAATCGCCGCCCAGGTATCCGGCCACCAACGCAAAGCCGTCCTGAATTTCATGGCGATGATGGAGAACGCAGTCCATGCGAAATCCTATTCGAACATCTTCATGACGCTCGCACCAACGGAGAAAATCACGGAACTGTTCGAATGGGTGAAGACGAATCGCTACTTGCAGCGGAAAGCCGCAATCATTGGCGGACTGTATAACGCGATTGAAGCAGGCGATGACATTTCGTTATACAAGGCGATGGTTGCGTCGGTCTACCTCGAAAGCTTCCTATTCTACAGCGGCTTTTATTATCCGTTATATTTCTACGGTCAAGGGAAGCTGATGAACAGCGGCGAGATCATTAATCTCATTATCCGCGACGAGGCGATCCACGGCGTCTATGTCGGATTGCTTGCGCAGGAAATTTACAATCGTCAGTCACCGGGCGTACAGATCGAATTGCGCGACTTTGCTGTCGAATTACTTGCGGAACTCTACGAGAATGAGGCCGCCTACACCGAAGATCTGTACGATCAGATCGGCCTGACTCACGACGTTAAAAAGTTCGTGCGATACAACGGAAACAAGGCGCTGGCTAACCTTGGATTCGATCCGTATTTCGAAGATGAAACGGTAAATCCGATCGTGCTGAACGGGCTGAGTACGAAGACGAAATCGATGGACTTCTTCAGTCAAAAGGGTAACGGATACAAGAAGGCGACGGTCGAAGCGCTTCAGGATGACGATTTCTATTTCGACTAATTTGCCATTACGAAAGTATATGCGCAGTTATTAACGAGGAGGTTTTCGTATGAACGTAAATATTAAACGCCTATCACCCGATGCAAAAATCCCGCAATACGCTCACGCCTCAGACGCCTGCTTCGACCTGGTTGCGACAGAAGACGTCATTATCGAGCCGGGAGAAACTGCGCTAGTCAAAACGGGGCTAGCGTTCGAGATTCCGGAAGGCTACGAAATGCAGATCCGGCCACGCTCCGGCATTACGCTAAAGACGAAGCTTCGCGTTCAGCTCGGTACAGTTGACGCAGGCTATCGTGGAGAGGTCGGAGTGATTGTCGATAACATTGCCCGTAATACTGCGAAAAGAAGAGAGGTAGATGTCGATATTAATTGCCCCCTCTTGCATATAGACGGAGCTCCATCGAACTTATACGTATTCAATAATAATGCTATTTATAAAATCCGCAAAGGAGATCGCATCGCCCAAGCCGTAATTAAGCCGGTCGAGCAGGCGGCATTTACGGAAGTAACCGAGTTGGGCGATAGCGATCGGGGAGCGGGCGGCTTTGGGAGTAGCGGGGTGAGTCGTGTACATGGGTAAAAATAATTATAGACCGGCAGTTCCTAGATGGGTTGGGGATATTCTCTTAAAACAGAAAAACCAAGATCCATTCGCTACGCACGGGGAAACGAAAAGGTGGGACGAGTGGAAGCGTAGATATTCAAGAAAATTAAAGTATGCAAGATTAAACGGATGGACGATCGAAGAAGAAGAAGAGTAACCATTTTTAAGGAGGACGATTAAATGGCGGAAACCAAAATGAGCGTACAGTTAATCGCGCATACGCAAACGAGTTGGAAATTTGATTACGATAATCTATCCAGCGATGTAATCTATACAAACGGTCAAGCGATCGCCCTAACCGCAATTAGAACGTGCTATAGCGCCAACAAGCCGACCGAAATCGTCGCAAAGGAAGGCGAAAAGTACTTCGGCTCCAAAGCGTCAGATGGCGGTACAGGAACGGATGCCGACCGATTGTTCCGACATATCTTCGCGTCCAAACACACGTCGACGCTTGAGCATATAACGTTCACCTTTGCGATTGAAGGCGTCAGCCGGGCGTTATTGGCGCAACTTACACGGCACAGAGTCGGCTTTAGTTTCAGCGTCCAGTCACAACGTTATGTGCGGATGGGGAGTGGCGATCGATCTGGCGGCTTTGATTTCGTTATGCCCGATACTGTTAAAAACAACGAAAAGGAAACGCCATTTTATAACGTTGCTGAATCGAGAGTAACTGACCATAGTGCGGAAGAAATCTTCGAAACTGCGATGATATCTGCGCAAGAATATTACGATGCTTTAAGGAGTGCAGGTGTCGCCGCCGAAGATGCTCGCGCCGTCCTCCCGCAAGCAGCCGCAACTAATCTCGTAATGACTGCGAATCTACGATCGTTACTCGAATTCTATTCGAAACGTAAGCCGGGCAAAGGTGCGCAAAAGGAGATCGCTGATCTAGCGGAAGCCCTGCGCCAGGAAGTCGTTAATGTAGAGCCGTGGACCGCGCAATTCTTCGAGGAGGTGTAAGCATCGGAATCCTAACGAATTTCACGCTAACAGCGCAGCTATTCTCCGGCCATTGTCCGGCAGATCAGACGCCAGAACCGCCAAGGATAACGCCAGAGCAGGCCGCCATCCAATCGGCCGAATCGCGCAACGAGGAATTAACGAAAGAGCTAACGAAAAAGGACGCGAAGATACAGGCGCTTGAGGACGAAATCGAGGCGCTGAAGAAGCCGGCGCAAACGAAGAAAACAGCGTCAGCCTGGCGGACTTTCACCGCGACAGCTTATACCGCATTCTGTGCGGAAGGCTGCACCGGAATCACCAAAACGGGAGTCGACGTCAGCCATTCGATCTATTACGAAGGCGCACGCGTCATAGCGGTCGATCCGTCTGTGATTGCGCTTGGCTCTACGGTTGAAGTCCGGCTCGCTGACGGTTCGAGCTTTCGGGCGAAGGCGATCGACACGGGAGGCGCGATTAAAGGCGCACGACTCGATCTGTTGGTCGCAAATGAAGCCGACGCATTACAGTTCGGCCGGCAGTCGGTAGAATTGCGGGTTATTAAATAACGGGAGGGCGGTCGGATGAAAGAAATTCCGGAATTATACATTTTGGCAACCGTTGATGAAAACGGCAATGTGATCGATTATCCAAAAGGTGGCGGAAGTTCTACGGCCCCACGTATTAAAGCGTATGACAGTTTGGCGAGTGCTAAAAGAGGCGCGAAACATCACCGCGGCAAGGTTATGCGGGTTGTTGCGCTAGAGGAGGACGAATAAATGACGAAAACTAACGAAAAAATTCACGTACTGGCTGACGAATCACTTGGCGGCATCAAGCGCGAATACGTAGAGGTCGATAGGAAGGCGGAGGAAGGCGAGAAGATTGTGATCGTAGACAAAAGGTATCCGGGCGATATTTACGAGAACGGAGATATTTTTACGGTAGACCGCGAAGCTCCTCCTGGATCGGGTTTCGTGGAATGCGGCGAAGCCACATCCGGTATGAACTGTGGCGGACTTATCTACCTCGGAGAATACCGCGTTCTCGAACCGACCAATATCGTCCACATTGACGGACCTGACGGCACGGAGCGCTACGAAATGGTCGACCGAGAGGCGGAAGTGGGCGAGAAGGTTATTCATTTGAGCGAATTGTATTCGGATGGAACAGTAACGGAGGTCACTAGTGTGGGCGCTGGCATGGTCGACGTAATTGAATACGAAGATTCAGACGGAGATATTACATGCGGATTTTCGCACGGATGCTATCGTGTCCTCGTCCCGGCCGAATCCTCCGAAGAAGAACCGCAGCCCTCCGACCCGATCGACGTTATCGCTAACCTAGCGACGCGTGTTGCGGAATTGGAACGCGAGAATAAACGGATCAAGGAAGATCTCGGATGGAACGAAATGGGGCCGGGAAGAATCGCTGAGCTGCGGAATGCCGATTCGGACATTCGTCACGATATCGCTGCGTTAGAGGAAAAATTCGAACATGATCGCGCGGAAAACGAGGAGATGGGCAGTTATGTGTACGAAGAAATGAAGCGTATGAAAGACGAAATCGACACGCTGCACAAAGACAACCGGAGGCACGGCGAAGAGTTAGAGGCGCTGAAATATGCCGCAAAGGAAACGGACGGAAAGGTGGCGCACCTGGAAGACGACTCAGACATGCGCTTGTTCACTGCCGAAGAGGTTGCCGCACTTCTTAACGCAATGAGGGAACGCTCATGAAGTCGCCTATCAAGATCGCGCTAACAGGTCGCCTAGCTTCCGGAAAAGATATCGCAGTAAATTACATCGTAACTATGTTCGACTTTCAGCCGTATAGGTTCTCTGCAAAAGGTAAGTCGTTCTTTTACGAACTGTTTCCCGAATTGAAAGACGAAAGTAAACCACGCCAGCCAATGAGAGATTTTATCGACGGCATCACGACTCTTCCGGTTCCGGGAGCCGAGTCTGTTTGGGTTGACTACACATTTCGCCAGATTGACGACCATATTAAACGTCAATGCTGCCGACAAGCAAAGGTATTAATTACTGACGTTAGAAAGCCGATCGAATACGCCCGTGTACGGAAAGAAGGATTTACGATCATCCGAATTACTGCGCCGGAAGATATTCGTATTGAGCGCGCAAAGAAGCGTGGCGATCAATTCGACCTTGCCGACTTGGAGCACCCGACTGAGCTTGCCGTTAACAGTTTCGAAGTTGATTACGAAATTGAGAACGCAGGCAAGCCGGAAGAGTTGTACGAGAAGCTGGACGCGATTATGGCGGAGCTAGTCGTCTAACTGAAACGCGTATGTATTTTTCGGATAGGCCAGGTACGGTTGTTTTGACGCTTCACCATCACCGATCAAATAGTATCGTTGCGGAAGCTTATTGAAATCAATGCCGATTTTACGCAAGAACGGCCATGCCGAAACATTGCCGCGCTTATCGAACTTGAACGGTTTGGCGTCCGGCTGCTTAACGAGTTCAGGTTTGCCGACAACAATGCGCTTTTCTGCCGCGTCATATGCGACGGATAAATAAAACGGTCCGTCCGTAGGCAGTCCGATGACACGCCGCGCACCGGCCGAAATAAATAAACGTCGTTGCTTTTCGATTGTTATATACGCTTTGGTATTGCGCTCAAAGTCGTTTGAAATCCACGTAAGTGTCATAACGAATCTCCTTACGAAAGTATTTACGTTCAGTATAGACGGAATAGTTACCGATAGTCAACAGAGATGTGCGAATTGTTAACGAAGTTATTAACGAAAAAATTCTTTCGCAACTATATCGTTTGATAAAGCGATTCCTAAGGCGCAAGGACAAAACATCGAAATTGGAGGCGGTTTAATGGGATCAGTCAAAGTCGATCTACACCGAAAGGATCGCGAATTTGAGGCGGCTTATGCGCTAGACAGTGCGGAGGGCGTAAAAACGCTGCTCTCCGATTACCCGAAGTTCGTCAGCCGCAAACGACTCGGAGAATACGAAGCTACCGAAGTGCTGCTCGATCTGCACAACGCGATTGAGCTTGCGGATCTGACCGATAGGCAGCGTGAGGCCATCCGGCTCGTATATTTCGAAGACCTGACGCAAGTCGAGGCGGGGAAACGGATGGGGATCGGGCAGGATGCCGTATTTAAACATATCGACGCTGCTGCGAATAAGCTTGCGGATATTTACTACTATTGGGCGGGACATGACGAAGGATACTCGACGGGAGGACGAATTAATGGATAAGGCGCTACTGCACGAAATGATCACGGAATTACAACGACGAACAAAGGCCGGAGAGCTTGACCGAATCCAACGTATCGAGGAAATCACTGCGCTGGCCGACGCTTATTTTGACGCCGTCGGGGATCATCCGGATTCTACCGCGCTAGAACGCATGGCGAATCTTGTAATTTATGAGGAACTATCGGACACGAATAAAAACAAAATGAAGAACGATGAGTATCCGATTATGAGTGAGCGTATGGAAAAAACTCGTAGATCCGGTGAGACTTCTGAGAAGATGGCCGAAGAATACGATAAGTTCGGAAAATATCAAGGAAAACCGGCTCGAAGGCGCCTTTCAACTTATGAAGGTATTCAGATAGACCGACGCGCTAAAGCGAAAAATAAAGAGAGACGAGTAAAATATTCGGATTTCGTGAAAGGAAAAACGCCGGGACAATTTACAGTCAATATTGCAACAGGAGAAAAAATTATTCACTAAACAGCCTATTTTACCCGTTTTGCAGTCTATACGTTATGAGGGCGCCACATCCGCGCTCTTTTATTTTGCGAAAAAGGAGCCGATATTTTGAAAAGATTACGAGTAGTTAACGCAGAAACAGGCGAAGATCTATCGACAGACTACACGCTTAGACATCGGAACCAGGACGAAGCCTTCCGGGATCAGCAAAAGCAGACGACGGATAGGCGCGACTTTTCCAACGCGAATATGTCTAATATTCACGAAGTCTACGACGCTCTCACCACGGCACAGTGCGGCTATCTGATGCTGCTACAATGCTACGTTGACTATAACGGTGTTCTCGTTAAATCCAGCCGCGACAAAACTCCGATGACCACGGCGGATATGATGTCCGTTCTACAACTCGCGAAAAAGCCGCGAACGTTTTACGATTTCCTGAGCGCCTGTACTGCGCATGATATTATCCGGGAGGAAGGCGGCATATACTCGGTGAACGAACGCTATCATTTCAAAGGTAACTTCGGTAGCCAGTACGTCGTCAAACTCTATACCGCGAAGATTAAGAAGGTGTACAGCGAAGTGAAAGCGACAGACATCGGCCTGATCTACCGAATGCTGCCGTTCGTCCACTACGAAACAAACGCTCTTTGCGAGAATCCTTTCGAAAAGAATCCGAAGTATATTCGTTGGTTCAATAAAAAAGAGCTTGCGGCAGCGATCGGAGTAACGCCGGACACGCTCGGCCGACGCCTGAAGCAGATGAAATTCGACGGTGAATTCGTTGTCGCGCGAATAAAGGTTGGTGGCGAGCCGGAGCGATATACGTTCAATCCTAACGTGTTTTATCGGCAGTCCAAGACGCCAGACAAGACGCTGCTTGCGATGTTTAACGTTAAGAAGCCGTAGATGAATGAAAAAGGGCGCCGTAATTGGCGCCTCTATCTCGTCTTAAATCCGTTCACAAAGCTCTCTCCGTCCTGCTCTGTGTTAATAAGCTGCTGAGCACTTTGGCTGATTCGCTGAGCAAGCGCCTGCTGCGCTTTTCCTTCAAAGCTGTAGAGAAGCGATGAATAGACGCTGTTCATTTCTTTTTGTATATCGTCTATCTTAAA
>NZ_JAJNDM010000012.1:0-93570 GCF_021043345.1 Bacillus sp. BS3(2021)
ACGTAAGCGCCGCCGGCTTTCAAAACAGCCAGCACCGCGATCACCATCTCCGGTGAACGGTCGGCGAGCACGCCGACGACACTTTCTTTGGCGACGCCTTTTTTCTTCAACCGGACAGCAAGTTGATTGGTATACTGATCAAGCTCTCGGTACGTTAAGATACCGCCGGAAAAACGAACCGCCGGCAAGTTCGGCGACAGCGCCGCGCGGCGGGTGAAAAAACCATGCAGCGTCGGCGCCAAAGGTTTGACGGAATCTGTTTGGTTAAAAGCAGACAAAATCCGTTCCTTTTCGTTGGACTCTACCATATCGATGTTTTTAATCGGCTGGTCCGGCTTCTCAAGCGCCTTCTCCAAAACGGTTAAAAGATGGGATTGAATCCGTTTGATGTCATGTTCAGTAAACATAGCGGTTTGATAATCAAAATTTAACTGTATGATACCGGTATCAAGGCGCTCTTTAATTGAAACAGACAGCTGATTTGCAGTGCGCCCGCTGAAATACATGGCCGTTTCATATTCAAATCCATCCGCTTGTTGCCATTGAAGCGGCTGATACTGTATGGAAGTGACAATTAAATTTTGCAGATCACCATGCTGATGCCTTAATTCGTTCATCAGCAGATTGTAGGGATATTTTTGATGACGCATGACTGAAAGCTGTTCTTTCCCGATGCTTGTGACAAATGAAAGAACATCACAATCCGGATCAACTTCCATTCTGATTGGCAGTGTGCTCACAAACATACCGAGCATGTCTTTTTCCAGCCTGGAGGCGCGGTTTCCGTAATAGGTCCCAATCACAATATCCTTGCTGGATGTCATTCTGCTGATGCATATGTAAAACGAAGCCATAAACAGAGAAAGAATGCTAATTTGATGCTTTTCGCAAAAGTGTCGGATTGATTCTGCCAAGGGATGTGAAAGAGTCAGGGTTTCTCTTAAAGCGGCGGTGCTTTGTTGTTGAGGCAAGGCTTTTTCTGTTAGTGGGAAATGTTCTGGAATGGTGTGGTAGGTGTTTGTCCAAAATAAACGGTCTTTTTCAAACCGGGAAGATTGCAAGTATTGCTTCTCTTTTTCGATATAGGTGAGATAGGAAGGTTCATGATGTTGAGGTAAGGGTTCATTCCGAATCATTTTTTGATACATCTCAATCAGTTGATTGCCTAGCAGATTAAGAGAAATACCGTCCATTATGATATGGTGGAATTTTGCATAGAGCCAAACTTCTTCGCTCGAAATCGCCAGCAGGGTGAATTGATAAAGCGGTGAATGAAACAGCTTAAACGGAATCGAAGTCTGATCGTCAATCCACTTATTCCGTTCGGACTTGCCGGCCTTTGTCAAATCAATGGTCTCTATGGAAAGCGAGCGATGTTCAGCGAGATAAAGATCAGGCTCTTCCCCTTTCCCTTCTGTCAGCTGAAAATGAAGTGAATCATGCCGGGAAACTGAAAAGTCCAAAGCCCGCCGCAGCACATCAAGGTCAATAGCGCCCCTGAATTTGACACAGGCTGCAAGATTGCAGATACTTGTACCCGGATCGAGCAGCTCGGTAAACCATACTCTCCTTTGAGCATGGGTCAAAGTGTAGGTTGTATTCAATGGAACCCCTCCATTTCAAATATAAGAGAATAAAAAAGTAAAATAATTACAGGTTATATGACAATATATGGCTAAACCATACGTATGAGAATCATTGTAATACAAATTCGATAAAATACAACAATGTTTACAATAAATTCAATAATTTTTTAGAAAATGGTTATTTTATCTCATCTGCAAAATTCTTGTCTTTACTGCTCATAACATAAGAAAAGCTCTAAAGCAGAGAAAATATCACGATGTTTATACCATTTTATTCAAAAAACAGAGCTGGAATTCAACGCACTCTGAGCAGAAATGGAAATAAATTGTCATCATTTATTCGTAAAAAATATCATCTCACGTGTTTTTGAAAAACCTCATAAAAAAACTGTACCTTAACCAATTAAGATACAGTTTTGCTTCACTTTCAAAAGCTTTAGGCTACACGGTATCCGTTTACATGTGCGGATGATCCGTTAAACAAAAGAGTCCCTCATTTTAGTTCGTCGCACTTGCAAGAGAAAATTACAATTGAAAATGTTCAAGCGCTTGCTCCCTTAATTTAAATTTCTGCACTTTTCCTGATGCCGTCATCGGGAACTCTTCGACAAATGCGATATAGCGCGGAATCTTATAACGGGCGATTTTACCTTTGCAGTATTCTTTTAATTCGTCAGCTGTCATGGATGCTCCGCTTTTCAGTTTGATCCAGGCCGATATCTCTTCACCGAATGTTTCGTCAGGCACACCGACAATTTGGACGTCGAGAATGTTGGAATGCTTGTATAAAAACTCTTCTATTTCCCGCGGGTATATGTTTTCTCCGCCTCGGATGATCATGTCTTTTAATCTCCCGGTAATCCGGCAGTAGCCTTCTTCATCCATTACGGCTAAATCACCTGTATGCAAAAATCCGTCCTCATCAATCACCGCTGCCGTGTCCTCAGAATTTTTGTAATAGCCTTTCATGACATGGTAGCCGCGAGTGCACAGCTCGCCTTGAACGCCTCTTGCAACCTCCTGATTTGTGCCCGGTTCAGTTATTTTGACTTCAACATTCGGCAAGGCGCGCCCTACGGTTTCGACCCTTCTTTTGAGCGAATCGTTGACCCTCGTCTGGGTAATGACCGGTGATGCTTCTGTCTGTCCGTATGCAATCGTTATTTCAGACATCCCCATGTTATTGATCACTTTTTTCATAACTTCAATCGGACAGTTTGAACCGGCCATGATACCCGTTCTTAAAGAAGACAAGTCATATGATGCAAAATCTTGATCATTCAGTTCGGCAATGAACATGGTCGGTACACCGTGCAGCGCCGTGCATTTTTCCGTTTCGACAGCGGAAAGCACTTCTTTTGGATTGAATTCTTGCACCGGCACCATCGTCGCACCGGCGGTGACGCAAGCGAGAGTTCCCAGCACGCATCCAAAGCAGTGAAAAAAGGGTACGGGGATGCACATTCTGTCTTTTCTCGATAAATTCATGCATTCCGCAATATTTGCCGCGTTGTTTGCCAAATTGGAATGAGTGAGCATCACGCCTTTTGGAAAGCCTGTCGTACCTGATGTATATTGCATATTGATGACATCATGCTCTTTGAGTCGTTCCATCCTGTGATCAAGCGCTTTTACGCTTACCGACCCGGAGAGCTTTAATATGTCATCCCAAAGGTACATGCCGGGATGCCTTTTATCTCCCATCAAAATAATATTTTTTAAGAAAGGCAGTCTTTCAGATGCGAGCTTACCCGGTTCCGACTCCTTCAATTCAGGAATCAGTTTGTAAAGGATATCAATGTAAGAAGTGCCCCGGTATGATTCCATTAAAATGAGTGTTGTGGCATCTGACTGTTTCAGCACATATTCAAGCTCTGATAATTGATAGTTCGTGTTGACTGTGACAAGCACCGCGCCCGTTTTTGCCGAGGCAAACTGGGCGGTGAGCCATTCCGGAGTATTGGAAGCCCAAATTGCGACATGTTCACCTTTTTCAATACCGAGCGCCATCAGTCCTTTTGCGACTTTTCTGCACAACTGGTCAAATTGCCGGTACGTATAACGGAGACGGCGATCCGGATAGACGACAGCCTCGTGATCAGGTGCGTTTGCCGCGGTTTTCTCCAACAATTTTCCGATAGTCAAATGGAGCAGCTCTGCCAACGTTGTCCCTCCCCTCTCCCGGAAAGCGTTTTCATTTTGCCGCTTGTTTGCCTATGCCGAGCTGCCTTGCGATGACGAGCCGTTGAATTTCTGAAGTTCCTTCACCGATTTCCATTAATTTGGCATCCCGCAGCATCCGCTCGACTCCGTACTCTTTCATATACCCGTATCCTCCGTGTATTTGAATGGACTGATTACATGTCCTGAACGCCATCTCTGAGGCATAAAGCTTGGCGAAAGCCGCTTCCTTTGTAAACGGCCGGCCTTGATCTTTCAGCCATGCGGCCTTCAGCACCATATTGCGGGCAAGCTCAATTTCCATGGCCATGTCGGCAAGCTTGAACTGAATCGCCTGGAAATAGGAGATGGGCCGGCCGAATTGTTTTCGTTCGTGTGCGTATGCAAGCGCGGCCTCAAATGCGCCTTGAGCGATACCGACGGCCAGCGCGGCGATCGAAATTCTGCCCCCGTCAAGTGTATTGAGAAACTGTTTAAACCCTTTTTCCGGGCTTCCCAACAGATTTTGTTTTGGAACGCGGACATTGTCCAAGATGAGCTGCGATGTATTGGAGCCGCGGACACCCATTTTGTCATATTCGCTATTAATGGTGAAGCCTTCCGAATCTGTCGGAACGATGATGGCGGAGATGATGTTTTTTCCGTTGTCATCTTTTCCGGTGACGGCGGTGACGATGACGGTCCGGGCATATCCGGCATTGGTGATCCAGCATTTCTCCCCGCTGATCACATAGCTGTCCCCTTCCGAGCGGGCTTTTGTCCGGGTGCCGCCCGCATCTGATCCTGCATTCGGTTCGGTCAGCCCGAACGCTCCGAGCGCCCGGCCCGTCGCAAGCGGCACGAGATATTCTTGTTTTTGTTCTTCGGTGCCGAAATAATAAACCGGTGCAGCCCCGAGCGATACAGCCGCAGCATAGCTTAGACCGGTGCTCCCGCACGCTTTGCCGATTTCTTCGACGCTAAGCGCATAGGAAATCGTATCCCCGCCTGACCCGCCGTAGCATTCCGGAAACGGAATCCCCAAGAGGCCGAGCTCCCCCATTTTTTTAAATGTCTCAACCGGAAATTCTCCCGTCCTGTCAACATGTTCGGCATGCGGTGCAATTTCCTGTTTCGCAAAATCTCTGGCGAGTTCGCGAACCATTTGCTGTTCTCTTGTTAGTTCAAAATTCATAAAGTGACCCCCTTTTTGGATCGTCAAATTCCTTAGGCAGCAGAGCTTTGTAACATTATATTAAAAAAGTGCATTTTTCATGCCAGAGGATTTTGGACAGGCAAAATCGGACCGTTTGATGACAACTGATACTTACCTTTACGTAAGTACCTGAACCAAAAGTGCATACTTACAAATTCGCAGTGTGAACTTTATAATCAAGATGAAAACATGCCGAAGGAGGAAAATTTTTGAAAACACTGATTATCGTTGCACATCCAAGTTTAGAAACATCAGTTATCAATAAGCGCTGGGTAGAGGAGCTCAAAAAATATCCGGAAAAGTATACGGTTCACGAATTGTCCGACGTATATCCGGATGGAAACATTGACGCGGAAAAAGAACAAAAATTGGTGGAAGCGCACGGCAATCTTGTTTTTCAATTCCCTATCTATTGGTTTAACTGTCCGCCTCTTCTTAAAAAATGGCTTGATGATGTATTGGCTTACGGATGGGCTTATGGTTCAAATGGAGGTGATCGATTAAAAAATCGTAAAGTGGCATTAGGTGTATCCGCCGGAATTAAAGAAGAAGATTATGGTGAAAACGGAAGGTACCGCTATACGCTTGAACAAATATTAGTTCCATTTGAAACGACATTCCGATATTGTCATGCAGACTATCGTTCATTTTTTGCGTTTTACGGCAAGGAAAATGAGCCCGGCGGAAATGAGGAAGAAGCGACCGGGCCGGGAGCGGGAGAATTGGAGAAAAGCGCCCGGGATTATTTGCGTTTTATTGACAATCTTTAAGTTTTGCGGAAATCATTCCGGTTTAAACAGGCTGTCAGCCCAGCCTGTTTTTCTCTCCCCACTCACACATCATATTGAACAAAGGTAAGAGAGAACGTCCGCGTTCAGATAATGAATACTCCACCTTTGGGGGAATTTGGGGAAATTCCTTACGTATAATAAGGTCGTCTGCCTCCAGCTCTTTTAACATGATGCTCAGCGTTTTGAAGGAAATGGTGCCGATGCTTCGCTTCAGCTCATTATGCCGCATCACTTCGCGTTCAGACAGCCAATATAGAATGATTATTTTATATTTGCCGCTTATCAATGACAACGTATATCCAAAACCGGTGTTTTTAAGATCCACACCGGTCGGAACGCAGGTTTTTCCGGTTGGGGGTTGCATAACGTACACTCTCCTTTTGAATCCTATATCATAGATCATTATGTAATTTGATTGAAAGGATGTAAAGGAAGGATTTTAAAGGATGCTTAAAGAAAAACCACTACGCCGTATGTTTTCCGTGATACGGCGGATGCAGCCGTAAGAAAAAACTGCACCTCAAGATTGTCAGGTGACAATTGAGGTGCAGTTTCAATGCAGGCTTTTTTATTTATCTTCTGATATGGCCGTCGCCTCTCATGATATATTTGCATGCGGTCAATTCTTTCAGACCCATAGGTCCGCGGGCGTGAAGCTTCTGTGTAGAAATCCCGATTTCCGCGCCGAAGCCGAGTGCGCCGCCGTCGGTGAACCGGGTTGAGGCATTATGATACAGTGCTGCCGCATCAACGGTATTCAGAAAAGCCTTGGCTGTTTTCGGATTTTCGGTGATAATCGCTTCTGAATGCTTTGTTCCGTATGTTTCGATATGATCGCAGGCTTCTTCAAGACTTGCTGCGACTTTAACCGCGAGATCAAGGCTTAAATATTCGTTCTGCCAATCGGCTTCCCCCGCTGGTATCGCGCCTGGAATCCATTGAACCGCCTTTTCGTCCCCGTGAACTTGAATACCGTGTTCGTTTAAAGCATTGATAAGCGCTGCACTGTTTTCCTCAAGCCATTTTTCGTGAACGATCAGCGTTTCAAGCGCATTGCAGACGGCGGGGCGGTCTGTTTTCGCATTGATCATGACATTGATTGCTTTTTCAGGGTCTGCTTCCCGGTCGATATAGATGTGACAGTTGCCGACTCCCGTCTCAAGAACGGGAACGGTTGCGTTCTCAACGACTTCCTGAATGAGGGCACCGCCTCCCCGGGGGATGAGTACATCGATATGCTCTTTCATCTTGAAGAGCTGCTTCGTGGCGCTTCGGTCCGTGCTTTCGATAAATTGAACAGCATCGCGGGGAATGTCTGTCGTTTCCAGCGCTTGGTGCATGACCGATACGATCGCTGTATTCGAATGAATGGCGGAAGAGCCGCCTTTCAAAACGATCGCATTGCCCGATTTTAGAGCGAGCCCGGTCGCATCGACAGTCACATTCGGACGCGCTTCATAGATCATGCCGATGACGCCGAGAGGAACGCTGACTTTTTCCGCCTTTAGCCCGTTGTCGAGCGTCCAGCTTGATAGCGTTTCTCCGACCGGATCATCCAGTTCCGCGACTTCCAGCAGTCCATCGGCAAAATCCAGTACCCTGTCTTCATTGAGCGACAGGCGGTCGATGTAGGCTGCATCATAGCCTTTTTTTCGTCCCGCTTCAATATCTTTGGCATTTTCAGTGAGAATATAGCTCATGTTTTGTTTCAGGTGTTCGGCCAGTGTAGCAAGCGCCTCGTTCTTGTCTTTTTCAGTTGTCAGCCGCAAAGATTTTGCGGCTGTTTTTGCCTTTATCGCTTTTTCTTCGATTTGTGCCCTGATGTTCTCGCTTGTCGCCGTCATGTCAATTCCTCCTTTGATTTGTTTTTTAAAGCGGAACGGATAGCTCTAAATGACAGACAAACGCTTCTCTGTCAACGACAGCCTGTGAGGAAGCGGCTGTTTCCTGATTCGTATCCTTCTTCCATTTACGAAGCTGGGATGAGGAAAAGTTGACGACGCCGAGGCCGATTTCCTCTCCTTCCTGATCAAGGATTCGAACGACGGAACCGTTGCTGAAACGGCCGTTAATTTCGTAAATACTAGAAGGATACAGGCTTTTTTTACGGTCGATAATAAACTCTTTGCTTTCGTTGTGGACGATGATGTCTCCTTCAGGTCCAGAGTTAAATGCTATCCATTGCTTTTTATGGTTGAGCGTGTGTGAATCGTCATTCGGAATAAAATACGTTCCCCTCGCAGTCCCGCTGATTGCTTCTTGCAACAGACCGGAGGTGTCTGCACGCCCTAAAAATCCTTTGATGCCTGAAGCCATTGTAATTTTAAAAGCGTCCAGTTTCGACTTCATGCCGCCTGTTCCGACATCGCTTCCGGCATCCCCTGCTGAAGCTTCTATCTCCGGCGTGATTTCATTTACTTCCCGGACGAGTGCGGCGTCCGGCGTTTTTCGCGGATTCGCGTCATAAAGGCCGTCTATATCAGAGAGGATGGTCAGCAGGTTAGCGTCGATCAGACCCGCCACTTTAGCAGAAAGCGTATCATTGTCTCCGAATTTGAGCCGGTTGACGGTAACTGTGTCATTTTCGTTGATGATCGGAATAATGCCGCGTTTCAACAGAACATTCATCGTATTTCTCACATTGTTGTACCGTTTTTCATCTGAAAAATCGCTTTTTGTGATTAATATTTGTGAAGCGATATAGCCATGGGATAAAAAGAGCTTGGAATACGCTTCGATTAGTAAGCCCTGGCCGACAGATGCGGATGCTTGTTTTTCAGGCAATGTATCCGGCCTGTTGATGAAGCCAAGTTTCCGGTATCCGGCCGCCACAGCGCCAGATGAAACGAGGAGGACTTCGTGCCCTTCATCTTTGAGGCGGACGATCTGCTCAACGAGCTTTTCGAGCTTTTTGCTGCTGATTTCGCCGTGAAGACTTGTTAAAGAACTGCTTCCCACTTTGACAACTACCCTCTGTTGATTAGAGGTCATTTTATCACTCCTGTAGTATTTTTCTTCGTTACGGGTGCTTACTTTGCTGCGACTAATTGTTCAAGTTCGAGACTGATGGTTTTGGATCGTTTTGCGGCTTGTTTGACCGCCTGTTCGATCGCTTCGCCTCCGCCGCTTTCCGCCAAGGCCTTTAAACCGGCGGCAGTCGTACCGTTAGGGGAAGTGATGTTGTCTTTGAGAACAGCTGTATCTTCAGGGCTTTCCAACAGCATTTTGGCGGCGCCTAACAATGTCTGCGCGCCGATTTCCCTCGTTAGTTTTTGGCTTAATCCAGCCTCGGCTCCCGCTTTTTCGATGTGCTCCATTAAATAATAAAAGTAAGCAGGCCCGCTGCCGGCAATGCCGGTGAAAATGTCCATTTTGCTTTCTTCGATGGAATAGACTTCTCCCATGCATTGAAGCAGTTGTTTCGCGGTTTTTGACAGATCGGCTGTTACATGGCTGCCTTCGGCCATGGCGGTTGCAGATGCGCCGATTGCACTTGAGGTGTTAGGCATGATTCGGATGACAGGCTGCATGCCGTGCAGCTCGTTTTCAATAAATGAAATTGATATGCCAGCTAAAACTGACACGATAAGCTGATGGGGTTGAATATGCGGTTTCATGGAAATAAGAGCACTCTCTGCATCTTTCGGCTTCATCGCCAAGATGAAGCAATCGATGTTCTGATAGTCAAGTTCTTCTTTTCTGACGCCTCGTATTCCATATTTCTGCTGGAGTTCTTCTAAACGCCGGTGGTTCGTGTGGTTTGTAACATAGATTTGCGAAGCAGGCAGTTTTTTGGATTGAACGATGCCTGAGATCATTCCCTCTGCCATTGATCCTGCCCCTATAAAAGCTACGTTTTTTTGATTAAAGATCTTTAACATCTCCCTTTGTTCGCATTTCTGTTCGTATTTTTTCGAACACGGTTAGTATATTAACACTTTAGATATTTATGTCAAGTTTGCGTGTTTTGATTGGACGGCGCAGGTCATGTGAAAAATGGAGATTTTTGAAGAAAAAAGGAAAAGAAAAAGAGGCTGAAAGCAGATTTTTCAACTTCAATTGCACCTTTTGTCGTTTGTCTTTCCTCTATTTGAAGGCCGTTTGAATGATTTAACGGAATTTTTTAGAGATTGACAGCCTTTCGGACCGGTAAAAAAGTACGATCCTTTAGCCGTGTGAGCGCAAATAGAAAAGCGCGGGCTCGAAGCTTGTCGAACCCGCGCTTGCCAATATCAATAGGTTGTAACGTAAAGCTGCCCCTCATCGCCGCGCCATTCCGCATAAAGCACCTCTTGATACTGTGTAATACCTTGACTTGATAATTGATTTTGCAGCCAAAGCTCGTCAAAGCCGGCTTCATGCAGATTGTTCTTTTCGAGCTCGCCGTCGAGGATTAATGGCACCGGGAGCTGAACCGGTTTGTAAGGGATGTTTAAGTCTTCTTTTGTCGGCATCCCGTATTTGTGTTTTGGCAGGACGCTGAGCGAACCGTCTGTTTCAAGGATGGCATATTGGATCTCGTTTAAGGAAAAACAGCCTTTTTCACGTGCCAATGTCTGCAGCTGGTTCAGGTCCAATTTATTTTTTTTGAGGGCGTTATAATCGATTTTTCCTTTATTGATCACAATACTTGGCCTGCCCTCGAGAAAACCTCTGATGTTTTGCACTTTTTGTGATAAAACTTCTATTGAATAGATTAGAATGGCCCAAACGAGGATGGCGAAAAGGACTTTCCAGATGGTGACATCCTGATCGAAAATCGCGTTTCCAACCATTTCCCCCAATATTAAAGCGGAAATAAAATCAAACGGCGTAATTTGGGCAAATTGGGTTTTCCCCAGAATTTTCGTCATCAGAAATAAAGCTGCAAACCCTATCGTCAGTTCGACTACCAAGTGTACATATTCCATCAAGGTTCCCTCCCGAATCTCTCTCTTCATTGTTAACAATCGGGATGTAGTTTAAACCAGAGGAATACTTTTCCTGAGAAAAAGGGCCATCTGCTGCGCCGCGCCTTCTGCCAATCCATTGGTATTCTTCAAAAAATAGCGGCGTCGTGCCAACCTCTTCTTCGATCATACGGCTGAGAAGTGCCGTTCCGCTCATGACTTCTCACGATCAGGCAATGAAACAGATAAAGCTGCACGAGCGCTTTTTTAAATCCGGCTGATTCCGGGCCTTAGTCCCAATCATCCAAAACAGGCGGCCCGGTTAACTAAAGTCCCTCCATGCGGCAGGCTCTCTTTTACGCCCTCTTCCTCCAACGATCGACTTTACATGATCCCTGTTTCTTCGGACATCTGATTGTTTCTGCCTGGCATGTTTCATAAGGCTTACAGATCCAAGAGTGGCAAGAAAAACACATAAAACAACTGCAACTGAATATAAATCAAAATCGAGAAAGATTTTCACGAGACTATACGAAATGACAAGTGAAAAAACCGGTGAAACAACCCATACTTTCATTAACTTCAAAATAACGCTTTTACGAAAAATTGCCCTTCCCTTTTCAGAAAGGCCAATCCCAATGATGCTGCAAGTCGTAATCTGGGTTTGCGGCACGGGAATGCCAAATAGCGAAGCGCCGATGACTAGGGACGCACCGAGTCCGGAAACACATGACCCTTGCAAGAGCGAAAACTCGGTGATTTTTTTCCCATTCGTCTCAATGACTCTGCTTCCGAGGCAAATGGCTCCGATAGCCACGAACAGTCCCCCAAGAAACGTTCCGCTGCTGACTGACAAGAGGCCTGCTCCAACGAGAGGTCCGACGGAATTCGCGACATTGTTCATTCCCGCCGAAAAGGCTTCTAAAAACCCGGTTAAAATCACTAGTGCGGTGAGCAGCCGCGCCCATTTTTGCTGTTTAAGCCACCGCAGCCTCTTCTCGGCTTTTTTCAGCAATTGTCCAATGAAAAAAGCGAGAAAAAAAGCGGCAATCGGAATGATCAGCCAATACATGACGATCACCAACAGCTTATCGGTAAATACCGCTTGAAATGCGACGCCGACCCCGACAATCGAGCCGACCGTCACCTCGCTGGTTGAAAGGGGAATCCCCGCGATGTTTGCAATAAACAGCGAAATCGCAGATGCTCCGAGGATAATCACGACAATATGCACATTGAGAATAGACGTGGGGATAATGCCTGAACCGATTGTTTTCACAACCTCTCCTCCGCCTATCATGGCGCCCAAAAATACACCGATTCCGCTGATCCACAAGGCCGCCTGCCTTTTCCGGACGGCACCTGCGCCATACGCTATTCCCATTGAAGCTGCTGCTCCGCTCGCTCCTATGTTCATGGCAAAAAACAAAGCGATAATGAATGCCAAAATGGTAATCGTCATCTTTTACCCAGCTCCTACCGGAATTGATGCAGCCCGCATTCTGTTTTTTCCTGACGGGCCCACCTTCCCGCTCTTAAATTGCCGCCGTCTGCCACGGGAGACGTACACACCTCACAGCCGATGCTCGGATAATCTTGATCATGAAGCTTGTGATACGTCAGCTGATTCAGCTTAATGTAAGTCCAGACATCTTCCCATGTCCAGTGAATAAGGGGGCAGATTTTAATCAGTTTAAAATTGTCGTCCTTGTTGATATAACGGACATGTTTCCGTGTTTCCGACTGCTCCCGCCTCAGCCCGGTCATCCATGCCTCCATCCCTGACAGATGCTCTCTGAGCGGCTCGATCTTGCGAAGGCGGCAGCAATGGTCCGGATGGCGTTTCCAAAGTTCGCTGCCATAGCGTTTTTCCTGTTCTTCAAGCGAGAGGCCGGGTTTTAAAAAGCGAATCGACAGACCGGGATAGCGATCTTTCACTTCATTGATAAGTTCATATGTTTCCGGAAAATGCAGTCCTGTATCTAAAAACACGATGTCCGCTTCTTTCACAACTTTTGAAATCAAGTCGATCAAAACGATTCCTTCCGCGCCGAAACTGCAGGCATAAACAATTTTTTGATACGTGCTGTACGCCCATTTCAAAACGTCCATCTCGCCGCTGAAGGTATCCATCACCTCTTCAGAAGCTTTTTCATTCCATGTGTGATACGTTAAAACATCGTTCATCGATTTTCCCCCAATACGTCCTAAAGGTTAGTTTTCTTACCCCCTGATACGAAACATGAACTGAAAGAACATATAGGCAGATTATTCACTTTTTAAACTAAATGTGATCTGGAAATTGTTATGATTTCAGCAATTTTGTGAATATCTGAAAGACCCGGCGCGCCAAATTGAAATAAACCGATTCATATCAGTCAATCATTACATCTGTCTTGCGGCATTAAAATAAAAACTGGCGGTGAGAGATCCGGATTTGATATACTGATATATTTTCTAAGATTAAGTAAGGGCTTCGCGTATCTGTCGCGGGCCTTCTTTTTACGTCAGTTTTCATTGTGAAGAACTAGTGAGGAACCATATGAAAGGACGGCGAATATACTTACTTTGACTTCACAAAATGGATAGATACCTAGTTGAGAAGCAAGTCAGGAGATGAGAGGCTAACATGCTGCCTAATGGGAGGTGGACGAAGATCACTCCTTGCCGAACGGCAACACATGAATGGGAGAAACGAAAAACGGGAAAAGGTGAATTCTTATTGTGACAGCTGAATAATGGCCGACAGACATTTACCTAAAAGTATGAAAGATACAGCAGATTGTGAGGGGTAATCAATGATTTCATCTGAACTGATACTGCCCGACAGGCAGCTTAAACCAAGATTAAAAGGGATCACCATCCTGATTGATAACGGGGTTCCCTTGAACTTTTTTAAAGATACGATTCACGGAGCGGCAGATTATATAGATTTTGTGAAATTTGGATGGGGAACATCTTTAATTACGAAATATTTGGTTGAGAAAATCGATTGTCTGAAGCAAAATGACGTTCAATTCTTTTTTGGCGGAACGTTGTTTGAGAAGTTTTTAAGCCAGGATAAAATTGAAGATTACTATCGCTACTGCAAATTATATGGATGTCGTTATGTGGAAATATCAAACGGAACGGTCCGTCTCTCTAATAAAGATAAAGCAAGCTTTATTTCCGATTTTTCGAAAGAGTTTCACGTGTTCAGCGAAGTCGGCAGCAAAGACAGCGCCCTCAGCAGTGAGCTGGAGTCAGCCGAATGGATCGATTACATCCTCGAAGATCTTGAAGCCGGAGCCGAGAAAGTGATCACGGAAACGAGGGAAAGCGGCACGAGCGGGCTGTGCAAAAGCGATGGAGAAATGCGGTCCCAGCTTATTGAGGAGATCCTTCATTCCGGCATCGCTTCAAGGGATTTAATTTTTGAAGCGCCGACGAAACAGCTGCAGACGTGTTTCATTGAAAAAATCGGTCCTGACGCCAATTTGGCGAATATACCGTTTCAGGATGCCATTCCGCTTGAAACGCTGAGACTGGGACTTCGATCAGATACATTTTATTTATATGATTAGGGTCGTTTGAAAAGCGGCCTATTTTTTATTGCGGAAACTGGCGATAGGCATCAATAACGGACGGAAGCGAATCTGATAAATCGCATCGATGATCCTCGTAGAAATCCACTGGCAGATTAGTGCTTGGATAACGATTCCCCAGGCGATGACAGACGCCGTCAAAAGGAAGATGAATGCGTTCATCATAAACAGTGCAGTTCCCGGTTTTCCGCCGCGGTAAATCGATATCATTAAAGCCAGGGCGCCAAAACCGCCGTTAGAAATATTGTATTTATATAGCAATCCAACCCCCGTCCCCAAAAGGACGGATCCGTAAAATAAATCCAGCCAGATATTGTTCGTCGTCATGACGGGCATGCAGGATTCGAAGATCTGCACCGAAACGGACGTCATGGTAATCGCCCCCATCGTCCCGAAGACCGTTACGGGTTCAAGCCATTTAACGGCCGTTAAAAGCAGCGAAAAGTTGACAGCCCAGACGGTTAATCCGTGCGGAACCTGAAACCAAAAATTGAGCAAAACAGCGATGCCGGCTGCGCCCCCTGAAGGAATATGGTTTGGAAACAAAAACAGCGCCATGCCGAGACCCTGTAACACGCTGCCCAACACGATAGCATGTACGATTTTGAGCTTTCTTCCCATACGGATATAATCCCCTTTAAAGAAACTTGTCCTCTTCCTACTATATGTAAGGGGAAATGAAAAATATCACATTTTTTCGAGTTGGCGCTTTCACATGTAAGACGAGCCGTCCCATCCATACGCTTCTACGAGCTCTGTATCGATTTCGATTTTGTCCGGGACTTGAATGTATCCGTCTTTTATGCTGACGGGCACGAGTTTTGTGAACGGATTCTCCATCGCATCCCATTCGAGCGGTTCGATATCTTCTCCGTCCATTTTGCTCCAAGGCGGCAGACAGGCTTGTCCGAAAACAGCGTACATTCTTGAAAGTCCGCCGTCATAGCTGTGGGGAGAAACCCTTTTTCCGAAATGCCTGGCGAGCTTCAGAACGGTTTGAAAATCGTCTGTGCCGTCACAGTGCATAACATCGGGTTGAGCAATATCGACTGCGTTCTCCAGAAAAATCGGCAAAAACGGTTTTGCGCCTTTTACATTTTCTCCTCCGGCAACCGGAACAGAAAGCGCTGAACGCAGCATCCGGTATTCAGCGGGAACGTCAAACGGCATGGGCTCTTCAAACCAAAGCACGTTGCCCCAGGCGGAAAACCACGTTTCCCACTTCCGTGCGGCGGCCTGGTCATAACTCTGGTTGGCATCGAGTATCAGTCCGGTGTTTTGCCCTGTCATCTCCTGGAACGCCTGAATATGCGCCAAGTCTTCGGAAAACAACTTGCCTCCCGCTTTCAGCTTGACGGTTTTAAATCCGGACCGCACGGCCTTTTCGACGAGCCGGAGGGAATGGCGGCTCCAATCGGGCCTGTCTGAATATGATTGAAATGAGGCATAGACCGGGATCTGCTCCCTCAGTTTTCCTCCCCATAATTCACATACCGAAAGGCCTGCTTTTTTCGCCGTAATGTCCGTTAAAGCCATGCTAACGGCAGCTGCGGCCCGCTGATGCCACTTTTTGATGACGGTGACAAGCTCCGTGCGATTGCCCGCTTCTTTTCCAATTAAATAAGGAATGATCCGTTTTTTAAAGCCCGCATCCAAAGCAGGCAGCCAATCCGCGCATTCTCCCCATCCCGACAGGCCTGAAACTGTCGTGATCCGAATCAGGTAGCACGTTCTGTAGCTTTTCAATCCGTTCGCATCGCCGTAAGGGGAGGAAAGCCTGTGGAACAGCGGAAATGTGTCAACCTTTTCAATGCGCATATTTTTTCCCTTCCCTCCTATCTTGCGTCAGCAGGCTGCAGCCCCTTCTCCCCTTTTTTGGTGTCTTCCTTTTTGACATGAATCATCGTCAGCACCAACACACCGACGACTAATGTCAGGCCCGCAATCGACATAAACATGCCGAGTTTCGACCATTCCATCAGCCTCCCGAAAATCGGCGGACCGATCGCGACTCCTAAAAATCTGACCGATCCGTACAGCGATGTCACAAAACCGCGCCTCTCTTTTCCGACAGCCCCGGTTATGAAGCTGTTGACACACGGCAGAACAAAGCCTGTACCGATGCTGCTGATGACAAGGATCGAAATAAAAGGAATGAGCGCGGAGAAAAAAGACAGTGTGCCGTAGGAAACCGTAATCAGAGCGAGCCCGATAACCATCATTTTTTTCATCAGCTGCTGATTTTGTCCGATTTTGCTGCCCGTAATATATGATGTTGTACACATGACAAGCAGAGGGATCGCCAAGATCAGACCTTTCTTTACGCCGTCTGTATGAAATTCTTTTTCCAAAACATCAGATAAGTAAAAGAGGATGCCAAACAGAGTAAACAAACAGACGGCCCCTGCGAGATATGCGGTGAAAAGCCATCTGCCCTCATGTTTAAAAACGCTTGTCAGCCCTTTCACATATTTTCCGAGAGGCGGCGGATCTTTTTTCTTGTCTTTTTCTTTGATAAAAATCCAAGTCAAAATGATCGGTGCAATACAGAAAGCAGGAAATGCAAAAAACACCCAAAACCAAGCGATCAATGCTATCAATGATCCTAAAATCGGAGACAGCACTTTTCCGAAGCCGTTCGAGGCTTCAACGAGACCGAGCACCCGGCTTTCTTCAGATCCTTTAAAAAGGTCTCCTGTCAGCGCCATTGCGATCGGCGCTGTACCGGCTGCTCCAAGCCCCTGCAGTCCTCTCCCGAAAAGCACCCACGGGAAAGCGTTCGCAAAGGTCGTCGATGCAAATCCTGCAAGAATCCCGCCGGCCCCGTAAAGGAACAGGCACGGAATAATCACCACTTTCCTTGAGAAGCGGTCCGCCAAGTAACCCAGCAGCGGAATAAAGAGCGCTGCAGTAATCGAAAACACGGTAATGACAAGGCTGACTTGAAATTGCGATAAATTGAGTTCAGATTTCATCTTCGGCAAAATCGGAATCAGCATCGAATTTCCCAACGTCATAATCAATGGGATCGACCCGATCGCGACAACCGTCATGCCAGAGGTTTGTTTTTCTGTCATAAATTTGTACATCCTTCCTTATTCAAAATGAACTGTAAAAGTTAAGTAATCCGTTTGATCCGTCATCAACTGAACTTCGTTTCCGGCCGTTTTTCAGGTTCGCGCCGGCCGAGCCGTTCCGTATATAAATCGATATCCACCGCATACCTCGGCCTTCTTTTCACTTCGGTGAAAATCGTTCCGATATATTCGCCGATAATGCCGATCCCCATCAATTGCAAACCGCCCAAAAACCATATCGAAATGATCAACGAAGCCCAGCCAGCATTCGTGTAGCCGAGCAGCTTTTGAATCATTGCATATATACCTGCGATACAGCTTAGGAAAAATAAGAAGAAGCCAATCAGGGTAAAAAAACGGATCGGAGCGACACTGAATGACGTAATCCCGTGAAAAGCGAAAGACAGCATTTTTTTCAGCGGATATTTCGTTTCTCCAGCCAGCCGCTCTTTTCGGTCATAGAACACTTTGGCCGACCGGAGGCCGATCAGGGGCACCAGACCGCGCAGAAAAACATTTGCTTCTGCATAGCGGCTGAGCTCTTCAAGCGCCCGTTTATTCAAAAGCCGAAAATCGGCATGGTTATCGACCAGCTGGATGCCGAGCTTATTCATGATCCGGTAGAACCATGCGGCTGTTGTTCGTTTAAACCATGTATCCGTTTTCCGGCTGCGGCGTACGCCGTAGACGATTTCATAGCCTTCATGATATTTTTCGATAAACCGGCGAATTGCCGAAATGTCATCCTGAAGGTCGGCATCGATTGAAATAACGCAATCCGATTTTTGCTTCGCTTTATCTAGTCCGGCTAAGAGAGCTTTTTGATGTCCCGAATTACGGGCCAGCTTCAAGCCTGTCACATAGCGGTTTTTTGTGCTTTCCATAGCAATCAGCGGCCATGTGCGGTCCGTCGATCCGTCATCGACAAATAAAAGCTTGCTCTCTGCAGAGATCAGCTTGTCTGCTGTGAGATCATCCAATACCGCAGTCAGCTGTTTTGCGGTTTCGGCAAACACGTCCTCTTCGTTATAGCAGGGTATGACGATTGTCAGCAAAGGCTGTTGAAGATTCAATTTGCTTCCTCCTTATCGATGCTTATTTCGCTTCATATACATAGATGTTCCAAGCGGACTGCGGGTGGCTGAACCGCTTTAAAAACGCCAGCTTGTTTTGTTCTGCATTCATAATCGGAACCGAAGAAAAAATATATCGCCCCCCCATTTTTTTGAACGCTTCAGTGTTCAATTCGAGGTTCGTGATTTTTTTCTTCGTGCTCTTTTTGAACGCGTAATGTTTTCCGAGCTCGTCAACAAACAAGTAGCAGCGGCTCCCCCACTCATCGAAATAGCGTTTCAAGACCGGATTTTTATCAAGCTCTTTGGCGATGATTTTCCGGAATTGATACTTGTACTTCAGCGGATAAATATTGGCATACGTATCAAGTGTGTAAAAACCGTTATACTGCGCAATCGCGGGATGCAGGCCGATGCTCGCCACCCGGTAGGAATCGGGAGACCGGCCGATGAACCGTTTGATCTGTTTGAACTGATCTGAAGCATAAAATTCCCGAAAGGTCGGGGCATGGTGGTATGCGCCGTAAGTCAGCTCTTCATGAAACGGTATAAGCACGAGCAGCTGGGCGACCAGCGCGGCATGGACGAAGCGCCGCCATCTCTTCCCCATTTTCCACAATATGTAGCATGCAACTGCAAAGCTTGCGTATATCACAAGAGGGCGCAAAAAGTGAAAACGCGCGAAATTGAATGCCGAAAGCAGACTGATCTTTTCCTTGGGAAGCGCCCACAGCTTGTTGAACCAGAGGGCATACCATAAAGAAAGCGCATAATTTAAAATGAATAAAAAGATGAACAGCTTTTCTTCTCTTGGCCGCTTTTTTCGTTGTCTCGCAACGACGAGCCCAAAAGTGAGCACAATCAAAGGCAGGATCACCGCCGTATGGACGGTCATGACATGATTGTGGCCGAGCACGAAATTTTTAAATGACAGCCGAAACGAATGAAGGATGTCATGCCTGGATGAAATAAATTCAACCCGATGCATCGTTTCGCCTGAAGCGAAAACCGAATAAACAAGCCGGTATTCTATCGCCAGAAAAATGCCCGTCATGAGAGCGATGCTTCCGAGAAAGCGAAGGTTAAAGCTGCGCTTTGAAACCAAATCATAAAGCCAAATCAGTGAAACGGCTGCTAGGAAAAAGAAGAAACCGAGCACAAAGCTTGAGTAAAGCGGCAAAAGCGCAAGGGTCGCCCATTCTTTCCATGAGTCTCTTCCTGCCCTGATGTTTAAAAAAGCCCATAAAGCTAAAGGATGGCCAAGCGTGCTGAGCATTCCCGAAGGCCAAAAGGGTGTCAGGGCAAAAGCAAGCGATACCGCGATTCTGATGAAATACGCTTTTTCATCGCGAATCAAATGGCTTTTCAGCAGCAGGTACATCCCGACAAAGGCAAACACCCTCGTGATCGTTTGGCTTATAGCGTATGCGGTCATCGAGGGAAACAAGGCATGAAGCCAGACAATGCCGCTCCATTCCGTTCCGTAAGCATCCCGCGGCAGTCCGTTGATGATTTGCGGAATAACGGCTTTAACACCGCCGAGCAGTTGACCGCTTTCCGCCAGCACCTTATACCATGCAATGTTGGAATCCAGGTTGTCATGCACGCGGATATGAGCGTCTTCATTTAATATGTAAAGCGGAAGGACATAGAGAAGAATGACACTGAATGCGAAAATTAAATATCGCTTTTCCTTGCTGGTCTTTTTGACGAATAACGACACGAATACCACATCCAATTTTGTTCTCTTTTGGAAATATAGAGCTTTTATCATATCGCTGTTATTATTCGTGGAAGCGTTTTGAAAAATTCATCAAAATGAAAAAAGCTGTCTGTTTCACCAGACAGCTTCGCTTTACCCATTACCAAGGGTACGGGTAGTAAGGGTAGTATGGATAAAAAGGAAAGAACGGATAGAAGAATGGATACGGATAAAACGGCGGTCTCGGTCTAGGGCGCGGTCTTGGCCGCGGATAGGGGTAGCCGCCGTAGCCGCCATAAGTAAAAGGCTGCTGTCTATCCGCATCCGTCCAGTCATCTTGATATTGATAAGTTTCTTCCACTGTTATAGCCTCCTTTATTGCGTTGCATACTTTAGGTTATGTTATACACCATTAAATGGAGTACGTACACAATTTTTTTATCATTGCCTTTGTATAAATTCGAACAAATAACGATATGGCAAGTCGAATCAGCAGGTGAATATTGTGAAGCAAACAAAAAAACAGCCTGCCCTGTCAACCTAAAGAAGGTCGCAGGACAGGCTTTATTTATATGATGTGAAAACCCCTTTGTTTTATGGCAGTACAGAACTTCCCATTAAATATTTGTCAACCTCACGAGCGACTTCGCGTCCCTCGTGAATCGCCCAAACGATCAGGCTCTGTCCTCTTCTCGCATCCCCTGCTGCGAAGACTCCATCGACATTCGTTTTAAATTCCCCGTATGCTGCGTCAACTTTATTTCTCACCGTATTTACCCCGAATTGTTCAAGCAGCGGCTGTTCCGTTCCTTCAAAGCCGATAGCGATAAAGACATATTGAGCAGGCCATACTTTTTCCGTGCCCGGAATTTCGTGAAACTCAAATTTTCCTTGATCATTCTTTACTTTTTTCATTTGAATCGTATGCAGTTCTTTCAAATGGCCGTTTTTGTCTGCGACAAGCTTTTTCGTTTGGATCGAATATTGTCTCGGATCGCTGCCGAATGCTGCTTGCGCCTCTTCATAAGCATAGTCCAGTGAATGGACATGCGGCTGTTCAGGCCACATATTTTCGGCGGTTCTTGTATCGGGCAGCTTCGGATGTTTGCCGAACTGGACGACGCTTCGCGCTTTTTGGCGCAAGGCCGTTGCAACGCAGTCTGCTCCGGTATCTCCCCCGCCGATGACGATGACATCTTTATTTTTCGTATTGATAAACTGTTTATCTTTAAAATTCGAATCGAGCATGCTTTTTATAGTGCCTGTTAAATAGTCCATGGCAAAGTGGACACCTTTTGCTTCCCGGCCTTCAATCAAGAGATCGCGCTGTTTTTGGGCTCCTGTGCAAAGGATAACCGCATCGTACTGTTCTTTTAGCTCGTCGGCTGTAATATCTTTGCCGATTTCCGTGTTGGTGACAAAGTCGATGCCTTCCTGCGTCAATAGTTTGATGCGGCGTTCGACAACGCTTTTTTCAAGCTTCATGCTTGGAATGCCGTACATTAACAGGCCGCCCGGGCGGTCGCTGCGCTCGTAAACAGTGACCGAATGCCCCGCTTGATTCAATTGATCGGCGCTTGCCAGACCGGCAGGCCCTGAGCCCACGATCGCGATTTTTTTGCCGCTCCGTTTTTTCGGAATCCGCGGCTGAATCCATCCGTTTTCAAATCCTTTGTCAATAATCGTCCGTTCGATCCCTTTGATGGATACGGCCGGGTCGGAAATCGCCACCGTACAAGAGCCCTCGCAAGGCGCCGGACAGACCCGCCCCGTGAATTCAGGGAAGTTGTTTGTCTTCAGAAGGCGGTCAAGCGCTTCTTTCCACCTTCCCTTGTAAACGAGGTCATTCCATTCAGGGATTAAATTGTGTATCGGACATCCTGACGTATAACCGCCTATATCCATGCCGATTTGGCAAAAGGGGGTGCCGCAGTCCATGCAGCGCGCTCCCTGTCTTTTTGATGCTTCCTCAGAAAATGGAGACGAATATTCGTTCCAGTCATTTATCCGTGTGAGAGGATCGCGTTCAGCAGGCTTTTCCCGCTTGAATTCCATAAATCCTGTTGCTTTGCCCATTTTCCCCTCCCCTTTCTTACTGTGCCACCGCTTCTTTTGATGAAGCAGCCGCAGACGGTTCAATCTTTTGCTTCGTACCGGCTTCAAACGCGTACATCAGCGCTTCTTCATCAGACAAGCCGGCTTCTTTTTGCTCTTTAATCCGCTCTATCATTTGCTTGAAGTCTTTCGGAATCACTTTCACAAACCGGCCGACGGCCTCTTCCCAATGATCAAGTATCGAAGCTGCTTTTGAGCTTTCAGTATATCTGTAATGGTTTTCGATCATCGTTTTCAGTTCGGCGATTTCCTCAGGTGCTTCAAGTGTTTCAAATTCGATCATTTCAGGATTGCATTTCCGTTTAAAGGCTTTTTTGTCTTCGGCGTACACGTAGGCGATTCCGCCTGACATGCCCGCGGCAAAGTTTTTGCCGACGTCGCCGAGAATAGCGACGCGCCCGCCGGTCATGTATTCGCAGCCATGGTCGCCGATGCCTTCAACGACAACGCTGACTCCGCTGTTTCTGACGGCAAACCGTTCGCCGGCGAGTCCGTTAATATAAGCTTCTCCGCTTGTAGCACCGTAGAACGCAACATTTCCGACAATAACATTTTCACGGAATGCAGGGTTGAATTCGTCAGGCGCTTTGACGGCGATTTTTCCGCCTGAAAGACCTTTGCCGATATAATCATTGGCATCTCCTGTCAAATACATTGTCATTCCTTTTGGTACGAACGCGCCAAAGCTTTGCCCTGCTGAACCTGTGAATCTGAGCGTAATCGTATCTTCAGGGAGGCCTTCTTCGCCGTAGCGCTTAGAAATTTCACTTCCGGTTATGGCTCCTGTTACACGGTTGATGTTGCGGATTTCAAAGGATGCTTCCGCAGACGTGCCGTTTTCAACAGCTGACTGGACGGCGGGTAGAATTTGCGTAATATCAAGTGATTCATCGATTTTGTGGTTTTGCGGCGTACGGAATGTGCGTGCGCCTTCCGGCTGATATAGCAGGTTTGATAAATCGAGCTGACCCGCTTTCCAATGTGCTTTCGCCCGTTCGCTGACACGAAGGACATCCGTGCGGCCCACCATTTCATCAACTGTTCTGAAACCGAGCCGGGCCATCAATTCGCGAACTTCCTCTGCGACAAAGAGCATGTAATTCACGATGTGATCCGGATCGCCCATGAACTTTTTGCGCAGCTCAGGGTTTTGCGTCGCTACCCCGACAGGGCAAGTATCCAAATGACAGGCTCTCATCATAACGCAGCCGAGAACAACGAGCGGCGCTGTGGCAAAACCGAATTCTTCGGCTCCTAAAAGCGCAGCCATGACAACGTCTCTGCCGGTCATTAATTTGCCGTCTGTTTCCAATACGACGCGTTCGCGCAAACCGTTCATCATCAGTGTTTGATGAGCTTCTGCGAGTCCAAGCTCCCACGGAAGGCCGGTATGCTTAATGCTTGTTTTCGGTGAGGCTCCAGTGCCCCCGTCATAGCCGCTGATGACGATGACATCGGCAGTCGCTTTGGCGACTCCGGCTGCAATCGTGCCGACCCCGGCTTTAGCGACAAGCTTTACACTGATCCGTGCATCGCGGTTGGCGTTTTTCAAATCGTGGATCAACTGCGCCAAATCTTCAATCGAGTAGATGTCGTGGTGCGGCGGCGGTGAAATCAAGCCGACCCCAGGCGTAGATCCGCGTACATTGGCAACCCATGGATACACTTTGTTGCCAGGAAGCTGTCCGCCTTCTCCAGGTTTTGCACCCTGCGCCATCTTAATTTGCAGCTCATCGGCATTGACGAGATAATGGCTCTTCACACCGAAACGGCCTGAAGCGATTTGCTTGATCGCGCTGCGGCGGTTATCGCCATTTGCGTCAGGCGTAAAGCGCGCCGGATCTTCTCCGCCTTCCCCGCTGTTGCTTTTTCCGCCGAGACGGTTCATTGCAATCGCCAGCGCTTCATGGGCTTCCTTGCTTAAAGAGCCGAATGACATCGCCCCTGTTTTAAAGCGGCGCACAATCGATTCAGCGGATTCGACCTCTTCAAGCGGCAGCGGCTTCCGGTTTTCATCAAATGAGAAGAGATTGCGGAGAAAACCGATTCTTTCTTCATCAGCTGCTTTCGAATATTGTTTAAACAGGCTGTAATCACCTTTGCGGCATGCCCATTGCAGCGTGTGAATCGTTTTCGGGTTAAAAGCGTGGTGCTCCCCGCCTTTTCTCCATTGAAAATCGCTTCCCGAATCAAGCGTTTCGCTGAATGTATCTTCATACGCTTCCCTGTGGCGGCGCTTCGCTTCTTCGGCAATCGTATCCAGACCGATTCCGCCGAGCTGTGATGCCGTTCCTGTGAAATAGCTGTCTATGACGTCTTTGCTGATCCCAACCGCTTCAAAAATCTGTGCGCCCCTGTAGCTTTGAACAGTGGAAATACCCATTTTGGACATCACTTTTACGACGCCCTCTGTCACGCTTTTGCTGTATTTTGTAACGGCTTCTTCATAGCTGATGGAAAGTGCTCCGTCTTCAATCGCCTGCTTGTATGTCGCATACGTGAGGTACGGATGAATGGCATCCGCTCCGTAGCCGATCAAGGCGGCAAAATGGTGAACTTCGCGCGCTTCACCGGATTGGGCGATAATGCTGACTTTCGTACGTTTTCCCGCGCGGACTAAATACTGATGCAAGGCACTGACGGCTAGCAGCGCAGGAATCGGAGTCTTCTGACCGTCCATTTTGCGGTCGGATAAAATAAGGAGAGTCACGCCTTCGGCGATCGCTCTGTCCACTTCTTTAAACATATCTTCGAGGCCGCTCTTCAAGTCGTCTGTAAAGAGAGTATGAATCGTCTTGCTTTTGAAATCCTTATGCACAAGTCCTTTTAAAGAATTGAACTGTGCGTTTGTCAAGACCGGTGTATACAATTTAATCCGGCGGCAGCTGCTTTCATTCGGATGGAGAATATCGCCTTCCGCTCCGAGCCATGTCAATGTCGAAGTGACGATCTGCTCGCGGATTGCATCAATCGGCGGATTTGTAACTTGTGCAAACAGCTGTTTAAAATAGTTGAACAGCGATTGCGGACGGTCTGACAACACCGCCAGCGGGACATCGTGGCCCATTGAACCGAGCGGGTCTTTGCCTTCTGTAATGACAGGAATTAAATATTTGTGAATATCTTCGTACGTAAAACCGAATGCTTTTTGGCGGGTCAATAGGTCAGGCACAGATTTTTCTTCGGTTTCCTCAATATCGTTTGAGACATGAACCAGTTCTTTACTGAGCCATTCCTGGTACGGAAACTCCCCGGCGATTTCGGATTTGACTTCTTCATCGGAGATAATCCGCCCTTCTTCAAGATCAACAAGAAGCATTTTCCCGGGATCCAGCCGGTCTTTATATAAGATGTTTTCCTGTTCGACATCAATCACGCCGACTTCGGAGGAAAAAATAAGGTAGTCGTCTTTAGTGACATAATAGCGAGCGGGTCTGAGCCCGTTCCGGTCTAAAATGGCTCCGATCTGTTTTCCGTTTGTAAATGAAATCGCAGTCGGGCCGTCCCATGGCTCCATTAAAGAGCTGTGATATTCGTAAAATGCCTTCTTTTCTTTTGACATGTACGGGTTCTCGTTCCACGGCTCCGGAATCAGCATCATTGCAGCATGGGCCGGATTCCTTCCAGCCAGAACAAAGAATTCAAAAGCGTTATCCAGGATCGAGGAGTCGCTTCCGTTTTCATCGAGGATTGGCAAAACCTTTGGCAAGTCTTCGCCGAACGCTTCGGAAACAAACTGCTGCTCCCTCGCTTTCATCCAGTTCATATTGCCGCGCAGCGTATTGATTTCCCCGTTGTGGATCAGATAGCGGTTCGGATGTGCCCTTTCCCAGCTCGGAAACGTGTTTGTGCTGAAACGGGAGTGAACCAATGCAAAAGCTGAGACGAAGTCCTCGTCCTGTAAATCTTCATAGAAAGCATCAACCTGCTCGGGCGTTAAAAGTCCTTTATATACGATGGTATTGCTAGAGAGGCTGACAAAATAGAACGTTTTGTCGTGTTCTTTCGCCCAATTTTCGGCCTGTTTGCGAATGATGTACAACTTCCGTTCGAATGCCAGATTGTCTTTCAGCGCTTCATTTGCTCCGATGAATACCTGGCGGACGACTGGCGCGCTTTTCTGTGCGACTGTTCCGATTTTTCCGACATTTACAGGTACAGTTCGCCAGCCGAGCACCGTCTGTCCTTCCTGTTCGATCAGCTCGTTAATGAGCGCTTCGGTTTTTTCGCGCCCGCTGTCATCCTTAGAAAAGAAGATCATCCCGACGCCGTAGCGTCCTTTTTCAGGCAAGTTGAAACCGGCGCAGACTTTTTTGAAAAAAGCATCTGGAATCTGCATCATGATGCCTGCTCCGTCTCCGGTATGCGGGTCACTGCCCTGACCGCCCCGGTGGTCTAATTGGCAAAGCATTTGTAATCCTTTTTTGACAATATCATGAGTAGGAAGGCCCTTCAAATGAGCGTAAAGGCCGATTCCGCATGCATCATGTTCAAATTCAGGACGGTAGAGACCTTGTGCCTTTGGTAGTTGATTATAAGTCATTGTTCCTCTCCCCCGTTCATTTTTCCCGTTTGTCCCCGGTCATAAAATCTTACAAACTCTAATCCTATTGTAGGTTTTCAAATCTATACAAACAATATATAATTTAGATTAAAACTATCTCATTTTGAGATGAGCAGGTGAAACAACGATGGAATTACGCCAATTGCATTATTTTATGGAAGTTGCAGAAAGAGAGCACGTATCGGAAGCGGCCATGCACCTTCATGTCGCTCAGTCGGCGATCAGCAGGCAGATCGCCAATCTCGAAGAAGAGCTCGGTGTTGATTTGTTTGAGCGCGAAGGCCGCAATGTGAAGCTGACTCCGATCGGGAGACAGTTTTTAGACCATATTAAAACAGCGATGAAAGCGATCGATTTCGCGAAGGAACAAATCGATGAGTATTTGGACCCGAATCGCGGGACCGTTAAAATCGGTTTCCCGACAAGCCTTGCGGGCCAGTTCCTCCCGACGGTTATTTCCGCTTTTAAAGAGGAGCATCCTCATGTCGCTTTTCTTTTAAGGCAGGGATCTTATAAATTTTTAATCGAAGCGGTGAAAAACAGGGATATCGATTTGGCTTTTCTCGGTCCTGTTCCGTCAAATATCGCTGAGATTAAAGGGGACATTTTGTTTTCGGAAAGCCTTTTGGCACTCGTGCCGATCAATCATCCCCTATCAGGCCAGCAAAGCCTTCATCTCGGCGATCTCAGAAATGATCAGTATGTGCTGTTTCCAGACGGATACATCCTTCGAAAAATGGCTGTTGATGCATGCAAGCAAGTAGGATATACGCCTAAAATTTCCTCAGAGGGCGAAGATTTGGATGCGATCAAAGGGCTGGTTTCTGCTGATATGGGTGTGACGCTTTTGCCGGAAAGCGCCTTTAATGAAACGGCTCCCCGTTTTACAAAGAAGATCCCGATTGATTATCCTCAAGTAAAGCGCACAGTCGGAATCATCACCCCTAAAAACAGGGAGCTTTCCCCTTCTGCAAAAGTCTTTTATCAGTTCGTAAAGAAGTTTTTTTCTCGCCTTCAGCAATACCAATAGCCAGTATGACAACGAATTCAGCCGGGCGCAAAAGCTTGGCTGTTTTCATTTTATCATAAACAATGATTAATGTCTGAATTTTCTGTCCATTTATTCTCTGCGCATCTCTTCTATTGTAAAAAGCACATCTTATATATGTATGTTTATCCCCTTTTTTTATGCTGATTTTTCATACTGACGCCAGTTTTTTCTGTCTGGAAACGGACTCGCCTGCACTGGCTGCTGAAGTGAATGACATATTCCGTCAGCCGGATCGCGCCGTCACAAAGGACCGAAAAGGCGATCATATCGCCGCTCCCGTGATGAAGTTTTAAAAAAAGCCGCCATTCAGGCGGCTTATCGTTTCATTTTATTCCTTACTTTTTCGGCATATCGGCATGGATTAAATAATGAATCAACGCCTTTTGCTCTTGTTCGGAAAAGCCGCTTTTGGCGTCGATCCAGAATTCATGCCCTTTGCCGGTTACCCTTACCGCTTTTAAGTCGGGCGATTCCGAATTGCTTTTGACGACCTGCTGTCTTAAATCTCTGTCGATCATCGCCAGCAAACTGTTATAAGGATCCGCCTGCTTACCTTTTATGACCGTCTTTGGTAAGCCTGTCTCTTTTAATGAGCTTCCCACTGCAACCCCTCCGTCGTGCAAATAAGGAGCGCGCCAGTAAACGCCGATCAGACTCGGCACTTTGTACCCGCCTTTGGAATCTCCCTGCGCCCAGGAAAGCTTGATCTGTTCGGGGTCAAACCCGGCTGTCGGGACTTTCAGGATCTTCGGTTTGCGCGGCAGAGGCACCGGTGTGTCAGGCGAATGAATAAGGCTTTTCCCGAATATGTTTTCCGTTTTCTTAAAAGACCGGGCCCTTGTCGGCTCGGTTCCGATTTTTTCAACCGAGATGACCTTGTTGTTCGTCAAATACCGGCCGGCATGACAGGATATGCAGCCCGCTTGTTCAAAAACACGCCTGCCGCGCCTGACGGTTTGGCTGTCGGTTTTTTGCCGCGGATCAGGAGGTCTAAGTGTATTTTGCCAGGCGGATACAGCGTTGTTTTCTTCATTCACTTTTCGTCCGGGTGAGCTCACAAGTACGCCGTCGGGCGCCGCCAATGTGATGTTAGGATAGTTTGGCGGCTTGACCATTTGGTTGACGCCCGGTACTCCGGGAGTGGGATCAGCTTTTTTGAAAAACGCAGTCGGACTTTCCTTTTTTTTCGGCTGATACCTGTATGTTGAGACGGGAGCCCTTTGCAGGATCGTCCCGATATAAACATCTTCGCTCATGCCGAAAAGCGCCCGGCTTGCCGGGGCTTGCGAGAGGCTGTCCGAATTTTGCGCATGAACATTATTGCTGAACACAGTCAAGCCTTTAAAAGGACCGGCCATTGCCGAACCGCTCCAGCTGTACGGATGGTCGCCCAATGTATAGGCATCCGGAATCTGCGTGGGATTGCTTTTCATATCGATCGTCGAGTCGAAAAAACCTCTCGGCCACTTCAGGAAAATGCGATCGACCGCATCTTCGAGGCGGTCCGGATCGGGAAGGCGTTCTTTTTTGCCGTTTCTGGCAGTGATCACAGGGCTTTTATCATTCATAAATTGTTGAATATTATCAATTTCGGCATGTGTAAAATAAGCCGCTGAATTTGTCGCCAGCGCCAGCATCAGCCCTGTATTTAAATCAGAGTTTGTCACGCCTTCCATCACCTTCATCGTTTTCGGATCGACTGCGGCGTGGCAGGCCGCACAGCTGATGCCAGCTTTGATTTTTCCGTCAGCGTATTTGAAAGGCATGCCGAGCGGTGCGTATGCCCCTTTTGGAACATCAATGCCGGTGTCGATCTTCTCGCCTTTTTTAAAGATTTTCTCGCCGACCTTAACCGTTTCAGCTAATTCGATGCGCAAGTTCGTCGTCCCTTTCCCTTTCAATCCGGCAATGGCTTTCGTCATGTTGGCTGCTGTAATGGGACCGTCAAGGAGTCCGATGACATCTGTCAAAAACACTTCGTTGCCGAAAGTTTCCTTATAAAATGTCTCCCGTCCCAAGTCGAGAAGGCGGTCATCAACCTTTACAGCTCCCTCCTCTGCGGAGGCGGGCTTGTCCGGTGTAAATGCTCCCCATAGATCGTATCCGTGCACTCGTTTTTCTTTTGAGATGACTTTTTCTTTAGGAGGCATATATACATATTCCGGTTCAAGATGTCTGACCGTGATATAGCCAATTACGGCTAAAATCGCGATGATAGCAAATGCGGCTAACCATTTATGCTTTTTCATAATTGACCCACCTTTCTAATTGAATAGGATTCCCCAGAGCTGCCGTGAATCATTTAGAACGTATTACCAGCTATAACTTCCGGCGTCTCATGCCAGAATATGCATATGATGGGATTAAAGGAATGAGGCCATTTTGAAAAAGCTAAGCATTGTACTTGCCATTTTTATATGTGCGCTAATTTCATTTATTATATGGCTGAATGCCGGGAATGAAAAATTGGGACTCCCGGATGAAGAAGCAGAGGCCGTCAAATCCTCCAAAAAACCGGTCATTGTCCTGATCATCGACTCTTTGATGGATCAGCCTTTGAAAAAAGCGATTCAAGCAGGCCGCGCCCCGGCATTAAAATTCTTTCTTGAAAACGGTCATTATGAACCTGAAGTGGTAAACGCGTATCCGACCATGTCGGTCTCGATTGACAGCACCCTGCTCACCGGAACTTATCCGAATATCCACCGCGTTCCCGGGCTCGTCTGGTATAATCAGGATGAACAGAGAATCGTGAATTACGGGAGCGATAAAAAAGAAATCGCCACACTCGGCATCAAACAAACGATCGAAGACGGGATATTTTCTCTTAATCACCGCCATTTAAGCCGAAAGGTGACAACGGTCCATGATGATTTGCAAGTGCGAGGAAAACAGTCGGCATCCATCAACGGGCTCATATACAGAGGGCCTGACCGCCACGAATTAAATATCCCGCCCCCGCTCAAAAAGCTTAAATTGATGCCTGAACATATGACGGTAAACGGGCCGGCTCTTTTTTCGTTCGGCCGCTTTGCCCAGCTCGATCCCAATAACTCCTACCATCATATTTGGCAAGGTTATGGCGTTAACGACAAGTTCACAGCACAGGAAGTGGCCTATTTAATTAAAAAGAGGAAGCTTCCTGCGCTGACTGTCGCCTACTTGCCCGATTTTGACCATGATGCACACAAAAAAGGCCCGATGGACATGAAAGGCCTCGAAAAAATGGACCAGCAGCTGCAGCGTATATTGAATGCATATGATTCTTGGCGCGATGCGGCCGAAAAAGCGGTATGGGTCGTCATGGGTGATGGCGGGCAGACAGCGATCGGACGCGATAAAGACAAGGCCGCCATCCGGCTTCATTCGCTTTTTAAAGGATACCGGATCGCTAAAATAAACGAAGCCCCCGATCGAAACGCCCAGCTTCTTTTTGCAGTAAACGACAGAATGGCATACATTTATGTCACGGATCGAAACATGCCGCTGCAAGGTGCCGTCAATGAATTGAAAAAAGACGAACGAATCGCTTTCACAGCGTGGAAAAAAAGCGGCTGGATATATGTTGATTCGAAGCGTTCTTTAAAACCACTTCGGTTTCGTCCAAAAGGCGGCTATCAAGATCCTTACGGGCAGTCATGGACGATCAGCGGAGATTTTTCTTTATTGGACATTAAAGCAGACGGCGTCTCGATCCAATACGGCGATTACCCGGATGCTCTTGCCCGCCTGTACAGCGCCATGCATTCGCATCGCGGACAGTTTGTGATCGCCGACGCGAAACCCGGGTTCCAATTTGCCGGCGAAAAGTCTCCCCTCCATTTTGGCGGAGGCGGCCATGGCTCACTTTATAAAACGGATAGCTTGGCTCCGATGATCATCGTCGGTTCGGAAAAAGTTCCGGAACATCTTCGCCACCTTGAAATGAAAGATTTTTTTATGAAGCTCGTACAATGACCCGGTCATGTCATCAATGATCGGGTTTTTTTCTTTTTTATAAGTTTCTTCTTTGACAATCTTTTGTTGTTCTATGTATGATAATACCGTGTTTTAGTTTATTTACTTAATTAATTAAAATGGAGAAGCAGGTGCTTTTTATGAAACAAGATAAAGTCAGCAGCAAGACCGTTGTGCAGTTGATCGAAGCTTTCAACCGGCTGCGGTATGCGGAAATGAAGCAGTCTTTTCCTGCAGTTGAATGGAAAAAGACTGAGGCAAAAGCGCTGATGTTTTTAAATGAAGCAAGCGGTGAAGGCAAAATGGCATCCGAAATCAGCCGCGCTCTGCATGTCACCTCCCCTTTCGTCACGCAGATGTTGAACAGAATGGAAAAAAAAGGGCTCGTTTTTCGGCGCATGGATGAGGATGACAGGAGGATCGTCCGGATTTTTTTAACCGATGAAGGAAAAAAAGCGGCGGACGATGCGCTTAAAGGGCTGAACCGGTGGTTCCTGCAGCTCACTCGGTTTCTGGGCGAGGATGAAAGCAGGCAGTTCGCCGATTTGATTCATAAGTTATCCGAGTTTATCGAACACGGAGAAAAAACAAGTGAAAAGAAGGTTGAAAAATGATCTCACTCTTAAAATATTTAAAGCCTTATAAGCTGCAAGTGATTCTTGTCGCTGTTTTTACTTTGCTGAGCAGTGTGCTTGAGCTTTATTTGCCGACGTTAATGGCAGATGTCGTTGATGTCGGAATCGTGAACGGCGACATGCCATTCATATTGAGAACCGGCGGCTGGATGATCGCCTGCTCCCTTCTGGCCATCATCATGACTGTCGGAAAAGCGTTTTTCGCTTCGAAAACAGCCCTCGGCTTTGGAAGGGATATCAGGCGCAAGCTGTTTGTCAAAGTTGAACACTATTCAATGGATGAATTCGGAAAAATCGGTTCTGCTTCTCTCATTACCCGTACCACAAATGATGTCAAGCAAGTCCAGGATGTACTCAACATGATGCTTTCATTGATGACAAGAGCGCCGTTAATGCTGGTCGGCGGTATTGTGCTTGCCGTGTCCAGAGATGCCAAGCTGTCGATTATATTTCTGGCCGCTCTCCCGATCCTTGCGGGGCTGATTTTTCTCATTACAAGAAAAGCTGTTCCCTTATTCGGCGTTCTTCAAAAAAAGACGGATCGTCTCAACCTTGTTCTCAGGGAAGGTTTGACTGGGGTTCGCGTCGTTCGCGCCTTTAACCGAGTTGATCAAGAAAAAGCCCGTTTTCAAAAGGCAAACGAAGAGTTTCGCGATACAGGCATCGCCGTCAACAGAATTATGGCTTTTCTATTCCCTGTCATGATGATTATGATGAATTTCACGAACATCGCGATTATCTGGTTCGGAGGCATCCGCATCGATCAAGGCAGCATGCAGGTCGGGAACTTAATGGCTTTCCTTCAATATGCATCCATGATTCTAATCGCGCTGATCATGCTTGCGATGACATTCGTGATGATCCCAAGGGCTCAGGCATCTGCCGACCGCATTAACGAAGTGCTGTTAACAGTGCCTTCGATTACCGATCCGAAAGAGCCGCAGAAAGACAGCGGCTTGCGCGGTTATGTGGAATTTCAAGATGTGACTTTTCGTTATGCCGGAGCTGAAAAGCCCGTTCTCGAAAATATTACGTTCAAGGCAAAACCGGGTGAAACGACTGCGATCATCGGCAGCACAGGGGCCGGAAAAACGACGATTCTTCAATTGATCCCGAGATTTTTCGATATTGAAAAAGGGTCTGTGCTTGTCAACGGAACAGATGTCAGAAAGATGGCGCAAAAGGAGCTTCGCGCGAAAATCGGCTATGTCCCGCAAAAAGCTTCAATATTCAGCGGGACGATCAAGGACAATATCCGATTTGGCAAAGAAGATGCAACAGATGAAGAAATTTTGGAAGCACTTGAAACGGCACAGGCTGCCGAGTTTGTGGAAGGCAAGGAAAATGGAATTGAATCTGATATCGAGCAGGCCGGAGCCAACCTTTCAGGCGGCCAGAAACAGCGGCTTTCCATCGCCCGGGCATTGGTCAGAAAACCGGAAATTTATTTATTTGACGACAGCTTTTCGGCGCTTGATTACAAAACGGATCAAAAGCTGAGAAAAGCGCTTCAGAAAACCACCGCTGATGCCGCCGTCATTATTGTTGCCCAAAGGGTAAGCACGATTACAGATGCGGACCAAATCATCGTATTAAATGAAGGAAAAATAGCCGGTATCGGCACCCATCAACAATTGCTTGCTGAAAATGGAATTTACCAGGAAATTGTGGCATCACAGCAGGCCGAGGAGGAAAGCGCATGAGCCAACAACAAAAGCATCACGGCTCGATACCAAAAGGAATGCACGAGACAAAACCGAAAGAATTTAAAAAGACCCTCTTGAGATTGGCCCGCTATTTAAAACCGCGGACCTTCCAGCTGGTGCTCGTTGTCTGTGCTGCAATATTGGCGACGTTGTTTAATGTCATCAGTCCAAAACTTCTCGGAGATGCGACCTCTTCCCTTTTCGCAAGCTTTACAGAAGGCACCGGTGTTCAATTCGGCTTTCTCGGCCAGATCACGATGATCCTGGCAGGACTGTATCTGCTTTCTGCTTTCTTTACGTTCTTGCAGCAATACCTGATGGCCGGCGTAGCCCAGAAAACGATATACGAAATGCGCCAGGAAGTGAATGAAAAGCTGACGCGACTCCCTTTAAAGTACTATGACAAGCATTCGCATGGCGATACGCTCAGCCGCGCCGTCAATGATATTGACAATATTAATACGTCACTGCAGCAGGCGCTGACGCAAATGATTACGTCTGTCATTACCATAGTCGGAATCATCGTCATGATGCTCCTGATCAGCCCTGTGCTGACGCTCGTCGTCTTCATCACGGTTCCGCTCAGCATGCTCGCTGTCCGATTTATCGCCTCATTTTCGCAGAAACACTTCGGCACGCAGCAGAAAGAACTCGGCGACATCAACGGACACGTTGAAGAGATGTTTACAGGGCACCAGGAAGTAAAGGCATTCGGTCATGAAGAAAAAGCGATTCAGCAATTCGATGAAGTGAATGAGCGTCTTTACCAATCAGGCTGGAAAGCGCAGTTTATTTCAGGTCTGATGATGCCGATCATGACATTCATCGGCAACCTCGGCTATGTGTTTGTCAGCATAACCGGCGGTATTTTCGTTCTTAACGGCACCCTCTTAATCGGAGGCGTGCAGGCTTTTATCCAATACACGCAGCAATTTTCCCAGCCGCTCGTTCAAGCTGCCGGAATCGCGAATACAATCCAATCGGCAATCGCATCCGCCGAAAGGGTGTTCAGTCTTTTAGACGAAGACGAGGAAACCGAGGAGACGCCGGCTTCCATCGATACCGGCGCATTAAAAGGCGATGTATCGTTTGAACGTGTCGCCTTCGGCTATGATAAAAACGTTCCGGTCATCCGCGATTTAAGCCTCCATGCCAAAGAAGGCCAGACAATTGCGATCGTCGGACCGACTGGTGCAGGAAAAACGACGATCATCAATTTGCTGATGCGGTTTTATGAATTAAACAAAGGCAGCATCAAGGTCGGCGGCACTGACATCAGCGAACTGTCGCGCGAACAGGCCAGAAGCATGTTTGCGATGGTTTTGCAGGACACATGGCTGTTCAACGGCACCATCCGCGAAAACATCGCCTACGGACGTGATGGCGCAACAGATGAAGACATCATCAGGGCGGCAAAAGCCGCCTATGCCGACGATTTTATCCGTACCTTGCCGGACGGCTATGATACGGTACTGGGCGAAGATGCCCAAAACATCTCGCAAGGGCAGCGGCAGCTCCTCACGATCGCGAGAGCCATTTTAGCCGATCCGAAGATTTTAATATTGGATGAAGCGACTAGCAGTGTCGACACCCGGACGGAAATGAATATTCAAAAAGCGATGAACAAACTGATGGCTAACCGCACGAGTTTTGTCATCGCCCACCGTCTTTCTACCATTAAAGATGCCGACCTGATTCTTGTGATGAAAAACGGAGATATTATTGAAAAAGGCAGCCATGAAGAGCTTCTCCGCGAGAACGGTTTTTACGCCGATTTGTATAACAGCCAGTTCTCCCGGGAAGAAGCCGTAAGCTGAAAGATCGAGGCCGTACCTGATCAGGTGCGGCCTCGTTTTTTTCATCCATCTCTGAGCTGATGTTCCCGGTGTTGTGAGCATACCTCGCCTTTTTTCCTTTTTTAGATCCGATACTTTCGGCCAATTGACAATTTTTTCATGATATGTCCGTTGAAACCGTTGTAAAAATAGTGATAACGTAAAGATTGAACCGGTTCATCATGTATAAACGATTCATGTTAAAGGAGAGAGTTGACGTGGCAAATTCAAATTCACTTCAATCAAGCAAGCACTATGCCAATTGGATTCCGATGAAAGAAATCAGCTCCAGTAATGACCGGCTGTTTCCGTTCCCGATTTATAACCGGATCAGAAAGACGTCTCCTGTGCGTTACGATGATGAGCGAAAATGCTGGGATATCTTTTCGTATGAAGACGTTCAATTCGTGTTAAAAAACCCGAAGCTTTTCTCTTCAAAACGCGGCGGTAATATGGAAGGAAAAAGCATATTAACAATGGACCCGCCGAAACACACAAAAATGAGGGCCATCGTTAATAAAGCTTTTACGCCGAAAGCGGTGAAAGAGCTTGAGCCGCATATCGAAGAAGTGACGGCTTTTTTATTTAACGAAGCGAAACAGAAGGATTTGTTTGATGTGGTGGATGACTTGGCTGCTCCCCTTCCCGTCATTATCATTGCTGAACTTTTGGGCGTTCCGGCTGAAGACCGCCTCATGTTTAAACATTATTCAGACATCCTTGTCGCAGGTGCGGAAGACCGCTCGGCTGAAGCCGCTGAACAGATGTACAAACGCCGTGAAGAAGGCAATCGGTCTTTGGCGGATTATTTTAAAAACATTATCAAGCAGCGCAAAAAAGAGCCAAAAGACGACCTGATTTCGCTTTTGCTACGGGCAGAAGTTGACGGCAAGTCGCTGACAGAAGAAGAACTGCTGAATTTTTGCATCATTCTTTTGGTCGCAGGCAACGAAACGACAACTAACCTGATCGCAAACAGCGTCCGCTATCTCACCGAAGACAAAGCCACACAGGAAGCCGTAAGGCAAGATTTGTCCCTCGTTCCTGTTTTTGTTGAAGAAACACTGCGGTATTATCCGCCCGTGCAAGCAATCGGCCGCACGGCGGCTGAAGACCTTGACATCAAAGGCGTGCGGATTGCAAAAGGTTCCACGGTGATCAACTGGGTCGCTTCAGCGAACCGTGACGAACTGAAATTTGACGACCCTGACAGCTTTAAGCTTGATCGTAAATCAAACCCTCATATGAGCTTCGGCTTCGGCATCCACTTTTGTCTCGGTGCTCCCCTTGCCCGGCTTGAAGCGAAAGTCGCACTCGATTACTTGCTGCGGCATGCATCCGTGGAAAAGGACAGCTCAGAGGAGCTTGAAGCGATTCAAAGTCCGTTTGTCTTCGGCGTCCGTCATCTCCCCGTACGCCTTTCGCAAAAATAGCACGAAAAAAGGACAGGCTGTTTCAAGCCTGTCCTTTCCTGATTGTTTAAGGGTTTGTAGACCACATGCCCGCTGATTTAATAAAAATGCGCGGATGCAGTTTAAGTTGGGCAACCATGTATTCCGCCAGATCTTCAGGCTGCATGACGCGTTCCGGATTGCCGTCTGTTAATTTGGAGTCGATTGCCAAGTCCGTCGCAACCGTGCTCGGTGTAAGAGCACTCACGCGGATATTGTGCTTTCTGACTTCCTGCATCAGCGATTCGGTCAGTCCGAGTACCGCGAACTTAGACGCGCTGTAGGCGCTTGTCCCGGCTGCTCCTCTTTGGCCTGCTGTAGAAGAAATATTAATAATATCGCCGGCTTTTCTTTCGATCATTTCAGGCAGAACGGCGCGTGTTACATTATAAACTCCCATCAGATTCACCTGGACAATATTTTCCCACTCCTCGGGGGATTGCTCAAGAAATCCTGCAAACCCGCCGATCCCGGCATTGTTAATGAGAATGTCGATTTGTCCAAGCTCTCCTTTTACGGATTGGACTGCACGTTCTACAGCTGTTAAATCCTTTACGTCAGCTGCGGCTACAGATACTTTTACGCCGAACGCCTTTAATTCCTCTGCTGCTTTTTCAAGATTCGCAGCTGTACGGCCGATAAGGCCGATATGTACGCCTTCTTTTGCAAGGGCAATCGCTGTTGCGCGGCCGATCCCTCTTCCCCCTCCTGTAATCAGAGCGGTTTTGTTTTGTAAAGATTGCATATGAAAAACTTCCTTTCTATATGTATCACACGTTTAAATTATAGGAAAATAAACTACGTTTTTGCAAATATGACGACTTGCGAAGAATAAACCGCCTGCGCAGCTGGCATCTTCCGCGAACCGACCGGATTAAATCGGCCATCGTTATATTCGATTGCATGAAGAAACAAAAAAAGAACCATGGTTTTACCAGGTTCTTTTAATATTGCATAAAAACAGACGCGATGATATAATCAGATCACGCACGTTTAAAATTAAATGTTATAGATATCCCATCTTACATTTTAAGTCTACCATATCAGAAAGCTCTTGTCAAATTTTTTTTCGAAGGAGAGATGCAGAATGAGTCATTTCGTTCTCGGTTTTCATGAAATGGAAAAAACACAGCTTTTGCTTGTCGGGGGAAAAGGGTTAAATTTAGGGGAATTATCAAAAATTCAAGGAATACAAGTGCCAGAAGGCTTTTGCGTCACGACAGCAGGATTTCAAAAAGCCGTCAAGGGAAACGAAACGTTCCAAGCGTTGCTGGCTCAACTGGCCATGCTAAAAGTTGAGGATCGGGATCAAATTAGTGACATCAGCAGGAAGATTCGGCAAATCATTATGGAAGCAGAAATTCCTGCTGATGTTGTGAAAGCAGTTGCTCACTATCTCTCTCAATTTGGCGAGAAACATGCTTATGCAGTGCGTTCTAGCGCGACTGCCGAGGATTTGCCGCATGCTTCTTTTGCGGGTCAACAAGATACCTATTTAAATGTTATCGGCAAGGATGCGATCTTGCAGCATATCAGCAAATGCTGGGCTTCCCTGTTCACGGAGCGCGCGGTCATCTACCGTATGCAGAATGGATTCGATCACAGGCAAGTTTATTTATCCGTTATCATTCAAAAGATGGTTTTCCCGCATGCTTCAGGGATTTTATTTACCGCTGATCCGATGACTTCCAACCGGAAACTGCTTTCAATCGATGCCGGTTTTGGACTTGGAGAAGCTCTGGTCTCCGGCTTGGTCTCTGCCGATTGTTATAAAGTGCAAAACGGACAAATCGCCGATAAGAGAATAGCGGCCAAGAAATTGGCGATTTATGGACGAGCACAAGGCGGAACAGAGACAAAGCAGATCGATCCTGATCAGCAGATGTCTCAAGCACTCACTGATGGGCAAATTTTACAGCTGGCACGTATCGGAAGACAGATCGAAGCTCATTTCGGCCAGCCGCAAGATATCGAATGGTGTTTGGCTGATGATACATTTTATATTGTTCAGAGCCGGCCGATCACGACTTTATTCCCGATCCCTGAAGCGAATGATCAAGAAAATCACGTCTATCTATCTGTTGGTCATCAGCAAATGATGACTGATCCCATTAAACCGTTGGGATTGTCTTTTTATCTGTTAATTACTCCTGCACCTATGCGTAAAGCCGGCGGGAGATTGTTTGTTGATGTTGCGCCTAGGCTGACGACACGTGCCGGCCGGGAAGCTTTATTAAACACCGTGGGAGCAGATCCGCTTACAAAAGACGCAATCATGACCGTAATCGAGCGAGATTTTATAAAATTGATGCCAAATGATCAAACAGCACCGATTCCGGGCAACGGTCAAACAGATATGCCGGTGCAATTCGAGAACGATCCGACAATCGTTTCTGATTTGATGAAGCGCAATCAAACATCGATCGAAGAGTTAAAGCAAAACATCCAAGCGAAATCGGGATCGGATTTGTTTGATTTTATACTGGAAGATATCCAGCAATTAAAGAAGATCGTATTTGACCCGCAAAGTACGGCTGTGTTTATGGCTGCTATAAATGCGACAACATGGATCAATGAAAACATGAACAAGTGGCTAGGCGAAAAAAACGCCGCTGATAACCTTTCTCAATCTGTACCGGGCAATATTACTTCGGAAATGGGTCTGGAGCTGATGGATGTCGCGGATGTGATTCGCCCTTATCCAGAAGTGATTGATTATTTGCAGCATGCAAAAGAAGATAACTTTCTCGATGAACTGGTTAAGTTTGATGGTGGAAAGGAAATTCAAGACGCTATTTATGATTATCTCAGCAAATACGGAATGCGGTGTCCCGGAGAAATTGATATTACAAGACCTCGCTGGAGTGAAAAACCAATTACACTTGTCCCCATGATTCTTAGTCATATCAAAAACTTCGAGCCTAACGCCGGCAATCGAAAGTTTGAGCAAGGGCGGCGGGCTGCTTTGGAAAAAGAACAAGAGTTAATTGATCGATTGAAGCAATTGCCGGATGGTGAACAAAAAGCTAAAGAAACAAAACGAATGATCGATCTCATCCGGAATTTCATCGGCTACCGGGAATATCCAAAATACGGCATAGTCAGTCGCTACTTCGTATATAAGCAGGCATTGCTGAAAGAAGCCGAACAACTCGTACAAGCGGGCGTTATTCATGAAAAAGAAGATATATACTACCTCACTTTTGAAGAGCTTCACGAAGTCGCACGCACAAAAAAAATAGATAACCAGATCATCAGCAAACGGAAAGACGAGTACAAATTATATGAAAAACTAACTCCACCGCGTGTGATCACGTCTGATGGCGAAATCATTACAAGTGCGTACAAACGAGAAAATTTGCCGCCTAATGCGATTGCAGGCCTGCCTGTTTCTTCCGGAGTGATAGAAGGAAGAGCACGTGTCATTTTAAACATGGAAAATGCCGATCTGGAAGATGGAGATATATTAGTCACCTCCTTTACCGACCCAGGCTGGACACCATTATTTGTATCCATAAAAGGCCTGGTCACCGAAGTCGGCGGATTGATGACCCACGGAGCAGTGATCGCACGCGAATATGGCCTGCCGGCAGTCGTCGGAGTGGAGAATGCGACTGGGCTGATAAAAGATGGGCAACAAATTCGCGTGCATGGCACAGAGGGATATATCGAAATATTGTAATGGTGTCTGTTGCCCAAATAAATACGGGAGTCGACAGTGCATTTAAAAGAACTCTTCAGATTTAGTATCTATCAGGGAAAGGATCCGGAGATAAATTTCTTCAGTCAGAACAGCTGCCAGCAATACAGGTAAATTATACCTGTAATAATCGGCTGATTTGACTGAAAAGATGATCTATGTCCTTCCCTCCCTGTCTTTTCATAATCATCCATACGTTAACTTCAAAAGATGAACCTGACAATTTTATTGTAAATATGGGTGAAACCGAGTATACTCATATAGTTGCCAATCATGAAGAAAAACAATGAACGGCGGTGGAGACACGTTATTATATAAGATGAAAAACGAAAGAAACAAATTGGGACTCCGGATATCTGGGAATCCTACATATCATTTGTCGTCATGTTTTTGGGTAAATTGTATTACAGGAGGTTTGATATGGAGAAAAAGTTTAATTCCAAAGCAATATTAGTCACCTTCATGATTGGTGCATTTTTTGCAATATTAAATGAAACGCTGTTGAACATCGCATTAACAGAGCTGATGGAAGTCTTTCACGTTGATGCCCCGACTGTTCAATGGCTGGCAACCGGATTTATGCTTGTCATGGGTGTTTTAATGCCTATTTCCGCTTTACTGATTCAATGGTTCACGACAAGACAGATGTTTATCGGCGTCATGTCGATTTTTTTAGTCGGAACCATCATCGCCGCTTGTGCAGTGAATTTTCCGATGCTCTTGACGGGGCGCATGATTCAGGCGGTCGGTACAGGTCTCTTGATCCCTATTATTATGAACGCGCTCTTGCTCATTTATCGGCCTGAAGTCCGCGGGAAAATCATGGGGACGTTCGGTTTAGTCATCATGTTTGCTCCGGCGATCGGCCCCACTCTTTCGGGCGTCATTGTTGACATCCTCGGCTGGCGCTGGCTGTTTATTATCGTCATCCCTTTTGCAGTATTTTCAATCTTGTTTGCGGTGAAGTATTTGCAAAATGTCGGAGAAGCGACGCGCCCGCGGGCTGATTTTTTATCGATCGTTCTCTCAACCATCGGGATCGGCGGAATCGTATACGGATTCAGCAGTGCCGGAGAGGCTCCAGAAGGGTTTCAGTCCCCTCTGATCATCGGTGTAATCATCGTCAGCCTGATCAGTATCGTGTTGTTCGTGCTTCGTCAGCTGAAGCTTGAACAACCGTTGCTCGATGTGCGTGTGTTCGCCTATAAAAATTACACGCGCGGGGTCTGCCTATTTGTGATTGTCATTATGGCGATGTTCGCTTCCGAAATCGTGATGCCGATGTATTTGCAAGGACCGCTTGGTTTTACAGCCAAAGCAGCAGGGCTTTTACTTTTGCCCGGGGCCTTGCTAAACGGTCTCATGTCACCGGCCATGGGCGCTTTATTCGATAAGTTCGGGCCGAGAAAACTCATCATTCCGGGTACGATCGTTCTCGTCGTCGTGATGTTTTTCTTCAGTAGGATCAATCCTTCGGTGCCGGTCTGGGCGTTTATTATTGTGTACATCATCTTGATGCTGTCGATCTCAGCCATCATGATGCCTGCGCAGACGAATGCATTAAACGAATTGCCGAAACATTTATATCCTCATGGAACGGCAATCGCCAACACGCTTCAGCCTGTTGCAGGCGCACTCGGTGTTTCGGTGTTCGTCAGCATCATGAGCCAAGGCCAGAAAAGCTATCTTGCCGGACAAGAAGCCGCAAGCCCACAAATCGTGCATGAAGCGATGACTCACGGTGTTCACCATGCCTACTGGTTTGCGCTTGCTTTATGCTGTATCGCTTTCTTTACCGCTTTATTTATTAAAAAAGCGGTCGCGCCTGATTTTGATAAAGAATAAACAAAAACTTAAAGGATGTCCTTCCAGGGGCATCCTTTTTTATCGTTGTTCTGCCGCGATTCTTTCGGCTCTTATTTTCAGAATTGACGAGATTTTGTGATATAATGCTAGAATCATATTCATTTTATCGGAAAGGAACGGATTCCATGGAGTCATTTGTTGATCAAAAAGACGGGATTTTCAAATCCGTATGTTCGCTCGACTGCCCGGATCAATGCGGGCTGCTCGTTCATAAAAAAGACGGAAAAATCGTTAAAATACAAGGCGACCCGGATCATCCGGTCACACAGGGCAATATTTGCAATAAAGTCCGCAATATGACGGAGCGTATTTATGATCCCAAACGGCTGAAAACTCCGCTGAAACGGACGGGTCCAAAAGGTGACGGGATTTTTGAACCGATCAGCTGGGATGAAGCAATTGAAACGATTCGCTCCCGCTGGCAGTCGCTCATTGAACAGGAAGGCCCCGAAAGCATTCTGCCCTACAGCTTTTACGGCAATATGGGGAATTTGACGGCTGAAGGAATGGACAGGCGCTTTTTTCACCGCCTCGGGTCGAGCCAGCTTGACCGGGCGATTTGCACTCCTGCCGGTTCTGTCGGCTATAAATACACGATGGGCGGAAGCATCGGCACAGACCCTGAAGATACAACGGAAACAAAACTGTTTATCTTTTGGGGAATCAATGCAGTCTCAACCAACATGCATCAAATCACTATTGCTCAAAAAGCCCGGAAAAACGGTGCAAAAATCGTTGTGATCGACGTTCATAAAAATCAGACAGGGCGGATGGCGGATTGGTTTATTCCGATTCGTCCCGGCACGGACAGCGCGCTTGCGCTTGGCATTATGCATGTCTTATTCGAGGAAAATTTGGCTGATGAACCATTTCTGAAAGAATTTACAGTCGGCCATGAAGAGCTCCGTCGCCATGTACTGCAATACGATCCCGCCACTGTAGAGGCAATCACCGGCGTATCCCGGAATGATATTATCGAGCTCGCCCGCTTGTACGGCCGCACCTCCCCTTCCCTGATCCGGATCGGCAACGGTCTTCAGCATCATGACAATGGAGGAATGATTGTTCGCACCATCGCGTGCCTGCCCGCGATCACGGGCCAATGGACGAAAAAAGGAGGCGGAGCGATCAAAGGCAACACGGCATTTTTGGCCTATAATACAAAAGCTTTGCAGCGTCCCGATTTACTAAAAGGCAGAACGCCGAGAGTCATCAACATGAATCAGCTCGGCAAAGCTCTCCTAGAAACCGAGCCTCCGATCCGTTCGCTGTTTGTGTACAGCAGCAATCCGGCCGTCGTCGCGCCGGAGGCGAACAAAGTCAGGAAAGGGCTTGAGCGCGAAGATTTATTCACGGTTGTTCACGATTTATTCCTGACGGAAACGGCACGGTATGCCGATATCGTCCTGCCGGCTTCTTCCGCTTTCGAAAATACGGATTTCTATACATCATATTGGCACCATTATGCGCAAATTCAGCAGCCTGTTATTGAAAAATACGGTGAGAGCAAGTCAAATACAGAAGTATTCAGACTTTTGGCTGAGGCGCTGGGCTTTGATGATGAACCGCTGAAAGATTCCGACGAAGAGATGATCAGACAGGCGCTTGACTACCCTGATAATCCGTGGCTCGACGGCATTGACTACGACAGCCTGACTGAAAAGCATTTTGTCAAAGCCAATCGGAAAACGATTTTTCCTGATAAACTGCCAACGCCCAGCGGAAAAATTGAATTGTACTCAAAACTGATGGAACAGCACGGCTATCCGGGCCTGCCGACTCATACCCCGCTTGTTGAAACTGACAAGTATCCGTTTTTATTTGTACCCGGACCGAATCATAATTTTTTAAATTCGACCTTTTCAAACAATGAAAAGCATATCAAACTAGAAAAGGAGCCGAAACTTCACTTAAATAGAAAGGATGCCGAAGAAAAAGGCATCGAAAACGGAGATTTGGTGAAGGTTTGGAATGACCGCGGATCATGTATCCTGCCCGCTGCGGTCGGAGAACACGTCCTTCCGGGTGTGGCCGTCAGCCAAGGATTATGGGCGGATGCAGATGGGAAGCATTATCTCGTCAATGCGCTGACGCCTGATCGATTAGCTGATATGGGCGGTGGAGCAACTTTCTTTTCCGGAAGAGTTCAAATTGAAAAAATATGAACGTGTACAAAAGACCGGTTGAAACAAAACCGGTCTTTTGTCACTTTGTCTTCTTTAAAGTTTTGGCATAATCGGCGGCGAACGCCGTGCTGTTTTTCAAAAATTTGATAATGGTTTGCAGTTCCCCCTCTGAATATCGGCTTAAAAATCCGGCAGATTCTTGCGCCAAGTCTTGAAAGATATGAGAGATCTTCTCCGTGTTTTCCGGGATCAGCTCGACTAAAAGACGCCTTCTGTCGGACGAATCCCTGATGCGTCTGACATAGCCCGTTTTCTCAAGGCGGTCGATCACGCCTGTGATCGCTCCCGTTGTCAGCCCGCTTTTTGCGGCAAGCTCCCCCGCTGTTACTTTCCCTTCCCGCGTGATAATCTCAAGGCATTTATGATCCGTAGCGTTCAGTCCGATTTTCTCGCCGATCGCCTCGTGCAGAAAAATGGTTGCGGTGCTGTGAAATCTCAACTGCTGTATCAGCTCGTTGAGCAGCCCTTCTCCTTCAATATGATTTGTTCTTGACATCGGTAACACCCTTCTATAAAATCATTATGTCTTAGCAGCTAAGATATTTATTTCCTGATATAAATGATCATAACAGGATGAAGCGTCCATGCCAAACGCTGCTTTAGAACGAATTTATTTAAAGGAGAATAGATTGATTTGTCACAAACTCAAAATCAAAAATTAGGATTTGTTGTAACAGGGCTTTTGCTTGCTATTTTGATGGCTTCGATGGACAATACCATCGTTGTCACGGCAATGGGAACAATTGTCGGCGATCTTGGCGGACTCGACAGCTTTGTCTGGGTTGTATCTGCCTTTATGGTCGCTGAAATGGCCGGCATGCCGATATTCGGCAAGCTGTCGGATATGTATGGAAGAAAACGTTTTTTTCTTTTTGGCAGCATCGTGTTCATGGCGGGATCAGCATTGTGCGGAACGGCTACAACCATTGAGCAGCTCAGCATTTACCGCGCGATCCAAGGAATTGGCGGAGGCGCGCTCATTCCGATTGCTTTTACCATCATTTTTGATATTTTCCCGCTGGAAAAACGCGGTAAGATCACTGGACTTTTCGGCGCTGTTTTTGGCCTTTCGAGCATTTTCGGACCGCTCATCGGCGCCTATGTCACTGACTACATCAGCTGGCACTGGATTTTTTATATGAATCTGCCGCTCGGTATGGTTTCTTTTGTTTTCATTCTTCTATTTTACAAAGAAACGAAACAGCATGAAAAGCATCGCATTGATTGGCTAGGGGCGATCACGCTCGTAGGAGCGGTCGTCTGCCTCATGTTTGCGTTGGAGCTCGGCGGCGAGAAATACGCCTGGGATTCGAATGTCATCCTTACTCTTTTCGGAAGTGCAGCCGCCTTATTGGTTTGCTTCCTCATGATCGAACGTAAGGCCAGTGAACCGATCATTTCGTTTCATATGTTTAAAAACCGGCTGTTTGCCGGCAGCACGCTTGTCGCTTTATTTTACGGCGGGACATTTATTTCAGCTACCATCCAGATTCCGATCTTTGTTCAGGGTGTTTACGGAGATTCTGCGACAAACTCCGGGCTTGTTCTTTTGCCGATGATGCTCGGCTCTGTCGTATCAGCCCAGCTTGGCGGATTCTTAACGACAAAAATGAGCTACCGGAACATTATGCTCATCTCCGGACTGGTTCTCGTCAGCGGGTTTTCTTTATTAAGCACGCTTAACATTGACACTCCGCGTTTATTATTAACCATTTATATGATTGTTGTCGGCTTGGGAGTCGGTTTTTCTTTCTCTGTATTAAGCATGGCGGCTATCCATCATTTCGGCCCGGAACAGCGCGGCTCAGCGACTTCTACGAGCAACTTTATGCGCTCTCTCGGCATGACGATCGGCGCCAGTATGTTCGGCATGATTCAAAAAAACCAATTTTCAGAACAGATGGAAGATATGTTTAAAAGCACAGGCGCTTCAAATCTCGCCTCACCGAATGATGCCAACCAGATTTTGTCTAGTGCCCGGGCATCAATGCCACCGGATATTTTAAATCACATCACCGAGGCGCTGTCACATTCGATTGTTCATACGTTTACTTGGGCAATTTTCCCCGCAGCGGCCGCCTTTTTGCTCGTGTTTTTCATGCCGAATGACAGGGTGAAACCGAGAGCTAAGAAGCAAGTGAACAAAGCGGGCTGAACATCTAGCTTTGCAAAGGTTTCTTTTTCCTCATTTTCGACATCAATAAAAGCGGAACCGGCACAATGCCGAATAAAACCACCGCAATGTAGCTGATCATGTTGCCGAGAGAAAAAACGCCATCGAGGTTTTTGGGCGTCATCGCGATAAAATACATCACCGGAAGCAGACCGAACATAATCGGTCTGCTCTTTTTTTTGAAAATTTGCGACAGCCCCAGCGATGCGGCGTAAAATGAGACGGAAAAAGTCGCAAACAACTGCATAATCCAGATGACAAGGAGCAGCGATTCAAAACGTTCAAATATTAAGCCGGGCATTTCAAAACTGCGGATGAGATCAAGCGTCGGCCATGTCAACGCGGTTACCCCGTCGACTGACAGCCCTCCGATCACGAATACGACCGTCGTTAAGTAAAAGAGTATCGCAATGCCGATTCCCATGACAACGACTTTGACACCATCTTTCGGCTTTTTCATATACGCCAAAAGAAACATCATCACTTCTGCGCTGATAAATGAAAGCATTGTCGCTTTTGTCCCCTTTAATGCCGGCATGATGCCTTCCCCGAGGACTGGCCGCAGGTTATCCAGTTCGAATATGCCAAAACTCATAAATACGACGGTTAAAAAGAAAAGGATTGTAATCGGAAAAATGATTTCAAATAAACGGGCAAGCGACCCCATACCGTCTTTTATTGAATAAAATCCGACCCACATCATCGACATGACGATCGCCCAAATCGGTGTTTGCTGCAGCAAAAAAAAGGTGATGACTTCTGCCATAATTCTTGCTTCAAAAGCCGCAATCATCACAAAATGCTCAATAAACAGCAGGCTGATCACAATACTGAGCCACTTTCCGACAATGTTTCCCCCATATTGAAAAAATGTTTGCCCGGGATAATCCTGGCTTAATTTTGTCATCACCACTCCGGCTGCCATTGTGATAATTCCGCCTAATAGGACGGAAATCCATACATCCGGCGTACCGGCTTCTTCTGCAGCGGTTCTTGGCAAGGTGAGAATCCCGGCAGCCATAATATAACTGACTAAGACAACAATGGCTTGAGAAGTCGTGATTTTATCTTCGGAACGGATCATTGCGTATTTCTCCGCCTTTCGTGATATTAAGTGCTTCTGTTACTGATCCCCAACGGTTCCGTAATCTTTAATCGCGATTTGCACATGAAATGTAATCGGTATATCGGTAAAGGTCTCATCCCAATTTTTCTTTAGTTTTTCCCAAAGCCTCGGATGCTTGATCCTCAGCTCGTTCCCGAATCCGGCAAGATCTGCTTTGTATTCGGTTTTCATTTTTTTTGTAATGTCCTCCATCGTTTTTTTTACGGTTTTCGCGGTTGTTTTTTCGACTTTTTCTAAAAATTTGTTATCAAAAGCTTTTTCATTCGTGCTCCAGTTTTCCGCAAGATACCCATCTGACTTTACGTTCACTTCAAAAGAAAGACGGTTTCCTTTGACAATGGGCTTGATGTCGCTTTTAATCGTTTCGACACCAAATGCGGTCACTTTTTTTTCTTCCGGATCATAACTTTTAACCGTGCCTCCAATTCCCATTCCGGTGATCCACATTACCCCTTCTAAGTCATGTTCATCCAAATAACCGATCAGCTTATTGGTTTTTCCGTTGATCGCGGCTGCTCCTGCATATTTGACTTCCCCATCGGTACCAATAACATTTTGAAGCAGATAGCTCGTTCCTGACCTCATTTTGCCTGTCAGTTTGGCAAGTGTCACAGGAGGAAGAATTTTTTTCGCTTTATATTCATTTTCGACGATTTTGCGCAGTCGAAACGCCGGCATTTCACCGGTTTCCTTCAGCTCAAGCGTGTCTCTCGCCCGCCCTCTTGTGACGATCACCATACTGCTCGGCCTGATTTCATTATCGCGGAGAGGCTGATCAAGCAGTTCTGCCAGCGAATAGGTGCGGAGAAGCTCAGCGGCGATGACAATCACCTTTAAATGAGGACTGAATACAGGCCTGTCCTGTCTCAATGCTACTTCAGAGTTAATTTGCTGAAGCGAGTCTCCCGTTTCATAAACGTTAATATACGATTTTTGATCAGTGCTTCCTCCAGTCGATTTTGAACCGGCCGCCTGTTCGTTCACGTATTGATAGATCATCGTGATCCGATCTTTTTTCGGGTAATCACCTCCCATTTCGTCAAATTTTTTTTCAAGTTCGGTTTCTTTGCCTTTATCAATCCCCATCGCAAATGTGAGACCCAGCTCTTCAATTTCGTGGCTGCTCCAGCATCCGGTTAATAAAAACAAAAGTAAAGCAATCGTTAAGTAGCGAATGGTGTTAATTTTTTTCAAACTTTCTCCTCCTTACTTTCGATATCACCAAAAGCATGAGCGGAATCAGCCCGACTAAAAAGATGGCGCTGTTGCCGATCAGATCTCCCATTTGAAAGAGCTGGTTGATATTTTTAGGCGTCATCGCAATGAGATAAATAACCGGAAGCAAGCCGAATAATATCGGTTCCATTCTTCTCTTCAAGAGTTGTGACAGACCTATAGCAGCAGCAAAATAGCTGATCGTAAAATTGGAGAATATTTGCATGATCCAGATGACCAGCAGCAAGGACTCAAATCGTTCAAAAATCAGCCCTCGTATTTCAAAGCTTCTCATTAAATCAATCGTCGGCCAGGTCCGTGATGTCACTCCATCGATCGACAGTGCACCGATGACCATAATAACGGTGATCACATAAAAGACAATCGGGAAAGAAATACCTATTAAAGTAGCTTTTAACGCTTGCTCAGGCTTTCTCATAAAAGGAACGATGATCAGCAGAACTTCTATGCCTGTATAAGCAAAAGACGATGTCTTGACTCCTTGCATCACCGGCACGATCCCTTTCCCGAGAACCGGACGCAAATTGTCGGTATCGAATATGCTGGCGCTCATAAATATGACGACAAGAAAAATGAGAACTGTAATCGGAAAAATGATTTCATAAAGTCGGGCAATCGGATTGATACCGCCGATTATTAAATAGATCCCGCTCCATAAAAAAACCATCGCCATCGCCCAAAGCGGCGTTTCTTCCAGTAAGTAAAATCCCATAACCTCTGTAACAGAACGGACTTGGAAACTTGACGTTGCGAGAAAATAGCAAATCAAAAGCAGGCTGAAAAGCCCTCCCGGCCACTTGCCAATAATATCGCGGCTGTATTGATATAACGTTTTTTCGGGGTACTCCATGCTTAATTTCACCATGATGAAACCTGCCAATAGAGCAATCAATCCTCCAAATGCAACAGACAGCCAGACATCCGGCGTCTTAACCGCTTCCACAGATGTCCGCGGCAGTGTCAAGATGCCAGTTCCTAGCAGAAAATTCGTGATGACGATGACGGTTTGCGAAACGGTAATTTTGTCTTGCTGACTCACCATCATGGAGAAATCCCCCCTTTCCTTTTTCATTCATCAGCCTCTGTCAGTTCCTTGTTTCCTCCTTTTTATTTTTGAAATCACCAGCAGGACGAGCGGTGTCATGCCGCCTAAATAAACGCCGCTGTTTCCAATAAAGTCTCCGAATGCAAACACGTTGTTGATATTTTTCGGGATCATGGCCATGAGATAAATCACCGGAAGTAAAGCAAACAGCATCGGCCGAATATTTGTTTTAAAGAGCTGGGCCAGGCCTAATGCCGCACCATAAAAAGAAATGACAAAGGTGCAGAACAGCTGCATGATCCAGATGACCAGCAGCAAAGACTCAAACCGTTCAAATATCAGACCGGGTATTTCAAAGCTTCTCATCAAATCAATCGTCGGCCAGGTTCGTGATACCACCCCGTCTATAGACAGGGCGCCGATTACCATAACGACGGTGATCATATAGAAAAGCAAAGGGATGGCGATCCCGATCACAACCGTATGAATGGCCTTGCGAGGCTGATACATGAAGGGCATCAGGATCAAAATGATTTCAATACCTGAAAAAGACAATGCGGTCACCTTTATTCCTTTTAAGACAGGCCCTACTCCCTTGCCAAGTACAGGACGCAAGTTGTCCACATCAAAAATTCCGATACCCATAAACACGACCAGCAGAAAAAGAATAAATGTAATGGGGAGCACGATTTGGAACAATCGGGCGATCGAACTTAAACCGCCAACGATCAAGTATAATCCCACCCATAAAAAAATCATGACAATGGCCCAGCGGGGGGTTCCTTCCAGTAAAAAAAAGCGGATGATTTCAAGCATCGAGCGGACCTGAAAACCGGAATGGGCCAATAGATAAGATACGAAAAACAAGCTGATCAGGCTGCCGATCCATTTGCCGATGATGTCCTGACTGTATTCATAAAAGGTTTTATCAGGATATTGATGGTTGAGCTTTACCATGATGACCGCGGCCAAGAGAGCGACTAAGCCGCCTAATATAAGCGTGATCCAAACATCAGGGGTTCCGACCTCGTCAACAGACGTTCGCGGGAGCGTCAGGATCCCTGTCCCAAGCAGGAAATTGGTGATGATAACAGCTGTTTGCGAAGTGGTAATGCGCTCTTCGTGCCTGACCATCATAAGTGTCACCCTCCTTTCTCTGCTACTGACGTGTCGAATCGTCTGTTTTTAGCAACTTCGGCCGCTTTTTCATCAACTGTATCGGCATGCGAACGATGAAATCTTTCCAATCTTGCAAACGATAAGGGACAGCCGGGCTTGCGTATGGAACACCAAAGCTTTTCAGCTTCACCGCGTGGCTGGCAAGCATGAGGAAAAACATAATCACCCCGTACAAACCGAACGTGGCTGCACAAAACATCGCCACAAATCTCAACATGCGCAGCGAAATACCGGCGCTGTATTGCGGAATGGCGAATGAAGAAATCGCGGTAACGGCGACAACGATGACCATAATCGGGCTGACAATGCCTGCCTGCACGGCAGCCTCCCCGATGATGATACCGCCGACGATTCCCATCGCCGGACCGATTGGTTTTGGCAGCCGGAGGCCGGCTTCGCGCAAAATTTCGATCGCCACTTCCATAATGAGCGCTTCGATCAGCGATGGAAAAGGTACACCCACCCTCGTTCCGGTAATGGAAATCGCAAGTTCACTCGGAATCAGCCCAGGATGAAACGAAATAAAGGAAATATATAAAGCGGGTCCAAGAAGCGAGATCATCGCTGCGCCAATTCGCATGATGCGGATCAGTGAACTCGGGAGCCAGCGTTCATAATAATCCTCGGGCGATTGCAGGAGCATACTGAATGTAACCGGAACGATTAAAACAAAAGGCGTCCCGTCCAATAAGATGGCCACTCTGCCCTCCATTAACGCACTCATCACCCTGTCAAGACGTTCAGTGCTTTGCACCTGCGGAAATGGACTGAGATAATTGTCTTCGATCAGCTGCTCGACAAAACCTGATTCGAGCACATCATCGATATCAATCTTTTCGATTCTTTTTTTGACTTCTTCCACCAGTCCTGGTTCAGCCACGTCTTTAATATAGGCGACGACAAGATTTTTGACAGCTCGCTTCCCAACTTGAAATTGAACCATAGACAAATTTTGATTTTTGCCGTGCTGCCTCAAAAGGGCTGTATTTGTGCCAATCGTTTCCGTAAAGCCGATGCGCGCCCCTCTGACCAAGGATTCAGATACGGGCTCTTCAATGTTCCTTGTATTTTTTTTAACGGTTCCCAGCAATAAAACTTCCGCTGAACCGTCGATCAGCAGTATTGCCGTACCCATCAACACTTCCGGCACCACTTCGCTGACATGCTTTGCCACTGATACTCCGCTGATTGATAAAATCTGCTTTTGGATTAAGTCCGGTATATTGCTGCTTAATGAAGAAAGCTCAATGTTATATTCTTTGGAGAAATCATCCATAAGGGATTTCATAATATGTTTGTCAATCAGGTCTTGATCTGCAAGCATTTCAACAAAAACAATCGCCGCCCGGATGCCGGTGCGCCCTAAGTTGAATTCTCGGAAATGAACGTCTGAGTTATTCTCCAAGGCTGTTTTGACCGCTTGCAGGTCGTGATCAAAATCGCCGGTCAAATACCCCGTTGATTCCAAAGCCGGCACTTCATTTTTAGGTTTTTCCGGCTTGTTGGACGATTGTATCAATCTGCGCGTTTTTGCTTTCCACCATCTCATATCAATCATCCCCTGCCGTACGAAGCCACAGAAATACTTTTGATATGGCAAACGGGACGAAAAAAACAAAAAAAGCCTGCATCAGGACCATCCAGTCCGGAAAATAGGAAACAATCGTTTTCCACATGTTGATCACCCTTTTTTATTGCTGTAGTAAGTCCATCATTTTTATCCTATTATTACCTTGGGTGCCATCTCTAATGGGTGGTAATTTAAACCACGTCAAACAAAAAAGAACCATCTGTGTTAAAAAACACAAATGGTTCTTTCCATTTATTCTTTTTCTAAAAACGCCCGTTTGCGTTTGGCCAGCTCTGAAAATTCCTGATCCAATTCATGATATCTCGGGTCTTGGGGTGTGAGTCCGGCTAATTCTCCGAGAACGGCGGTCATCCGATTTTCGATGCGAAGCCGTTCCTCTTCATCGCGTTTTGCATGTCGCTGTTTCTTTCTGCTCCGATAATCTTTCAATCCGGTTTCGACGCGAGTGATGCGCCCATTTTCAAATACGAGAAGTTTGTTACACAATTGATCTGTAAAATACAGGTCATGCGACACAATGATGATCGTGCCTTGAAACTCAAGCAATGTCTGTTCAAGCTGCTCTCTGCTTGGCAAATCAAGGTGGTTGGTCGGTTCATCCAGAATCAGCAGATCATAATCCTTTAAAATCATACCTGCCAGTTTAATCCGGGTCCGCTCCCCGAGGCTGAATGTCCCGATTTCATTATGAAAGCGGTTTTCTTTGATTCCCATATTGGCCAAAATGGTCCGCGCATTTGCGATTTCGGCTCTGTCAGACAAATTCAGTACTTCAGCCACTGTTTGATCAACGCTTAAATCACTGACATCCTGGCTTAAATATGCGGCCTTTACAGATCGGCTCTTCCATAGCGTTCCGGCTGTTGCAGGTTCAGCATCCAACATCATCTTCACAAGGGTCGTTTTGCCGCAGCCATTGTCTCCGATAAGCCCTATTCTCTCGCCATGTTTGACATAAAAATGGCTGTCTTTGAATAAGGTGCGTCCGTCAAACGCTTTTGTCAGGCCTTTCGCTTCGATAATCCGCTTGCCCCTTTTTTCTCCCGATGAAAATTGAAAATTGACAGATTCTGCCTCTTGCGGCTTTTCCGCTTTGTTTTTTTCAAGTTCCTGTTCAAGGCGTCTAAGCTTTGATTTGACTTGGTTATCGAGCTTTTTGGCTTTTACCCGGTGGTATTCTTTAAAGCCCAGCTGCCTTCGTTCTGACCGTGATCCCTGTTTTGTTGAGTCACGGTGGGCTTTCTGGGACCAATTTTGGAGCGTTGCAATCTGTGACTCGATTCTTTCTTTTTGCTTTTGCTGGACTTCATATTGGTGCAGACGTTCTTCATATAACCGTTTTTTCTCCTGCCGGTATGCACTATAGTTTCCTTGATAAGTGTGCAACTTCCCATCTTCCAGCTCAAGTATTTTGGAAACGGATTGATCCAAGAAATAACGGTCATGAGAAATAATCAATACAGCCCCTCGATATTGTTGCAGTTCTTCAAGGAGCCAGCTGATTCCTTTTAAATCCAAGTGATTGGTGGGCTCATCTAAGATGAGGAGGTCAGGCATCGTTTTCCAGACGTGCGCCAGCGCAAGCTTTAGTTTTTCTCCCCCGCTCAAATGACTGAGCCGCTCGGAATTCCAGCTTTGGACCTTTGATAAGCCAAGACGGCTGGTCAACTGATATAATTTCCCGCCCTCATCGTCTGTTAATATGCTGTTGAAGTCATGAACGGAGTACTCAATCGACTGGAGCAGATAGCCGATTTTAAGCCTCCGGTCTGTTTGAACAGTGCCTTTGTCAGCTTTTATATGACCGCTCAATATATTTGCGAGCGTTGTTTTCCCCGCTCCATTGTATCCGACCAACCCAATCCGCTCTTGATTGGAAATGTCAAAATCGATGTTTTTTAAAATCGTTTGCTCTCCAAAGCTTTTTTGCAAACCTCTTATTTTCATTAAGATCGTCATACCGTTCACCTCTGTTTTTATTTTGGCTGACAACAAAAAACCTCTCGCGGAAACCCGGAGAGGATATCATGCCAAAATATGCACCGTGAAAGCGGTATGAACCGATCCCATTTCTTTGCACGACAAAAAACATGCAGATTTCAGAAATTGATGCAAGGTATAAAAGGGCATACTGATCCTATTCTCCAAGTTTCCGTTTTTTCATATTAAAAAAAACGATGGAAAATAAGATTACTGCTTCATGTCCCCTATACCTATTCCTTTCACTGTATTTACCGATTAGTATATAAATGAAGGTAAACTTTGTCAACAGTTATGCAGCCCTTTTTTCAGCCAATCCCGAAAACTGTTGCCTTCGCCTTAGTTGAGCATTTTATTTTGAAGTCTAAATTTTAAAATTTGATGCAAAAGTGTGAAAATTGTCCGATATTAATCTCGTAACCTATAAAAAGGAGTTTTGGCGAATGAAAAAAATAGTAAATTGGATCAAGCATCCATCTCTTTCCAAAAGATTAGCGGTCTCATTTTTATTGATTTTAACACTCCCTGTTTTAATCCTTTCAGGTGTTTCCTATTATACGGCGGGAAGTTCGATTGAAGATGAAATCATGAGAAGCGCAAGAAACAGCGTGGATCAATTAAACGAAACGATCGATCAAAATATCGAAAAAAAAGCGGATGCTATTACATATTTCAGTGAAGTAATCAAAGAAAAAACATACAAGGATAAAGGCCAGACTTCGTTAAGACAACAGTTTGAACAATACGCCAGACAAAATAAAGATGTAGAAGCCGTGTTCACAGGCTCTGCAGACGGTGTCTACGTGCAGCATCCTTATACGAAAATGCCTGACGGCTATAATCCCGCGGAAAGGCCATGGTTCCAAGAAGCGGTTGAGAAAAAAGGCGAAATCATCGTCACTGATCCATACACCTCTGCCGCTACCGGCAACACGGTCATTACCATCGCCAAGCAGAATGAAGACGGGTCAGGCGTCGCGGCGCTCAGCTTGAATATCGATGAGCTGATTAAAGCGACAAATGATGTCAAAGTCGGAAAAGACGGCTTTGCTTTTATCTCTAGTGCATCTAAAAAATATATCGCCCATCCGAAGATTAAAGCCGGAACTGAAGGTGAAGGCGGTTGGGTTGACCAAGTTTACGGCAAAGAAAAAGGTGAATTCAAATATACTTTTGAAGGAAAAGAAAAGCAAATGGCGTTTGCAACAAACAAACTGACAGGCTGGAAAATTGCCGGGACAATGTTTTCCGATGAGATAACAAACGCCACAAAGCCCGTCTTTTATATGGCTCTGATCGTCTTTTCAGGGGCTTTGGTGCTAGGCGGAATTCTCATTTTCTTTATCGTCCGCGCGATCAGCAAACCATTGAATCAGCTCGTTCAATCTGCAAAAAACATCAGCAGCGGCGACTTGACACAGCAAATTAAAGTCCGTTCAAATGACGAATTCGGGCAGCTCGGCACAAGTTTCAATGATATGGCGGAATCGCTCCGCACACTGATCGGCACCATTCAGGAATCGGTTGAGAATGTCGCCTCATCATCAGAGCAGCTGACAGCAAGCGCGGAACAGACGAGCCAAGCGACAGAACATATTACTTCCGCGATCGAACAGTTCTCGAACGGGGCCGAAAGCCAGAATGAAAAAGTCGAAACCAGCTCGCAGCAGCTCAGCCAAATGAATGATCATCTGAGCGAAATGACCGAAGTGTCGGAATCGATTACTGAATCATCGATCAAATCGACAGAAATCGCCGAAACCGGCGGAGAACTCGTTCAGAAAACGGTCGGCCAGATGAACTCCATCGATCGATCTGTCAAACAAGCTGAGAGCGTCGTCAAAGGTCTCGAAGGCAAATCGAAAGATATCACATCAATTCTCAGGGTCATTAACGGAATTGCCGATCAAACGAATCTATTGGCATTGAACGCCGCGATTGAAGCGGCCCGCGCCGGCGAGTCAGGCAGAGGCTTTTCCGTCGTCGCCGAAGAAGTTCGAAAGCTTGCTGCCCAATCAGCGGAATCGGCAAAAGAAATCGAAGCGCTGATTCAGGAAATCGTCAAAGAAATCGAACATTCTCTCAAGATGTTTCAATCGGTCAACCATGAAGTCCAATCCGGACTCAAAATTACCGAGAAAACAGAAACGAGCTTTCACGAAATCAGCGGCATGACGAATGAGATCGCCGGCAAGCTGCAAACGCTCAATGCAGCGGTCGAACAATTGTCGAAAGGCTCAGAGGAAGTCTCCGGTGCCGTTCAGGAAATCGCCGATGTTTCAAGGGAAAACACAGCTGGAATACAAGATATTGCAGCATCAGCGGAAGAACAGCTGGCTTCAATGGAAGAAATCAGTACGTCTTCTGCCACACTTGAACAAATGGCGGAAGATCTGCGAGATTTAACGAAAAAATTCAAGGTGAAATAAAAAAAGAGGCTTCCTTCTGGTAGAGGGAGCCTCTCTTTTATGTATCAGCTGATCTTCGTTCCATTGGGCGCTTCTTGATCAGGCGCCAGCAAAATAACGTCGCCTTTTTCCGGCACGCCGCCAAGAACGAGAACTTCCGATTTAAACCCGGCAATCCGCCGCGGCGGAAAATTGACGACTGCCGTCACCTGCCGGCCTATAAGCTTTTCAGGTGTATAACGCTTTGTGATTTGAGCGCTCGAACGTTTGACGCCAATCTCTTCTCCGAAATCGATCTCAAGCTTAATAGCCGGCACTTTCGCTTCAGGAAACTCTTCCGCTTTTAAAATTGTCCCAATCCGAATATCCAGCTTTAAAAAATCTTCGATTGTTGCCATGAATTCAGCTCCTTTGGCCGCTTTCTAGAGGGTGATATTGACATGACTAGAATATCATGTATTTTGGGTCGTTTAAACCCTGGACTTCTGTTGCCACTTTCAGAAGCAAATGGGAAACAGGCCTCTTTTGCCGCCGTTTTAGGACAGCCAACTTTACGGGACCCCCCTTTCATTCATAGATTAAGAGGAAGAATAAACTATAAGAGATGAGGTGGAACTAGGATGTTCGGTTCCTATATGGTTCAAATGGTAAGGTCCAACGCCCATAAACTGGACCGGCCGCTGAGAGAAAGCGTGCTGAAACTCTATAAACCTTTTAAATGGACACCTTGCTTTTTACACGGATTTTTCGAAAAAATATTAATGAAGAACAAAAAAATACCGGTCATTATTGAATTTGAAAAAGACAGCCACCATAAAGGCTATCAATTAGTCAATGAAATGATCGGCAGCAAGAGAAGAAACAAAATCAAGCATCGCTTTTCCAACATTAGCTGCTGCAGCGCGGAAGTCACCCCTTCTTCTTTGCAATCGCTTCTATCTCAATGCGGTGACATTCGCAAAATTTATTTAAATCGCAAAGTGAAAGCGCTCCTCGACGTAGCGGTTGAATCAAGCCGTGCCAAAGAGGTGATCAGAAACAACCAGACGCTGACAGGCAAAGGTGTCACAATCGCTGTCATTGATACGGGCATATACCCTCACAAAGATCTTGAAGGCAGGATCAGGGCTTTTCAAGACTTTGTCAACCAAAGGACAGAACCGTATGATGACAATGGCCATGGCACACACTGCGCCGGCGATGCTTGCGGAAACGGAGCTGCCTCATCGGGTCAGTACCGGGGGCCTGCTCCTGAAGCGGAACTTGTCGGTGTAAAAGTATTGGACAAAATGGGATCCGGCACGCTGGAAACTGTCATTCAAGGGATCGATTGGTGCATTCAATTCAATGAGGAAAACCCTGATGATCCGATCGACATTCTTTCAATGTCATTGGGGGCAGATGCGTTACGCTACGAGAATGAGGAAGAAGATCCGGTCGTTAAAGCTGTTCATGCAGCATGGGACGCAGGCATTGTTGTATGTGCGGCAGCCGGAAATTCCGGTCCTGATGCGCAAACGATCGCCAGCCCGGGCGTCAGCAGCAAGATTATTACAGTCGGAGCATTGGATGACCGGGATACAGTCAGCCGGGAGGATGATGATGTTGCCTCTTATTCAAGCAGAGGGCCGACGATCTACGGTCAAGTTAAACCGGACTTGCTGGGACCGGGTACAAATATTACATCGCTTCGTTCACCTGGATCTTTCCTCGATAAGATGCAAAAAGCAAACAGAGTCGGCACAGATTATATGATATTATCCGGAACCTCGATGGCCACGCCGATCTGCGCAGGCATTGCAGCCCTTATTCTTCAGCAAGCCCCAGGGACAGGACCTGATGAAATCAAACAACTGTTAATAGACGGAACCGATTTATGGAAAGATCGCGATCCAAATGTTTACGGTGCGGGATACATTAATGCAGAACAATCGGTTCCGCAAGATTAAAGACCGTTCGCCCGTTTTAGCATAAAGCGGGCGAATCTTACATAAAAGATTTAAACCGCAGACCTTCTTTTTTCAAGTATGAGCGGTATCGTCAAATACATGGCATACGCGAAGACCATCCAAACCGCAAATCCAATCACCTGGCCCTGTGAAAGCGCCGGGAAGATCAATGAATGATGCCATAAAGAAAATGTGTCGAGAAACAAACCGACTGCCGACCCTACAATGCCAAACTTAACCGCAGCAAACCTCGATTTGTCAACTCGCCGGTAAGCGAGGATCACGGCATATAGTAGGGCAAAAGTTCCGGCTTCAAGAAGCAAAAAGCGGAGCATAAAAGAATCTTGGCCGGGTTCGGCAAGAACCGCACTGCCGAACAGCATAAAAAACACGGTGGCGCCAAGCCAGACAACGAACGAAAAAACAAGAGCCAAACCGAGTTTTTCAGTTAACATCTCCATCTCCCTTTACTCCCCTCCATGCTGTTTTACGGCGGTTTCCGTCAGCATCTGCAGCACCGCCTCTAATTCCCCGTAGACTTTTTCAGAGGAAAATCCCGAAGACATCAGCGACTGAAGAGCAAGACCGTCGATTAGTGCGTTTAAAAGAATGCCCCACGTGCTGAAAGAAACCCCGTCAACAGGAGAACGCTTCCACACTTCGGAAAGCTGTTCTGCCAACACCGCATTTTCCTCTTCGAGAAGTTCTCCAAGCTGCTCGTTTATCTTTTCATTTCGAAAACCTAAAACGGCTAATTCTAAAAAAAGCTGATGGTAATACGCATCTTTCCGTGTTCTTGATTTCGCCGATGACAATCCGTCTTTTATCCTTTCGGCAGCGGGTCTATCATTTGCTTTCAACCGTTCCCACGACGCGTGGCAAAGGTCGCGGACCACTTCAAACACAAGCTGCTCTTTTGTCCGGAAATGATAGTAAACCGTTCCCTGTGTCACCTTTGCTTCTTCAGCAACCGCCTTTAACGTCAGTTTGTCCAGACCCTGTCCGGCAATGCGGCGCTTAGCTGCCTCAATCAACGTTTCTTTTGAAGTCACATTCGGCCTCGCCATTCACTTCACCTCTTAGTTATCTGAATAACTAACTCATTAATTCAACTATAATCTGGAAGGGGTTTCTTGTCAATCGCTCATTCAAGTTAACATAATATTATTATTGTTTCCTATCCGTTTCTGTCATAAGTGTCAGACCTTGAAGAAATTTCAAAATAGCTCCCTGTTCTGCTGTTGAAAACGAATCGAGAAACCTCTGAAACTGTTCCGCTTTTTGCTGATGGAGCTTTTCATGAAGTTCATACACTTGTTTTCCGCTGGGCGTCAGCCTGAAGTAGATCTCTTTTTTATTGTCCGTCAATTGAAACCGTTTAATGAGGCCTTCTTGCAGCAGCTTTGAACTGATTTTTGTAATATTTGCTTTTGACAAATTCATTTTTTTGGCGATGCCTGTATTATTAATCGGTTCATCATGACCGATACAGCTGATGACATGGATGGTCGTCATATTCCCCGGGAGCCGTTTAACATCAGATTCTGCCGCCTGCTTTAAAAATGCCTTGAGATCAGTATCCGCTTTTTGTTCGTTCAGGTGCAGGAGTTTAACATACATATCATAGATCAGCTGTTTTGTCAGTTCAGACATAGTCAATGGACAGTCCCTTCTTTTTATTTTCCGGTTAACAAAATATTTTAATGGTATGTTTTAGGATTTGTCAATGTTATGATAAGGTAAAATCAGATAACAAATGTGTTTTGTTTATCATGAAACAACCTCAAAAAGGAGAATCTCTGATGAATATTGAAGGAATAGAGATGGAAGTTCGTTGCACAGGTGATGTATGTTCAGATGCCCTTGAATTTTTGAGACGCCATAACCACGAAAAAACAGCCGAACATTCGATAAGAGTGAAAAAAGCGGCGGAAGAATTGGCAAAGCGTTTTCATGTTCCTGCACAAAAAGCGGGAATAGCCGGTATTATGCATGACATCAGCGGTGTCATCCCTAATGAAAAAAGAATTGCGGCTGCTGAGGCGCTCGGTATTGATATTCTGCCCGAAGAACGGATATTTCCGATGATTATCCATCAAAAACTGTCGAAAGTGATGGCGCGGGACCTGTTTCAGGTGGCGGATCAAGATATTTTAGATGCAATAGAATGCCATACAACGCTTAAAAAAAATCCCTCCCAGCTCGACCTTGTCCTGTTTTCAGCGGACAAAATAGAATGGGATCAGACAGGGACTCCGCCTTATATCAAGGAGCTTTGTGAAGCGCTTGAAATTTCTCTGGAGCACGGGGCGTTTGTTTATATTCAGTATTTGTGGAAACAAAAAGATAAACTGAAAGTTGTCCATCCCTGGCTAAAAGACGCCTATTATCACCTGAAAGCAATAATCGAAGCTTGACCCAGGCAAAATGAACTGCGGCTTAGGGTGGGTGACCGCCTTAAGCCGCCATCTTGCCTGACAACACCGTTAGTTGACGCCTTTTGAAGGGTCCCACGATTTCTGCTGTTTTCGGATCGTGACGATTTGTCCCAGATGGTAAGCGTTATGAAGAATGAGAAGGGACAAAATCTCCGCCCAGGTGGAATGCGGATCATGCTGGGCCGGCTCCTTCAGCATCTTCTCTTCGCATGCCGAAAGCGCATCGATCCATTCGTTATAGATCGTATTCAGTTCCTGCCGGCTTTCTTCCCAGCCCAGTCCGCTTTTGTTTACAAACGTATCATCGATCGTATAATCAAAAGCCGGAACGGGAATTCCTTTAAACCACTTTAAATAGCGCTCGTTGTAAAAAATCAAATGGTTGGCAATTTCTAAAATCGAATTTTCCGAACCTTCCCCTTTTTGCCTTGCCTGGCTTTCCGTAAGATCAGCGGAAGCCGTTTGAAAACAAACAAACCAAGTCGTTTCGTTAAAGCATGCTTTAAACTGTTCAAGCAAAATGTTTTTTAGCATAAATACCCTCCAGTTCGATTCGATTTTTGCCTAGCTTTCTTTTGCTATTTTCGCCCTATTGACGGCAGAATCCTTTTTTTCAATATGATATTGAATGTCGAGAAACCGTATGCCGAACAGCCACATGCAGTGATGAGCGCAGAGCCTCTTTCGTCCCTGCTCTTTGATGATAAAGCGTTCGGCAAGCGGCAGTTTAAACGTACCTGTTCCGGTCGAAAGGAAAATGCCTTCATCACCCCGGTCAGATCGTTTGTCACTGCTCGTCAAAATCAGGCAGCCGTCCTCTGCTTTCGGCTTTAAAATGCCTGTCATATTGGAAAACGGCAATGGCAGTGCAATATTCATATATGTGATGTCATCATGGGTATGAGCAGAATAAAGCGCCACGAACACAGTCTCGCCTTCCTCGTTCGTTCTGACCCAGGCGCGCACATTCTTCCTGCCGTCTTTGGCTGAATCAACACCGATAATCTCGCCCTCCATCGTTTGCCGCCCGGTCTTTGTCCCCAAATGAATTTGCCCTGTCATTTTTGAAATCAGCTGATACATGTGCGCAAGCGGCTTAAACCATGGACGCCAGGCGATCTCCGCTGTTAACGAATAATCGGCAGTATGCTCATAGAAATCGAGAATGAGAGGAGAAACCGTCTCAAGCTGAAATCCGTTTCTCTGAAATGCGCTCATATCATCGGCAAGACCTTGGTAAGACGAATCGCTTTGTAATCGGTGCCGTTGTAAAAAATCGGCTCCGATTCTCCATGACCCGTAAATGTTGCTCATCATTTCGCCTTGCCTCCTTTCACAGTCCGGCTCAGGAGATTCAAGACGCCAGCCGGTCAGCGCTGGAATAATGACGCCAAAAGCGTTGACAAGCCCGTGAATCCAAATCATTTCCTGAATTGTAAAAGTCGGCCGGCCGCGATAAACACCGTAAGAGTAAATAAGTGAAAAAGCAATGGTAATCATCAATGTAAAAGACGAAAAGATCACAAAGCGGCGAGCCGCGCTGTTTTTGAAGGCCGCGATTGAGACGAGAAAGCCGCTGCCGTATATGGCCGCCAAATACAGCGCAACGGCGAAGACATCAATGGTTTTCGAAAACGATATGCCGACCGCAATGAAAAGCGGAGACAGCATGATGAGCCATGTCACCGCTGTATAAAAAAGGCCTTTCTTTTTCAGCTTCCTTCCGAGCATTCCATTAAAAATCGGAATGAGAAATGCAGAATAATGAAAATGCACCGCTGTCAGCAGCACGATCAGCGGGCTGAAATCCATGACCTGGAGATTCAGCGTATAAGCAAAAAGCCAACCCCCTCCGAAAGGAAGGTAAAGCAGACCGCTGTCAATCGATGCCTCTTCAAGGCCCTTTCCTCCTCTTTCCCAGAGACGAAGGACGCCGTATAAGGCGATCATCCCCGTATAGCATAGCCAAATCGCTGAAAAAAGCGGGGAATGGAACAACAGGGATAACGAAGCCGCACAAGCCGCATAAGGAAAGCACGCGCTGATCAGCCGAAACATTCCGTTTTCATGCTGAGTAAGATCGAGTGCGGCCGGAACAAAAAATAGCATCGCTAATAAAAGCAGCGCCTCTGCTGGCGGGATGTCCGGCGCTTTGCCGGCGAAAAAAACCGCATAGCAAAGAACGCTTACAAAAAAGCGGCGGAATTTCATGCCATCTCCTCCTCCCTGTTAAACGTTCCTCTGTAGGCAAACAGCGTTCCGAACAGCGGATTTTTCACATGAACATCAATCGTAAAACAGCCTTCTTCTTCGTCATACGATTCATTCACCCTGGAAATACCGTATAAACACTTTGTAAGGGGCAGCTTTTTACTGAATAAAGGCAGCCATTGTCTGACAGAAGTAATCGACAGTGATCCGTCAGCTTCCGCCTTAAACCGCAGGCTTGAAATTAAGATTGGCGGATGTCCGAAATAGTCGATGATTTCTCCCCGGCTTTCATCATAGATCATGACAGCATCAAAATACCTTTGTTTATCACGAAAAAAGAAAGTCCTGTTCCAAACGGCTGCCGGTGTATCATTTTTCGTCAGCCGAATGTGATTTTCAATCGTGAACGGAATGTTCCTCCCTCTTTCGGGAAAAAAACAGCGGAAGACCGTTCCCGCTTTAAACAACAGCCTGATCCAGTACGAACCGCCGGATATTTCCGTCATCACTCCTTTTCCTCTGAACGCGCTTTCTTGGGTGAGGTGATACCGTTCCTTGAGTTTTGGGTGAAGAAGATGAAAATCCTCGATCACCCGTTCATACATCGAAACCAAATCAACGCCTCTTTCTGATCGTATTACCCGCGTTTGGAATGCCGCAAGCGCTCACATAGCCGACAACGGACAAGATGATAAGCGCGGCATTAAGCACGACCGGGTTAAAAGGTTGGGCAAAAGATGCGAGATCAGCCATTCCTGCAGATACCGAAAGCAGCACAAGCAGGGCGATATGCAAAAGAAACCACTTCCTTTTCCGACCTGGATAAAGCCATAACACGCCGACCATCACCTCGGCCATGCCGATCAGTTTCAGGAGCATTTCGGGATGAAAACGGCCGCCCGTGAAAGTCGAAAGCATGCTGATTTCCTCAGGATGAACCATCATGAGCTTTGGCACAAGCCCCTGGTAAATCCAGACGAAAGAAAACAGCAGACAAACGAGCCAATAGATCAATGTTTTTTGAAAAAGCAGCCTTGGATGGTGTCCTTTTTCAAGCCAGATCTTCAGCGCAGCAAAGCTCCAGGCCGTCGCCCAGCCGAAGAGCGGCCTGAATGCCTTATCTGCAAGCCGGCCCAGCCTCCCGTAACGGGTGTCATAATCGTATTGTGTCATAAACGTGATCCCGGTTTCGCTTTCGCTGTATTTCCAATATCCTCGACCTTCGCGAATGACAGAAAGCGGGTGGTTTGTAGCGAACTTGAGTGACGAGACTCTGTCTCCCGTGTCTTGATATACGTTTCCGACAGACACTCCTGTACCGGAAATTTTTAAACCGAAGCCGATTCTCGTTTCGTATAAAAACCTTTGCGGTTCACCCGGTCTGCGCTTTAAATAGGTAATGTCCGTAAATCGCAAGTCCCATTGCCGATGGAGGGCAGGATCTTGAGTAGAGCGCCATAGCCGCTCCATATCTGTCTGGATAGATATTTCTACGTAAATCGGAGTTTTTTTCATTGCGCACGCCCTTTTGTGAATATATTCACAATAACAGCATAACATGGAACACATCATGTGTGAACCAATTTTTGCATATCCAGTCTCTCTTTGCCGACATAAAAAAATCCTCGGCTGTTAGGCCAAGGCAATTAATGGCTGGTTAAGCCTTCTCATACCTATGACTCAAAAAATGGAAGAGCCATACGACAATCATACTAAATTTTCGAAAAAATGTAAATAATTAAGGAAAAATTCCCTTGTTTATTCGGTCTGATAGATAGCGATGCCTTTTAGGAAGGCACGGATTGTCAGATCAAAACTTTCTTCCACATCATAAGGAAGACCGAACGCATCTTGTTGCCTGAGTGTTGCAAATCCATGCATGATGCTTCTCAAGCCTCTGACCGCATGGATCGCGGAGTCATTGTCTAAATGATAGTCTCTCAGAACGGAAAGCACCAAGGCGAGGATTCTGTCTCCTGCTTCGTCAAGCCGTTCATCTTCATCAGGCATTGCAATAAAAGTTGCTTCATAAAGCCCCGGCCTGTTTTTGGCAAAAGTGACATAGGCGTGAGCCATTCTGCTGACAGCCTGATCCTCTTCGGCTCCCTGGACAGCAGAAGCCATGTTTTCATAAAGTATCGTCAAGCCGTAAAGTGCGAGTTCTTTCCGTAAGTCGTTCAATCCTTTTATATGATTGTACAGAGACGGAGATTTGACATTCAGCCTTTTGGAAAGAGAAGCAAGCGTCACTTCATGAATGCCTTCCTCATCAGCCAGAAATGCCGCAGCTTCCAATACTGCTTCTTTATTCAAACCGATTCGTGGAGACACGATTTCTTCATCCTTTCCTGTTCAATTTGATATGTGCTTCGTTCACCGCTTTTGTCATCGCTTGAACCGGATCATGGACAAGATTGCCGTGGCCGGCGGCAAGCGCCTTCGGTTTTAAATCTAACAGCTTTTGCGCGCTTTCTAAAGCGATTTCTTTGTCCCACGTGGCCAAAGCCGGAAAAGGAAATGAAAGCTTTAAATGTCCTGATACCGTCATGCCGCTTCGCGTATGGTACGCGTCACCGACTATGAGAAGTCCGCTTCTTTCATCCAAAAACGAAATGCTGCCAGGCGTATGCCCGGGTGATGAAACAGTCAGCAATGAACCGATCCTGTCTCCTTCCTTTAAAAGGATATCAGGATTTGTCTTGATGTTTTTCGGAACGCCTCCTTTGATTGTTCCGCGCTCCCCTTCCAGCATCTTTGTATCACCTTTTAACAGACGCGCATCCCGTTCAGATATGGACACTTTCACACCGGGAAGGCTGTAGTACAGTGCGTCAAGCGAACCGACATGGTCGCTGTGGGCATGGGTCAGCAAAATCCGTTTAATCGGCTTACGGAGATGATCCGCAGCCTTTAAAACCCCTGTTTTGCTGATCGGAATCCCTGTATCAATTAATGTAAGGCCGTCTTCTTCATCTGCTAAATAACAGTTGACAGGAAATAGGCGCGGAAAAAAAGTCAGCTGGTAGACCGATTCAAATCGGGTAATCCTCATCGCTTTCACCTCTTCGATCAAAATAAAAAACTAATACCGTTAGTTTTCATTTTAAAACTAATGGCATTAGTTTTGCAAGCATTATTTTTTTCGATCGACAGCAACATAGATGACAACTTGGGCATTTTCGGGATTTTCTGCTTGTTCATCATAAACTTCAAAATCTCCGGTATAAGTACGAAGATTTTTTTCATCCCATGTCCAAATCTCTTGCCAAGTTTCAAACACGACCTCCGCGATCCTCCCCCGCTTTGAAACAAAAACGGCATATTCGGATGCAGGGAGCGAAATGAGATTGGCCGTTTTTTCTTGCTGATCAACGAACGTTCCGATTGAAAATGTATATGTCCCGTGTTCGTCCGTCTCATAATCTGAATAAAGTGCGATCGTGTCTCTCCTAATGTCCTGGCGTTCAGTATGCGGAAATTTTTCGCGATATAAACTCCACATGGAAGGAATTTTACCTTTTTCGGATACTTCATCACGGTTGCTTGTCACGGTCGATATCCCGCTGAATAACTTTGCCTTCTGTTTTTCGAAATGAGAAAAGCTCATCTTCTCTGCCCGCCTCGTTTGCGTATCCGACGCCCACCGTTTTAAATGAGGGAGCGTCCGCTCCAAGAGCGATCTCGCTTCGGCCTCGGTTTTTCCCTCTTCTTTTATATAAGGAACACAGATGTCAATCATCTCTTTCAATGTCGCATCCGGATGTGTATATGCTCCGTTTTCATAGCAGTACATACAGTAGTCGCGATTCTTCCCCCCGTCTTTTTCTGTGCCGAAAAGTTCGCTTGTCATCGGCATGCCGCAGCTTTGGCAAACATGATGTTCCATGTTTCATTCCTCCTTTTTCTTCATCATACAAAAAGAAACCTGACAGCATCGTGTCAGGTTTCGTATAAATGTACAATTTGATTAGCCAAGTTTTTTATTTTTTGACGGATGCGGGGAGGTGTGAGAACTTCAATATGTGTTCCAAATTGGAGGAGAAATCCGTACAGCCATTGATCTTCCGGATAAGAAACGGTTGCCACGCATTGTCCGTTTTCATAAGTGAGAGCTTCTGAGCCAAACCATTCTCTCGCCAAAGGCTCTCCCGACGGTTTAATGAGAAGGGTCAACTCGGTCATATTGTCCGGTTTGTACCATGATGTTTCCCAAGGAAGTGAAGACAGATCAACTTCCTTTCTTTCAAACTTTTCTTCAAGCATCTGCACGTCTTTCATACGCAACAGTTTAAAGAAGCGAAACGCCTGTCTCTTCAGGCAAAACGCATATAAATACCAGTGCCTTCCCTTTAGGACGAGGGTATGCGGCTCAGCTTTCCTTGTTCCGGTTTGCCCCTCTCTGTTCACGTATGTAAAGGAGACCGCCCGCGTGCTGTCTGCCGCTTCATCCAACAAACGGATCTTTTCTTTGATGACAGGACTTTCTCCCCAGGAAGAGATGTCAACAAACCATTTTTCCGTTTTCTTGCGGAATTCCGGCATTTCTTCTTCGGAAACGAGAAACCGGATTTTTTCAAGGGCAGAACCGTGATGAAGGACTTCATACGTCGAAGAAACGCTTTCCAAAGCCGTAGTAATGGCAGCCAGTTCGTCTGCAGAAAGCAGTTTATTTTCGAGCCGAAACCGCTCCATGATGCTGATCCCGCCTCCCGCTCCCTGTAAGGTAACAATCGGAATGCCCGCCTGGTTGATCGCCTCGATATCCCGGTAAATCGTTCTGACAGAGACTTCGAACATGCCGGCAAGCTCCTTTGCCTGCACTTGGCGTTTATTAATCAATAAAATCACGATGGCCAATAGCCGGTCAATTTTCACCGCAGATCCCTCACATTCATCTTACGCTGTCAATTTTCATTCTAAAGCACACACCATTTTGGAATATCATGACAAAAAAGGGGATCTCATCACCCAATTATTTAGAAAATCACTTTTCCTGTTACGATTTATACAGTTTGGACATATACTCCTTAAAAAAGGAGGTTTTAAAAACATCATATATTATTTTTTACAGTTTTTCGCCATTGTGTCCTTCGTCTATATCAAGTTCAAACGCTCAGTCGGCTATCAGCCTCTAAAGCCGGCACGCATGCTGTTCCGGATCATCCTCTTTTCGGGAATTTTCGTTTTTCTGCTGACGATGAGCGCACTTCACCCTTTATCATACTTCTATGATCTGATTGGGATCGCGCTCGGACTCATCTTGACCGCCTATGCGCTGAAGCATGTGTCAATCGAAAATCGGGACGGCATCCTTTATTTCAGAACGCATTTATGGATTGAATTGATCGTACTTTTGTTATTTTTATACCGGTTTCTTTACCGGATCGCCGAGATCGGCCAGCTCCATACTGCGGTTTCAAACGGGGGTTCAGCAGCGTACGGCGCCCTTTTTGCGCAGGACCCGGCCACGATGATCGGTTTTTTTGTACTGGCCGTTTATTATGTCGGTTTCTCTTTTTTTGTTTTAAAAAAAGGAAGAAACGAAGAAAAACGCTCAGCGTAAAAGGCAAACTCGGGATGTGGAGTTTGCCTTTTCATAAGCTTTAGTCATGCTGTGTATGATCGATCATCTGCTGAAGTACATCGAGGACATGCTGGTCTTCCGGAGAATAAAAAATGGAAGTCCCTGCCCTTCTTGATTTAACGAGACGAAGATTTTTTAAAAACCTGAGCTGGTGCGAAACGGTTGACTGCAGCAGACTCAGCTTCTCTGCTATTTCATTGACCGAATGTTCGCCTTGTGAGAGCAGGTGAAGAATTTTGATTCTCGTAGGGTCTGAGAGCGCTTTAAACGTCTGTGAAACGAGAAATAAAGTTTCTTCATCTAACTCGGCCCGCACCTGTTTTTCTGTTGTTTCCTGATTGTGCTCACTCATGCTTTTCACCTTTTCCGCGCAACTTTTACCTTCATATCATATACCAAAACATACCGGTTGAAAAGTTTTATAGCCAGGGAACAGATCAAGTCGAAAACAGCGTTCCCAGAAGCGCTTCTGCATACCTTGCGGCTGACAGCTGTACACGTTCTCCGGCATGGTTTTCCACAGAGCGGCGAAAAGCGCCGTACAGCCGGTTGAATGGAACATTTTTTAATTGATCAGCTATTTGCTCCACTTTGCCGGCAGGAAGAGGAATCAAATTTGGATAGCTGTACATAAAACTCACCCATCTGCGATCTTGAACGACTTGGATAATGTCTCCTGAAAGGAGGATTCCCTTGCCTCCGTTTCCGTTTGCCCAATGGCAGACCGCTCCCCCTTTAAAATGGCCGCCAAGCCTGTGCAAGGTCAACCCGCTTGACAGCTTGAGGGAATCGCCGGACCAAAACACAATCCGGCTGCTCGGCCGCTGCACCCATTGTTTGTCATCTTCATGAATGTAGATCGAAGCATCAAACATTTCAGCCCATTCCGTTTGTGCAGCATAATAATGCGGATGTGATAAAGCGATCGCCTGGACTCCGCCCATCCGCTCGATATTCTCAATCGTCCGCTGATCCAGGTATGTGATACAATCCCACAGTAAGTTAAAACCGGGCTCCTGTATCAGGTATGCCGATTGACCGATGCCGAATTCGGGGGTTGTCGTCAAACTGTATAATCGCTCTTCTTCCAATGCGATTTCGTTTTGAAACCTTCCGCTTTGCTTCATTTCTTCCAGCGTTGTCCAAGCTTGCCCTGAATGATTGACATACTGTCTTTCTTCATTGCAAATAATGCATTCCGCCGGCTCTTTCGGAGCAGCGTCATATTGAACACCGCACGTCGTGCAAATATAGTTAGTCAAAATTGCTCCTCCCCTTTCAAACTATATTTTACCATCTCCTTCACATGTACATGATTTTTTCGCTTCTATATATTGCGCTATCCAGGTGATCTGTCCGCATCATCCTGAATCGCGAAAAAAGCGTCCGCTGATCCGGACGCTAGCTGCCTTCTTGCTGATACATATGTTCAAGCTGTGAAAATGAAATATCGCCGGCCGCACAATCTACAGCGGCATCGACTACCTGATCAAAGCGATCGGCCGAAGCGCTTTTCTCTTTTAACCGTTGTTCATAGCGTTCGAGCTCTTCCTGCTGTTTTCTTAGATCCTCTTCTTTTCCATCATAATCAGATGCATTCATCGTCTCCATATTTCTTTTGACGGCTTCAACATAGCCTCTCAATATATCCATACCTTCATACTCCTTGCCTTTTTTCAAAGGGTTTGCAACATTTGCTATTTTTATACGAAAAAAAGAGGTTTTATACAGTTGCTCAAGCGCAAAAAAACAGATAAAATATGTCTTAATTTCTGTATTTTTTACATAAGGGGATTTAGAAGTCATTGAAAAACGAAACTGCGCTTAAACGAAGCCTTACACTCGGCCCGCTTGTTGTGATCGGCCTTGCTTATATGGACCCGCTCGTCGTATTTGATTCATACGGAGTGGTCGCACAACTGACAAAGGGGCACGTTCCGGCGGCATACATATTCACTGTTGCCGCACTCCTTTTGACCGCTTTGAGCTACGGCAGCATGGTCAAAGCCTATCCAAAAGCGGGATCGGTTTATACATATGCATATGAAAGCATTCATCCGCACGCAGGATTTTTAGCCGGCTGGACGATCATGCTAGACTATTTATTTTTGCCGATGGTCAATTTTGCGATCGGCAGCGCTTATTTGACGGCGGCTTTTCCTGAAGTGCCGCATGGCTTTTGGGTCGTTCTGCTCGCTTTATCGATTACCGTTGTCAATATTTTAGGCATCAGACTAACCGCAAATATTACAGGGCTGTTCGTCGCTTTTCAAGTGATCGTCGCCCTGACTTTTGCCGGATTTATGATCGCCGGGCTCGCAGACGGCCTCGGGACGGGCGAGCTGGTTTCAGCCGATCCGTTTTTCCGTTCTGATATCGAGCCTTCCCTGATTGTATCAGGAGCGACGATTTTGTGTTTTTCGTTTCTTGGCTTTGATGCGATTTCCACCATGTCTGAAGAAACGGTCAACCCGAAGAAGAACATTCCGTTAGCCATCTTTTTAACAGTAGCGATCGGCGGAACGCTGTTTACGGCGATTTCTTACTTGATGCAGCAAATCTATCCGTCCTATGATAGCTTCCAGCATGCCGATTCGGCATCGCTGGAAATAGCCCTATATACAGGAGGCGCTTTTTTAAAGTCCTTCTTTTTGGCGGGCACGATGGTCGCTGTCGTTTCATCCTCGCTTTCTTCGCATGCGAGCGCTTCGAGGCTTTTGTATGCGATGGGGCGGGACAGCTCTCTTCCGAAACGCTTTTTCGGCTATGTGCATCCGACTTTAAAGACGCCGGTGTTTAACATTATGTTCATCGGGCTGATTTCATTGACGGCCATGATCGGGGAACTCGAGGTCATCTATTCATTCATCAGTTTCGGCGCGCTGATCGGATTCATTTTTGTCCACCTGTCTGTCATCGGCCATTACTACATTCGAAAACAGGAAAGAGGCTTTTTAAAAACGCTTCGCTATTTGGTTCTGCCCTTTTTGGGAGCCTCTTTCTGCGGCTGGCTGCTGCTTAGCATCAGCAAAAATGCGCTCATGATTGGAGCCGGCTGGCTGATTGCCGGTTTTATATACTTTTTGTTCAGAATCCGTACTCTTCCGAACGTCACATTCGGCTTTGACCGCGATCCAAGATAGAAGGATATCGCTTGGTCTTCTTGAAGATATATGTCATAATAAATGAGGCTGTATACTGTTTTGCATCAGGGCGCTACAGAGGTGAAACCATTGAAGAAAAAGAAATCGGGATGTTTAGCCGGAGCTGGCTGTTTGTCTTTTTTTGTGTTTGTTCCCTTGATCATTTTCTTTGCCATCTCCGGTCTGGAACAATTAAAATGGCTTCCTCTTGACACTGAATCTAACATTCTTGAGAGATTAAAAGATTACAAACCTCTTGTTGAAGAAGAACTCGATGAACAGGATCTTTCACAATACACCGCTCTTTTATTGGGCATGATGTATCAGGAGTCGAAAGGCAGAGGCGGTGATCCGATGCAGTCGTCGGAATCTCTCGGTATGAAGCGAAATGAGATTGACGATCCAAAAGCAAGCATTAAGCAGGGTGTGCGCCACTTTACAGCAATGTATAAAAAGGGACAGAAAAAAGGCGTCGATATTGAAACGATTATCCAAAGCTATAATATGGGATCGGGTTATATCGATTACGTCTCAAAACACGGCGGAAAGCACTCAGAGAAGCTGGCAAAGGCATTTTCCGAGGAACAAGTCAAAAAGAACCCCGATCTGTATAATTGCGGCGGAGATACAAACAATTTCCGCTACCCTTATTGCTACGGGGATTATTCTTACACGGAAAAAGTAATGGAACGCACAAAAAAAGTCGAAGAACATATCGAAGGGTTAACACTTGAACATTGACAAAACGGCAAGCCGGGTGAATTTTCGTCCGGCTTGTCTTGTTTTCGAGGAGCGAACAGAAGCATCGCCTGCAGCCGCATGCCATGCCTGTCATCAGTTCGCGTATTCTCCGTGAACGCTTCGGTCCATCCTTCTACTCCAAAAAACCGCCTTCTTTCAGCATTTCTTTTACTTCCTTTTTTGAGATTAAAAAGTCTTTTGAGCTCAAATGATCAGTTTCTAAAGGCTGACAATCCGCATACTTTTTATGAAGTTCAGGCATTTTGATTGCAGGAAGCACCACCGCGAGGTCATTTGTAAATGAAACAGCATGCTGCCGTTCATGAGGTGAAATCAGCAGTTCATGAAGCTTCTCCCCCGGCCTTGCCCCCGTTTCTGCAATGGACGTTTTTTCGTTTCCGTAAGCTTCGATCAGCACTTCAGCCATGTCTAAAATTCTGCAGGCCGGCGAATTCATAATGAAAATTTCCCCGCCTTGACCGCTTTCAGCCGCTTTTAATAAAAGCCGGATCGTTTTTTCCTTCGTGAGGAAGAAACGGGTCATTCTTTTGTCTGTGATGGAGACCTGGTTCTTTTTCCTGATCTGGTCTTTAAAAAGCTGAAGAACACTTCCGCTGCTTCCGAGCACATTTCCTCCCCTTACACAAATAAAATCCGTGTCTGAATAGAGATGGTTCGCATATACGATCAACTTCTCGCCGATCGCTTTCGTCATTCCGTAAAAGTTGGCAGGGTCAGCCGCTTTGTCAGTCGAGACGTTGATGACTTTTTTAACCCCGTTTTCGATCGCTGCTTCAATAACGTTTTCCGTCCCTGTGACATTCGTTTTTAATGCTTCAAGCGGCTGTTCTTCACAAACCGGCACATGCTTCAGCGCAGCTAAATGAAAGACATAGTCGACACCTTTTAATCCTGTATTCAGCGCTTTCCGATCTCTGATATCCCCGATGAAAAACGTCAGCCTCGGATCTTCAATCTGCCTTCTCATTTGAACTTGTCTTTCTTCATTTCTGGAAAATACAATGAGCTTTTTAGGATTTAAGGATAGCAGCTGAAGAATGAGTTCCTGGCCCCATGAGCCTGTTCCTCCAGTAATGAATATCGTTTTATTTTCAAACATTTCTTTTCCTCCTCTGGTAAACTCCAAAAAAATCCGGTTTAAACGAGAGTGATTCCTTTAAACAACGATGCCCATAGATCATTGTTTGACTCCCATATCTCTTTGTCCGGCAGTTCAACAGTGCAAGTCTTTTCTAATGGCCAATTTTTCTCTACAATCCCATTCACCTTCGAGTGCTTCACCAGAAGAACGCTAAAGTCGTGCTGAACCAAATCTGATAATACAAGTTCAAGTTCCTGTGCTTCTTTAAAGCTGCCTTCTCCTTCTGTCCTGACAAATAGGATGCGATTGCCTGTTGAAACTTTCTCCAAAAAGCGGTTAATCCTTCTGTTGTACTTCTCCATCACTTCAGAATAAGTGATCAATTGATCAAGCGTATTTTGATCCGCGTCAAAGTCGTGAACAGAGCCAATGTTATAAAAGTCATCTAAAACATAGATTGTAGATCCCTCTTCTTTTTTTTCACCTGTATTATAGCCAATGACTCTGATATTTTTAGAATTCATAAAGCCGGTGAAGCGATTTCTAAGAAGCCGATTGAGATCTGAGAGAGAATTCGTGGTAACCCAGTCCAGAGGTCCTGCAAAAGGCCTTAAATCATTGTTTCTCAGCTGAATAGCCGCTAAACAAAGATGTCCCAGACTAAAAACGGCATCATATTGACCTTTAATGTCTTTTAAATTCATCTATCAATCACCTCATCGTTCCCCTCCTATTTTATGTTCTTCTTTAATAGGAAAAAGATATACTGCTGATAGTATTGTATGCCTCGTAACGGAAAAAGGTAAAAGACAGCTACCTACTGCATTTAATTTCAATTTGAAATAATAAGAATACAAAAAAATAAAAAGCCTTCGGATTGCGAAGGCTTTTTATTTTTAATTATTTTCACTTTCATTACGATTTTCTTGAACTGCTTTAAGCACCTTTACAGTTTCGGGGCTTGGGATTGTGTGGTCTTCGGGCAGTGATTCTGTAAGTGTTTCTACAACTGACCGTTCCAAACTTTCAGTAGAGCTGGTAACCGTATTATTGTCAGTCGATTCTTTAAACGTTTCTAAAGACTCTGCCGTTTCGGGATCAGACACTCTGACTTCTTTACGCACTGACTCGATGATTTCCTCTAAAACATTGCGATCAATTCCTTGAGCTGCAGCCCCTAGAATATCTTTTAAAACTTTATTATTATTCTCCAAAATGCTGCTATTCATATCTTCAAAAATATCTTTTAGCTCTGCTATTAAAGGTTTAAGGCTCTCATCGACAGATTCACTCACATCTGTATCTGATTCTGCGGATGCCGTTGAGCTATCTTGCTTCTGGCTATTCCGCTCTTCGGTGAATTCGACCAGCAGATCCACATATTTTGCCCACCATTCAGCATCTATTTCTTTGTTTAAACCTTCAAACAAGTGATTAATAATTAAAGATTTCATTCAATTTCACTCCTTATTTCTCATTTTGATAAATATCAAGGACCCTGGTGACGGCTTCATCCATATCCCAATGCTTCCTAGCAAACTCCCTGGCGTTATTCCCCAATTGATTTCTAAAATCATCGTCTTCCAGCAATCGTTCTAAACTATTTGCCAGTGCATTCACATCTCCCTTTGATACGATAAGGCCAGTCACTTCATGCTCTACCATTTCCGGCAAACCTCCAGCATCACTGACAATTGCAGGAACCCCGGCAATTTGAGCTTCAATTAAAGATAAAGGCTGGTTATCCAAAAGACTTGGAAGAACATATATATCAGCGAGGGATAACAAGTAAGGCACATCTTTCCGATTTCTCAGAAATTCGACGTTATCATCAATCCCCTGCTGCTCGCTTTGAATTCTGAGTCCGGCGAGCTTTTCCCCTTCTCCTGCCAGCCAGCATACCCAATCGTCTCGACGGTTTTTTAATAGAGCTAGTGATTCAATTAAGTGATGTATACCTTTATTTTCAATCATTCTTCCGGTAAAAAGGATCACTTTCTTATCCGTTAAAGGCATATCAGCTGCCTTTGTGTCCATCCGTCCCAGAAATCCGTCAATATCATAGCCGTACTGAGAAACAAGGATTTTTTCTTCCGGCACTTCAAATTCTTCCGTCAAAATATCTTTAAGCCAGTTGTTTGCAACAATCGCCGTATCGCCAGACATCGCACCTATTGTTTCTAGGTGGTCAAAATATGCCTTTGCAACATGGGAAGTCGACGATCTGTGGATGGTGTTGAGCTGATCTCTGATTTCATATGCGACACTGCCGTGAAGCGACGTGACAAGCAATTGATCTTTAGGCATAACACGCTTAATACATGTACTTGAAATGATATCCTGCGCATGAATTAGATCATATTTGTCAAGTCCCAAATAGGCAGCGCCCAGCTCATAGACATAGCGCTGAAGCTCAGTATAGCTGACCAATTGATTTGCGTATATTTCCGGATACTTCTCTTCGCTCATCATTGCTTTAACTAATGGAAGCAGCTCATCTTTTTTGACGCTGCGGTTTTCATCTACGATATGAACGATACTGCTCTCTTCTCCATATCCGAGCAAATCCACTTCATGTCCTAAGGACTCCAGCTTTTCTTTTAATTGCTCCATATATGTCCATACACCACCTACATGGGGTATATTCCAATAAGTGGCAAGCAAAATTTTCATATCCATCTCCCTTTTTCATTTCTATAAAAAGCTCTAATTATTTATATTCCTATTTCCATATCTTGTGTAGACGATCATCTATTTCAGCATATATTTTTGTACCAGAGGAAAATCGCTTTTAAAAGAGAAGAAGTTGCGGGAACAAAAAAAAGCCGGATTCTCCGGCTTTTAATAGTATGGGGAAATCATCATATAGACGAGAACACCTGTCAGGCTGACATACAGCCAAAGCGGCATCGTCCAGCGGGCGATTTTGCGGTGGCGTTCCACCTGCATGCTCAGGCCTCTGAACAACGTAAACAAGGCCAAGGGAACGATTAAAGCGGACAAGACAATGTGTGTGATCAAAATAAAATAGTAGATCGGTCTTATAATCCCTTCCCCGCCAAAATGAGTGTCAGGCATTAATGAATGGTAAGTTAAGTATGAAACAAGAAAGATGAACGTTGTCGTAAAAGCGGCAAAAATAAACCGCTTGTGCGCCTTAATGTTTTTCTGTTTAATCATGATCAGTGCAGCCACTAAGAAAATGAATGTGAAGCTGTTGCAGACTGCGTTCAAAAGCGGCAGAAAAGTCAAATCCAAATGAGCGAATTTGTCGCTTTTCGGCATGAAAAACAAGAGGGCAATGACACCGTTTATGATAATCGTCAGAGCAACAACAATGCCTGTATAGTTTTTATTTTTTTGTGTATGTGTCATATCGGGCAATCTCTCCTATTTGTGCAAGCTATCAAAATCGTATTCAAATTCAGGAGGAATGTCAACGTTTTCGGCTTTTCGTCAGAATTTAGTCACAGAATATACAAAAATTCCCCTCCTCTAGAACGAGGAAGGGAACCAAGGCGGATGCCTTAGAAATTCATAGCATCTTTAGCCATTAATTTTTCGAATTCTTCTTCAGTTACGATATCTTCTTTATTCGGTTTATGCTCAAACTTTACGTCACCATCGATATTTTTGTAAGTTGTAGATGCCGTGATGCCTAAAGATTGAGGTGCTTTTTTGCTGTCAACAGACAAAGAGATATCCGCATTTTCAGTCAGAAGATTTTCTTTGTCATCGATTGTTGATGTCACATCGAACTTTTTGAATGTGACGTCTTTCAGTCCGTCTTTAATCTTGTTCAGCTCGCTCTTCGGAACAGCTTCTCCGCTCGCTTTTCCGGCGATTTCGATGAACTTGACGACCGCAGCTTTAATTTCTTTGTCACTAAAGCTGAAAGCGACTTTTTGAGCAGCACCCTGCTCTTTTTCTTTATCTGTCAGATCCGCTTTTTCAAACTTATCTGCAGGCAGATTGTCTGCAGCTTCTTTGATGGATTCCATCAATTGTTTTTGAAGTTCATCCGTGTCTTGAGATGAAGTTTTGTCATCTTCAAGCGGGAATTCAAGGTACTTGCCTTTGACGCTGTCAAAATTCATGCCGGCTGTTCCAAGGAAGAAGCCGAAGCTGTCAAGAACGCTGTCAATTTTGATGTAGCCGACTTGTTTCTTTTCGTCCATATAAACCGGAATATCGAAATCAAGCGACATGTTTTGGACTTTCAGCTTCGCTTTAATCACAGCCTCAGACTGTTTCGTTTCAGCATTCGTTTTTCCGCTGATCGTTAATGTTGCATCGTTCAGCATATCAGCAACTTGCTTATCTTCCGCTCCAAGGTTGGATGCGTCAACTTTCAAGCCGATATCACTTGAAAACTCGTATGATTTCGCAGAAATCAGCTTTTTATAAGCCGTTGCGTAAGATCCTTTTGGATCAGCCTGCTGACATGCAGCTAATACAAGAACAAAAGCTGACATCAGCATCAATAGAGAAAAAATTCTTTTCTTCAAAATCGTACGCTCCTTTTGTCATGGTTTTTCTGGGATTAGGAGGATCCATTGTCTCGTATCCTAGGTAAATATACCAGAAGTCATATGAATTCTATCACAAAAAAATCGTAGAATGTGAAATTTTTGTTTAAAATTACATTAAAATTTAATTCTAGCAACCCATTTGCAAATTGCCGTTCTTTTTACTATAATCGAAAACTGTATGTTTTAATGGAAAGGAGCAAGTTTTATGATAACGGATGAAGAAATGCAAAAAGACAGCTCCGGCTTGCAGAAGGAATTGAACGAATTGCAATTTCAACTGTTTCGGATGCGTGAAAATATGAAGGATATCTCCAAAGATTCGCGAGTGCTCGGTATTGATCAATCGAAAGACGATGAATGGATGATTGTCCATTCGATTGATGATGGCCGGACATGCAAGATCATGTTAAGCGATTGCCAGTCGCCGTACCGCGGAAGATGTGATTTTTCTCTTGTCGCTTCCTACAAAGAAGAAAAACGCGCGATCCATATCGGGGATATTAAAGGGCCGGCAAGCTACGGTTATGGTTCCATCTGCATGAAGTATTTAAAAGAAAAAGCCCGCGAGCACAACATACCGGTCATCACGGGGGACATTGCTGAAAGGGATTGGGACCATGTGGACCGGCTGATCCATTTTTATGAAAAGCATCATTTTGAAGTAACGATCGACCCCGGTTCAAAATCCGGTGAAATTCAGTGGCAGGATCTTTAAAAGTATGGTGAAATAGATAGAAACAATGAAAGGTGTGCCCGTTCATGTTTCCAGAAAAACTACAGCCCGGTGACGAAATCAGGGTGATTGCCCCATCGAGAAGCCTGTCACTTCTCAACACCGATAAGATCGAAAAGGCGAGAACGGTTTTAAACAATCTCGGATTTCGAATCTCTTTTTCCGCACATGCTAATGAAATTGATGAATGTTCTTCCTCCAGCATTCAATCGAGAGTAAGCGATCTCCATGATGCCTTTTCCGATCAACGCGTCAAAGGAATACTCACTGTGCTCGGCGGGTATAACAGCAATCAGCTGTTATCACATTTGAATTATGAACTCATAAAAGCCAACCCAAAAGTGTTCTGCGGCTTTTCAGATATTACCGCTCTTTCAGCGGCGATCTATGCAAAAACCGGGCTTGTCACCTATTCGGGACCTCATTTTTCAAGCTTTTCAATGGGGTATGGACTAAACTATATGACAGATTACTTTTTGAAGTGCTGTTGCGCAAGCGGTGTCTACGATGTTGAACCATCATCGATGTGGTGTGAAGAAATCGAAACTGAAGAATGTCCCAAACAAAACAGCGGCCCTGTTGTGATCAACGAAGGCTCAGCAGACGGAAAGATCATAGGAGGGAATTTGTGCACATTGAACCTATTGCAAGGTACGGAATATTTCCCTGACATCAAGAACGCCGTATTGTTTCTTGAGGATGATTGGGAATCGCCGGCAGCGTTTTTTGACCGCGATCTGCAGTCCTTGCTTCATCTGCCCGATTTTTCCGGTGTCAAAGCCGTTCTCATTGGCCGTTTTCAGACAGCATCAGCCGTAACGCTTGAGCTCCTTAAACAAATTGTGCAAACAAAAAAAGAGCTTTCTCAAATACCCGTTATCGCAAATATAGATTTCGGCCATACAACCCCTTTCTTTACATTTCCGATTGGCGGACGGTGCCGGATCGACGCACAGAAAGAACATGTATCACTTTGTATCACAAAACATTAAGGCAGAGGATGAACACATCCTCTGCCTTTTTTTATTTGGCAAGACCCCAAGGCGAAAATAACAGATAAATGCAGGCCATCAGACAAATCACAAGAATAGAAGCAAGTTTGGCATGCTTCCATGGCCGCAAGTCAACCTTAGCATTTTTCTCAAGCTTGAATTCTGACGGCCTTGGCTTCAATTTTCCGATGAAAAGCATCAAGAGAACGGAAAACGGAAACAAAACGGCCAATATATAGAGAAAATGAATTTGGCCAAAATAGATTTTTGAGATGGTATACAAAACAATGTGTGCGAATATCGCCCATTTCACAGCAAGCGCCGGCACTTTTTTCGTAAAGAATCCAACGACGACGGCAGCCAATACAGGGACATTGAAAAATCCGAACATTTCCTGCAAATAATTGTAAAGTCCGGACGGCGCAAACAGAATAAAAGGCGCGATGATAATCGACACCGCGGCAAGGATCACCACAAAGATCCTTCCCGTTTTCACAAGCTCTTCTTCTTTTGCCTCAGGCTTGAAGATCGGTTTGTACAAATCCAATGTAAACAACGTGATCGTGCTGTTCAGCGAACCGTTAAACGAGCTGAGAATCGCTCCGAATAAAATCGCGGCAAAGACACCGATAAGTGCAGTCGGCAGCAAATCAACGATCAGCTTAGGGTAAACGGTGTCAGCATTTTCAATATGACCTCCGTAAAGATGGTAAGCAATAACCCCGGGAAGAACGAGATAAAACACACCGATCGTCTTAAATACACCGGCCAGCAATGCGCCTTTCTGCCCTTCAGCCAAGTTTTTCGCCCCAAGCGCCCGCTGAACGATCGACTGATTAACAGCCCAATAAAATAAGTTGTTCACAAGCAGTCCCGTAAAAATCGTCGGCCACGGGACTTCTGCAGCGTTGTCGGCTGTAATGGCATTCAGCTTTTCCTTATGTACACTCGTCAGCTCAGTATAGCCGTTTAAGAGACTGCCGTCGCCGATTGCCATGATTCCAAGCACAAAAATAAACAGACCGCCAAGAATTAAACCGGCGCCATAAATGGCATCAGCCGATGCCGCAGCTTTTAGTCCCCCAAAAAATATGTAGCAGCAGCTTGCGGCCCCGATCACAAGCGAGATGAAAAAAACAGTCGCAAACGTACTGATTCCAAGCGCAGAGGAAATATTAAACACTTGATCGAGAACGAGCGCCCCGGAGTACAATACGGTTGGCAGAAACGAGGTCGCATATCCCAGAAGCAGGAGAATCGAGACGATTTGCCGCGTTCTTTGATCATAGCGTTTTTCAAGAAAGTCAGGTATCGTCGTAACCCCAGAACTGAGATACCTCGGTAAAAAAACGAATGCCAGCATAATGAGCGCAAGCGGTGCTGTAACCTCCCAAGCCATCGCACTCATCGTTCCCGAATAGCTTTGACCGTTTAACCCTACCATTTGTTCTGTTGACAAATTGGTTAAAAGCAGCGAACTTCCAATATAGAGAGCAGTGAGACTGCGCCCGCCGAGAAAATAACCGTCTGACGTCTTCAAATTAATATCTTTTGTCCTCAGATAAGAAAAAATAAAAATCCCTGCATTAATCAATAAAAATGTCATGATAATCCACAGCAATACTCCTACATCTCCTTTTCTAAATCAGCTGATATGTACATATCTATTGAACTACCCATTTGCCAATCTAAAAAAACATCTAAATCGAAAAAAAGATGCAGAAAACAGAAAAAAGACACTGATCATCTCCATGGTCAGTGTCCATCAATGGTAAAACTTCTTATTTTAAAACTTTTACTTTAACCGTTTTAACGCCCCAGTTTTTTGCCGCGGATTTGCTTGGAACAAATACGTCGATTTTGTTCCCTTTGATCGCACCGCCGGTGTCGGCAGCAGTCGCTTCTCCGTAGCCTTCAACATACACCTTGGATCCAAGCGGGATCACGTTTGGATCCACCGCAATAATCTTGGCGTTTTTATTGGCGTTCAGATCAAAACCCGTAGCTGTCACGCCTGTCATTCCGCCGTCATTGGCAGTGTATGCCGTTGCGGTAACCGTCAGTTCTTTTGCAGCGCTTTGAGAGCTTTGAGATTCGTTTGAACGGGAAGCCGTTTCTTTTTCCTGCTTAGGTGCAGGCGCAGCTTTCTCAACTTTCGCTTCTTTTTGTACGGCAGGCTTTGTTTCCGCAGGCTGCGCCGCAGCAGCTTGAACCGTCGCCTGTCCGTCAACAGTTATGGATGTATTCGGGTAAATGATATCTGATTTTATGTTGTTCCAATTTTTAAGGTCGTTCACGGAAACGCCGAATTGTTGAGCGATTTTCCAGAGAGTGTCTCCCTTTTTAATGGTATATTGTTTCTTTTCTTCTGTCTGTTTTTCAGAAACGTTCAGCTTTTGTCCTGGAATAATCAGGTCTGAGGAAAGCTGATTCCATTCTTTTAAGTCCTGCAGATTTACCCCTTGTTTTTGCGAGATTCCCCAAAGGGTGTCACCTTTTTGGACTGTTACTTCTTTTGCAGAGGCACTCGCTCCGAATGCAGTTGAAGATAGTGCTGCAACTGCAACAAAGGACATAAACGTCTTCTTCATAAGTAAATCCTCCCTTGTTAGCTTTTTATTGTCCGGCTAACAGGAGCAATCGTAACATATGAAAATGTCAAATCAATAACAAAACAATTTGTTTTTGATTACAGTTATTTTACGAGGAGGATTTTCAGCCGTCCAAAAATCGGCATAAATTCAGGTGGATCAAGGGTTCCAATCTTTTTTTATCTGCAATAGGAGATTTACTAAAAAAACTTTTTACATATGATGTTTTTGGGTTTTTATGCTTCTTTCTCAGTTTTATAGGCTTGAAGCTCCTGTAGAAATACAGCGCCGTATTTTACTCTTTTTTGTTCTCCCACTCCTTTGACTGACAAAAGTTCTTCGTCTGTCAGGGGAACTTTCCCGCTCATTTCCCGCAGCGTTTCGTCAGAGAATATGACAAAAGGAGGCACGCCTTGTTCCTGGGCAAGCTTTCTGCGCAGCGCTCTTAACCGTTCAAACAATTCGTCATCTTTAACAATTTGACTTGTCTGCATTTTTTCTTTGCGCATCACCGCTTCCCGGCCGAGCAAAACGTTTCGCCCCTTGTTGGCGACAAAGAGAACGGGATATGTTCCGTCGGACATCTGGATGTACTCATCTGCGATTAAAAACTCTATAAAATCGCTGATGTCGGCAATAGACCGGTTCTTTAAAATTCCGTAAGTCGATAATTGCTGGAAGCCGTTTTCGGTCACTTTCTTATTTTTCGAACCTGCCAGAACTTGCGCCACCATGGTTTTTCCGAACCTTTCTCCCATGCGGATGATGCAGGACAGTACCATCTGTGCTTCCTTCGTCACATCGGTGATGCTTCGGGTGTCGAGACAGCTGCTGCACCTGCCGCAGTCTTCAGTCGAAACTTCGCCAAAATAAGAAAGAATAAACCGCTCAAGACAGCCTTCAGTATGGCAAAAATCAACCATTTGCCTCAGCTTTTTCACGTCTTGCGCCCGAATGTCTTCATCTTCTGTCGACTGTTCGATTAAAAACCGCTGAAGCCGGATGTCCTGAGGAGAAAATAGCAGGATACACTCGCTGTCAAGACCGTCGCGTCCGGCTCGTCCTGCTTCTTGATAATAGCTCTCCATGTTCTTTGGAATTTGAGCATGAATCACATAGCGGATATTGGATTTATCGATGCCCATTCCGAATGCTGAGGTCGCTGTCATCACACTGATCTCGTCATTTAAAAAGAGATCCTGCTGCCGGTCCCTTTCTTCATCATTCATCCCGCCGTGATAGCACCCGGCCGCAATTCCTTTTTGAGACAGGCGGCTTGATATTCTTTCGGCTTCCTTTCTTGTCGCTGTATAAATAATTCCCGCCTCTGAGCGGTTTTTCTCCACATATGATTCGATAAAACGATCCTTGTTTTCGCCTTTTAAAATTTTAAACGTCAAATTATCCCGTGAAAAACCGGTGAAAACCGTGCTCTCTTTTTCGATCCCGAGCTGTGTGCAAATATCCTCATGAACCTCGGGCGTTGCGGTAGCCGTCAATGCCAATACGACCGGACGGGTGCCGAGGCTATTTAAAAAGCTTTCAATATGTCTGTAGCTCGGCCTGAAATCGTGGCCCCACTGTGAAATGCAGTGAGCTTCATCAATCGCTGTCAGCGGGATATGAATGCGGGAAAGCACGCGAATAAAATCGGGAGACGTCAGCCGCTCAGGTGTGACATAAAACAGCTTGTAGCCGCCTTCCTTTAAAACGGAAAGCCGCTCAGCGATTTCGCCATGGCCTAAAGAACTGTTCACGTACGCAGCTTGAATTCCAAGCTGATTTAACGCATCCACCTGGTCCTTCATCAAGGAAATTAAAGGAGAGATCACAATGGTTGTCCCCTCCATAAGGAGCGCGGGAATTTGGTAGCAGATTGATTTCCCTCCGCCCGTAGGCATAATGCATACTGTATCCCGTTTTTCAGAAACGACCGATTGAATGGCTTTCTTCTGACCCGGACGCAGTGAAGGATAGCCATAATAGTGCTGCAATAAAGCTTCAGCTTTCTCTAGCATATAAATGAAACCCTCTCTTATCATAAACTTCTTCCTGTCCACCATGATATCATATTTAAACCGGCAATCAGCCTCTCTCCGTAAAATCGTCTATTCGATAAAGAAAATTCATTTTTAGCTCAAATACAAAAAAACTCCGGCGCTGATGTAAAGCGTCAGAGTATCAAATGAATCGTTTCGCCTTTTATTTAATCGCAGTTTGTTGTTCAGCTAATAATTGCAAACGCTTCGCTTCCTCCAAGCAAAGTGTTTTGTATGCCAGGGCTCCGGTAATGCTCACTCTGTCCGATGCATCCCGACGCAGAGCGGAAAGATCTGAAAGCACAGATGCCGCGTCGTCTTGTATCATTCCGCGGTCATGCAGCATTTGAATCAATTCATCGCCTTCAAGGCGGATCGCATTTTGATCAAATGTCGAGGCTGTTTCCCGCAGAACATTGTGAACATCAGACCAAGCGCTTTCGATCATGTTCTCCCCTGCCGGCGCTGACCGTACAGATGTCAGTCCCGATAACCTTTTTTCCCGTACGGAGACGAGCTTCTGAAGCCTTTTGTCAAACTCCAATTCAAAGTCCTTGTATTTCAGTTTGATCAATTCCTTCATCCGTTCAGACAAAGGTTCCTTTAACAGCAAAACGCACATCATCAAAGTAGCTGGCCATGCCAATGATTGAACCGTCGCAGAAACAAATTCAAGCCAATCCATAAAATCAGCCTCCGTTTCAAAAGGAAAGTTGTTTTGTGAAAGACCAGGTGGTAATGTTGAATCGAAAGGAAAATTTTGTGCAAAAGGGTGTGGTTTACCATGTGGATCATCATCATATTAATGATCATATTGATCGGATTTGCAGGAAACATTGTTGCCATGTTGCGAACGATTGTCAAGCAGAATGATAGAATCATCAGCCTCTTCGAGAATGAAATCAACAAAGGACATTAGACAAATGCTCAGGAAGTGAAGAATCGCGGAAGATACAAAACAGCTCTTCTTATTCGAAGACAAACAAGGAACCGGTCAGTGGCGGTGAGAGACGGCTTCTTTTTCATGGTGTTTAAGATGCCGCTGGGATCGGTTTACCACTATATTAAATTGAATATTCAGATTAGTAAATATGAGTAAAGTCCTCACCTCTCTAACCGATACACATGTTAAGGAGGTGGTTATGTTGGATATTGCTGTTTTATCAATGGCCATGAGTCAGGCCGCTCTTTATCAAAACGTGCAAATGTCGCTGACAAAGACGGCTTTGGACACCGCCGAACAAAGCGCACAGCAGCTCGTTGACATGGTTCAGGCGCCACATCCCGTTTCAGGACATCATATTGACCTGAAAGGTTAAGGCCAAAACATATATTCAGCAGGCTGCAAAGTCTGCCGGATGTATGTTTTCCCGAAGAAATTTTTAAAAAAACCGCTGCAACCTCTTTATTTTTTCTGATTTTTGCACTATAATATTGTTCTGTGTCCCAGTAGCTCAGGTGGATAGAGCAACAGCCTCCTAAGCTGTGTGTCGGGAGTTCGAATCTCTCCTGGGACGTTTTAAATGAGAAGAGGCAAACCCTTGGTACGTAAGGGTTTGCCTCTTTTGTTAATGGCCGTGTTGTTGTTGCTTTAAAATAAAGTTGATTAAAATCATCATGAGAACCCACATATTATAGAAAGAACCCGTTTTGAAAAAAAAGATTGATCAAAACGGATTCTTATCCAACGAATTTAAGTTTCGGTTTTATAATAAAGTTTGAACATTTTCTGGTTCCTTTTGCGAAACGATCATTTCATGATTTACTTGGTTAAATTAAAGCTTTGCTCAATTAAGTTATAAACTTCTTCTTCTGAATCTATACGTTCTAAAACAAGTGATATCCAATTTTCCTTATCCATATGATATCCAGGTAAAATACTCTTTCCATTTCTTAAACTGCCGCTTATTTCGGGAGGGCATTTTAAATTCAGAATATCTATTTCGTCATTTCCATCTAAGCCTAACTTTTCTGGAAGAACATTCATTACAAGACCATACCATTTTTCGTTAGATTCATGTCTTAAAGCGGCATAGTATGGAAATTTTTGAAATGGGTAATCTGGCGATGTACCGAATTTTTCTTTGACATACTTAAAGATATCTTCTCTTGTTAACATACTGAATCATTCCTCCAACAACTTAAATAGATTTTCGGCATTTGCCGATCCAGATGGAACAATGGTGAATTTTTTGAAGTCATGATGTGAAGGAGACATGTTTCTCCTGTAACGGGATTAACACCCTCAGTGGCTTTCTTGTAATCATAATATCCGGTGATGTTTCCTGCAAATGTGCTGCCTGCATCCAACACTTTTTCATACCACTCCCGCTCGCAAGATCTTCCTGTTTTTTGAGTGAGCTCTTTTTGCTTCGATTTCATATTGATTAGCCGGCTGCCTGCAAAAAACCCGAGCTGGCAACAGCCGGCTCGGGCGGGGTCAATCCCTCTTATTCATTCCTCTTTTCTCTCGGGGTTCCTGATGATGTTTTTGGTGCTCCGGAGGCTGAGTCGTGCGTTCCAGCTCCTCTGTATCTTGTCCCATTCCTTTTAAAAAGGAGAATAGCAGTGTAACTGCTTTGTTGATTTCCGGGTCTTTGAGTGAGCGGATGACATCAAAATAACCTGTTTTCTCTTCGCTGTCCTTTTGTTCCACCGCGTTTGCAACTCCCGCATTCACTTTCAAAATGAGAGGTTCCAGCTGTTTCACGTCTAACATGCCGAGCGTCCCAAACAGAAGAAGCAGATTTTTAAGCGTGTTGGCCGTTTCCTCTGTATCTGCCTTTTTCACTAAGATGTCCAGAACTTTATCTCCTTGGCCAAAAAGGCCGCGGAGCATTGGCAAAACACCGCGCTCGTTCATGTGCCCAATCATATGCAGCGTTTCAAGAATGGCTTCCTTATTTTCGACTAATGCATCTTCTATTTCTTTCATATCACGCTTTCTCTGATCCTCTTCGGTTATCTCGATTTTCTGAATTCGTTTAATCGCTTTAGCCATTATGCCCAATCCCCCTTTTCACAGCGTCGCCAGGGAAAATATAATCGTTCCGCGCCCATTTCTTTTGTACCTGCACACCGATTTGCGGCTGCGGATTGCCGTTGCGGTGATTGATCTTAGGCAGCGGATTGGTTCCATCGCGCTTCAAAATTTCCAATTTGGCCGATGTTTCTTTGTATGCAGGCGTATCGGTATCCTTATCAGCATGGCTGCCTGTCAACAGGTTGATCGCTGCTTCCCCTGAATCGTTCATTGGCAGATACACTTCCTTCCCTTTGACACGATCAGTGATCAAGCACTTCACTTTGACATTTCCGAAAGGCGATGTGAGTCTGACAAGGGTTCCGTCCTGAATTCCCCGCTCTGACGCCAGTTCAGGAGAAATTTCTAAGAACACTTCCGGCGTTTTTTTCGAAATCCCTTTTGATTTGTAGGTCAGGTTCCCTTCGTGGAAATGCTCTAAGAGCCGCCCATTGTTGACGTGGATGTCATATTCCTCACCGAACTCTTCAGGCTCTGTCCACTGAACAGGGTAGAGTTTGGCCTTGCCGTCCGGGAAAGGGAAGCGCTCTGTAAAGAGTAAAGGCGAATCCTTTCCATCAGCGCTTACAGGCCATTGCAGGGAATTGTAGCCTTCAAGGCGTTCATAGGTGACGCCGGCATAAATCGGCGACAGCATGGCTGCTTCCTCCATAATCTCTCCAGGGTGCTCATAGTGCCAGCCGGCGCCAAGCTTATTGGCTACCTCCATAATAATCTGCCAATCAGGCTTTGATTCGCCCAGCGGTTCAAACACCTGATACAGCCGCTGAATACGGCGTTCTGTGTTTGTAAAGGTTCCTTCTTTTTCAAGGCTCGGGCTCGCAGGAAGAACAACATCAGCAAACTCGGCTGTTCGTGAAAAGAAAATGTCCTGCACCACAAAGAAATCAAGCTTTTCATATGCGGCGTGTACATGATTGATATTGGAATCGACCAGACCCATTTCTTCACCTTTTACATACATCGCTTTCAGCTGGCCGGAATGGATTTTTTCGATCATTTCGTGGTTGGTCATGCCCGGATCCTTCGGCAGCGGCACACCCCACGCCCGCTCGTATTTTTGGCGGACTTGTTCGTCCGTCACTTTTTCATACCCCGGCATTCTGTCAGGCATGCTTCCGAAATCACTTGCCCCCTGCACGTTGTTATGGCCGCGCAATGGGTAAGAGCCTGCTCCCGGTTTACCGTAGTTTCCTGTCACAAGCAGCAGATTAGAAATTGCCGTGCTCGTGTCGCTTCCGCCAATATGCTGTGTCACGCCCATTGCCCACAATGCGCACACACTGTCAGCCTGACCAATCATCTCCGCCATTTGGATGAGGGTTTCTTGATCAATTCCGGTTTTCTCCTCGGCATATTCAAGGGTATACGGCGTTAGGCTTTTCACATATTCGTCCCGTCCGTTCACTCTTTCCTGCAAAAAGCGTTCATCTGCCTTGCCGTTTTCAATTAAATATTTGGCGATGGCATTCAGCCAGACGATATCTGATCCGGCACGCGGCTGGACAAATAAATCAGAGCGCTCTGCCATTTCGTGTTTTCTGATATCCGCTACGATCACTTTCTGTCCCCTCAGCTTATGAGCCCGTTTAATGCGAGTGGACAAGACCGGATGCGATTCAGACGTGTTCGAACCGATAATCAACACAAGTTCCGCTTCCGCGATATCTGTAATCGACCCTGAGTCACCGCCATAGCCGACTGTCCGGAACAGGCCGGCAGTCGCAGGAGATTGGCAATAGCGCGAACAGTTGTCGACATTATTTGTGCCGATGATCCCTCTGGCCAGCTTTTGCATGAGGTAGGATTCTTCGTTTGTACATTTAGAAGATGTAATAAAGGCAAGCGAATCCGGGCCAAACTCCTCTTTTAAATCCGTGAACTTGCTGGCGATCAGCGATAACGCCTCTTCCCATTCAGCTTCGCGGAAATGGTCGCCTTCTCGGATCAGCGGCTTTGTCAGGCGTTCCTCGCTGTTGACGAAATCCCAGCCGAACTTTCCTTTTACACAAGTAGAAATGCCGTTGGCCGGCGCTTCCTCCTGCGGCTCGACTTTCAGAATGTCTCTGCCCTTTGTCCAGACATCAAAGCTGCAGCCGACGCCGCAGTATGTGCAGACGGTTTTCGTTTTTTTGATTCGTTCATCACGCATGGCAGATTCCATATCGGAAATGGCGAGAATCGAGCCGTACCCTGTTTCTACGCCTTTTGTGATCTCGATCATCGGACGCAGCGTTTCGTCATCGATTCCTGTTAAATATCCGGCTTCCCCCTCCATTCCTTTTTCCATCATCGCATTACATGGACAGACGGTAGAACAGTGTCCGCATGATACACAAGATGACTCATTGATCGGCACATCATTATCCCAAATGACGCGCGGGCGTTTCCGCTCCCAGTCTATGGTCAGTGTTTCAGTTACCTGAACATCCTGACACGCTTCGACACAGCGTCCGCACAAAATACATTGATCCGGATCGTACCGGTAAAACGGATTTGATTCATCCTTATGGTAAGGCTTCTGATCAAACGGGATGCTTTGGTGATTGACTTTCATTTCTTTCACCGTATTATGTATTTCACATCCCCCATTGTTGTAATCGCAAACTGTACAATAAAGCTCATGATTATATAAAATCTTGTCCATCCCGATAACCTGCGCTTTTTTCACATCAGACGAAAGCGTATCAATGACGTCGCCATCCTTTAATTCAGCGGAGCACGACCTCTTCAGCTCGCCATTGATGCTGACGATGCACGTATCGCATGTTTCAATCGGCCCTAAGCTAGGATGATAGCAAACTTGCGGCACTTCAATCGAGCTGTTATTCAAAAGCTGCAGCACCGTCTGTTCCTCGGACGCTTCCATTTCAACGCCGTTTATTGTGATTTTTTTCTTGTCAGCCATCTCCATTCCCCTTTCTTGCTTGTGTATATACCGAATTACCCACTTCTCTTCCCTTGCAAGGGATCAATAAAACATACAAAGCGCACTCACATGTTTTATTGCATCCTCACCGGGAAACGAGAGGGTAGATGAAAAAGAGGGATCAGCATGAAAAAAAACAATGTCTGTTCTAACCGTGGCAGCAGCACTGACAGGCTCTCTTTCCGGCTTTGGGGCGGCGTCCTTTTCAACACCGACAAACACCGTAACTGAAGGCGCGCAATCCTGCATAGACTCCATCCGCTCCTCCTGTGAAGCTGACGACCTTCATCATCATTCGATACATCCGAGTACACACTTGATAAGGGAAAGGTGCGTCTCCCATTCTGGCCAATAAAAAAGCGGCCACCAATCAGCTGCACAACATCCGTGTGCAAAAGATCAGTGTCCGCAGGCTCTCCTTCTTGGACTCAGGTATACGTTCGTTTTTCTTGTCTCTATCGTATGACAAAGTGGAATAGAAAAAGTCCCCCATTTTATCCCCCTTTTTGTCGGATTTTTATCGGATTGGAACATAAAAAAAGCACTCAATCAGAGATTAAGTGCTTGAATATATTAAATTATTCTTCATCGTCCCACTCTTCGTCTTCTTCCCAGTTTTCTTTAGACTCCTTAAGGTCTTCCATGAAAAACTCTAGAAAATTAGTAGCTACTGTTCGACCATAACCCTCTTGATTATCCCAAAGTATAACTGGGCATTCACCATCTACCATCCTGTTTGTATCAAGACAATAAGAGAATTCATCTACATATTCAATGACTACGATACCATCAATTAAACCATAGTGATTTCTGTAATCTTCAGTAACTGTTACTACTCTTGGTGAAACTTTTCCATGACCTAAAATATCTACACCGTAAATTCCACCGGACCCATAGTTTTTTAAAAACCATTTATAACTTTCGGGTAGTTTTACGTTTAGGTTTTCTTGAATTTCATTAATTTTTTCGATGCTAATGCCACCTGTAAAATCATCATCTTCAGCATTTTCTTTTATGAATTGTTCAACTTGCGAATAGTTCACTAAAACCACCTCTTAATCTTGATTCTCAAATTGTTTAGCTCTCCATTTCCAATATCTTTTCCTGAAAAGATTATACTGTTTTTCAAGTATAGGATCGTTTCTGAAACTTTCTCCCTTTCCTTTTAGTCCATGAAGAACTTTGGAGTATTTTGTATGCCAACTATCAGGTATTTCTGCCATTGGTCCAGGCTCTTCTTGAATTAGATGATGGAGGTTAATTTGAGTACCATCGTTCGCATACGGAGTTCTTCCTTTTTGCATCAGTTGTAAATTTGTCATTCCAGTTTCAGGGTCAATTCTATTTATATCAAGATCCTTAAACGTATAAACTCTTCTACTTACATTTTTAATCTTTCCTTTAGTCTTTACATGCCCTTCAATTTCTTTCGCTTCAAATCGTTCCTTATTTAACCAAGGTACATTTATATTTTTTCCTGTAAACGGTTTTCTGCTTATATCAGAAACTTTCTTCGCAAACTGAATAAGACTGTCTTTTATATGCTCCCCATTAAGTGCATGATAAGGGACTTTACCCCCACCTGCAAACTGAACTTGCGGCGCAAAAGGGTTGTGTATTTGAATTCCTTTTATGTTTGAAGCGACCCTTTGCATCGATTT
>NZ_JAJNDM010000013.1:0-81038 GCF_021043345.1 Bacillus sp. BS3(2021)
CCGAACACGGAAGTTAAGCTCTTCAGCGCCGATGGTAGTTGGGGGATTCCCCCTGTGAGAGTAGGACGCCGCCAAGCGATTAAAAAGACCAGCTTATATAAGCTGGTCTTTTTTCTTGTTCCCTAAGGTTTTACGATAGCCAAAAGTGGAAATAATAAAGGACGAAGAGCAATTAGTTGAAAAAAAAGCGAAAACCACTTATAGTAAAGTTAAAGTCAAATATAGTCAAAGTCAAGTGAAGGAGGGGGCTGAGTGGGGAAAAATATTTCTGACATAATCGAACAGTATTTGAAACAAATATTAGAACAGAACGGGAAAGAAATATTAGAGATTAAACGGAGCGAAATAGCCGATAAATTTCAGTGTGTTCCTTCTCAGATCAATTACGTGATCAATACGCGTTTTACGAGTGAGCGCGGATACATCGTCGAAAGCAAAAGAGGCGGCGGCGGTTATATCCGAATTATTAAAATTAAAATGAACGATAAAATTGATTTGATTGACAACATTATGAATCATATCTATACAAGGCTCTCCCAGGCTGCTTCAGACGATATCATTTTAAGGCTTTTAGAAAATGGTGTCATTACAAAAAGTGAAGCAAAATTGATGGTGAGTGTCATGGATCGTTCTGTATTATATATTGATTTGCCTGAACGAGACGAATTAAGAGCAAGAATGATGAAAGCCATGCTTACGTCACTTAAATTTAAGTAAAGCGGGTGAGAAGCGTGATATGTCAAGAGTGTAAAGAAAGACCAGCAACTTTTCACTTTACGAAAGTTATTAATGGCGAAAAAAAAGAAATGCATATCTGTGAACAATGTGCGAAAGAAAACAGTGAGTCATATTCTATGAATGAAAGTGGCGGATTTTCCATCCATAATTTGTTATCCGGACTGCTGAATTTTGACTCGTCTTTTACTAACAGCAGCGAGGCTCAGCTTTTTCAACAGCCGGACCAGGTTCTGAGATGCAAAAAATGCAATATGACATTTCCGGAATTTCGAAAAACAGGCCGATTTGGATGTTCGGAATGTTATAAAACCTTCCATTCCTATATCACTCCGGTTTTAAGGAAAGTTCACAGCGGGAACACGGTCCATGCCGGTAAAATACCAAAGCGGATCGGCGGTAACCTGCATGTAAGAAGACAAATTGAAGCATTGAAAAAAGAGCTGAAAGAATTAATTCAGCAGGAGGAATTTGAAAAAGCAGCCAACATTAGAGACCAGATCAGGTCGCTTGAACAAAACCTGAATGCAAACAAGGAGGAGGAGGACTGATGTCACTGCAGCATTTTATTCAGAATGCTTTAAGCAATTGGATGCGGCAGGAAGGCCCTGAAAGTGACATCGTGCTTAGCAGCCGGATCCGTCTTGCTCGCAACTTGGATAAAGTTCGTTTTCCAACGCTTTTTTCAAACGAAGAGGCTTCAGCGATTATTACATTGTTTGAAGAACAATTCACAGGCTATGAAGTGCCAGGTATCGGGAAATTCGAGCTTGTGAAAATGGATCAGGTCCAGCCTTTGGAAAAAAGGGTTCTTGTAGAAAAACATCTGATCAGTCCGCATTTGACGGAAGCTTCCTTTGGCGCATGCCTTCTTTCTGAAAATGAAGAAGTGAGTATTATGCTGAATGAGGAAGATCATATTCGCATTCAATGTCTGTTCCCGGGATTTCAGCTTTCAGAAGCATTAAAAGCAGCAAATCAGGTGGACGATTGGATTGAAGAACGGATTGACTATGCTTTTTCAGAACAAAGAGGCTACTTGACCAGCTGTCCTACAAATGTCGGAACCGGGCTTAGAGCTTCTGTCATGATGCACCTTCCTGCTTTAGTGTTAACTAGGCAAATAAACAGAATTATTCCGGCAATTAATCAATTGGGGCTTGTTGTTAGAGGAATTTACGGTGAAGGCAGCGAAGCATTAGGGAATATCTTTCAAATTTCCAACCAAATTACCCTCGGTAAATCGGAACACGACATTGTCGAAGATCTGAACAGCGTCGTTGCTCAGTTGATCGAACAAGAGCGTTCAGCAAGAAAGGCGCTTTATCAGACTTCGCAAATCGAGCTTGAAGACCGCGTCTACAGATCTTACGGCGTACTGTCCAATTGCCGGATGATCGAATCGAAAGAAACAGCAAGATGTCTTTCAGACGTTCGTCTTGGAATTGACCTGGGGATAATAAAAGGTCTTTCCAGCAATATACTTAATGAGCTGATGATCCTCACGCAGCCTGGATTTCTCCAGCAATATTCAGGAGGAGTCTTAAGGCCAAACGAGAGGGACATCAGGCGGGCTGCTCTTATCAGGGAGCGTCTGAAATTAGAAAACAACGGCAATAGACAGGAGGATGAAACGATATGATGTTTGGAAGATTCACAGAAAGAGCACAAAAAGTATTGGCGCTTGCTCAAGAAGAAGCTCTGCGTCTGGGCCATAATAACATTGGAACAGAACATATTCTCCTCGGCCTTGTCCGCGAGGGAGAAGGGATTGCTGCAAAGGCGCTGCAGGCATTAGGACTCAGCCCTGACAAGATTCAAAAAGAAGTTGAAAGCCTCATTGGCCGAGGGCAAGAGATGTCACAATCGATCCATTACACACCGAGAGCCAAAAAAGTGACTGAACTGGCAATGGATGAAGCAAGAAAGCTTGGTCACTCCTACGTTGGAACTGAACACATCCTCCTCGGCTTAATCCGAGAAGGGGAAGGTGTTGCAGCAAGGGTGCTGAATAATTTAGGCGTCAGCTTAAACAAAGCGAGACAGCAAGTATTGCAGCTGTTGGGCAGCAATGAGAGCGGTGGCGCTGCTTCAGGCGCCAACAGCAATGCCAACACACCAACCTTAGACAGTCTTGCCAGGGATCTCACGGCGATTGCAAAAGAAGACAGCCTTGACCCCGTAATCGGCAGAAGCAAAGAAATTCAGCGCGTAATTGAAGTGCTGAGCCGCAGAACGAAAAACAACCCTGTGTTAATTGGGGAGCCCGGTGTCGGTAAGACAGCGATTGCCGAAGGCCTCGCCCAGCAGATCATCAATAACGAAGTACCGGAGATTCTCCGCGATAAGCGAGTTATGACGCTTGATATGGGAACGGTTGTCGCCGGTACGAAATACCGCGGTGAATTTGAAGACCGCCTGAAAAAAGTGATGGACGAAATTCGTCAAGCGGGAAATATCATCCTCTTTATCGATGAGCTGCATACTCTCATCGGAGCCGGGGGAGCGGAAGGGGCCATCGATGCCTCCAATATCCTTAAACCGTCTTTGGCGCGCGGAGAGCTGCAATGTATCGGAGCGACAACCCTTGATGAATACCGCAAATACATTGAAAAAGATGCTGCACTCGAACGGCGTTTTCAGCCGATTCAGGTTGACCAGCCGTCTCCTGAAGAGAGCATTCAAATATTGAGAGGTCTCAGAGACCGCTATGAAGCCCACCACCGCGTATCGATTACGGATGAAGCGATTGAAGCGGCTGTGAAGCTGTCAGACCGGTATATTTCGGACCGTTTTCTGCCTGACAAGGCGATCGACTTAATCGATGAAGCCGGTTCAAAGGTTCGCCTGCGTTCATTTACAACGCCTCCGAACTTAAAAGAGCTTGAACAAAAGCTTGATGAAGTAAGGAAAGAAAAAGATGCCGCTGTCCAAAGCCAGGAATTCGAAAAAGCAGCGTCATTACGGGATACGGAGCAGCGCCTGCGCGAACAGGTCGAAGAAACCAAGAAAACCTGGAAAGAAAAGCAGGGACAGGAAAATTCAGAAGTGACCGTCGACGATATTGCAATGGTTGTTTCAAGCTGGACCGGAGTGCCGGTTTCGAAAATTGCGCAGACTGAAACAGACAAATTACTGAACATGGAGAGCATTCTTCATTCACGCGTTATCGGCCAAGATGAGGCTGTCGTTGCGGTTGCCAAAGCAGTCAGACGCGCGCGTGCCGGCTTAAAAGATCCAAAACGTCCTATCGGTTCTTTTATTTTCCTCGGCCCTACAGGCGTAGGAAAAACGGAGCTTGCCCGTGCACTTGCCGAGTCCATTTTCGGCGATGAAGAAGCCATGATTCGCATCGATATGTCCGAGTATATGGAAAAACATTCAACATCAAGACTCGTCGGTTCCCCTCCGGGATATGTCGGCTATGATGAAGGCGGACAGCTCACTGAAAAAGTGAGAAGAAAACCGTATTCCGTCGTCTTGCTTGACGAAATCGAAAAAGCGCACCCTGATGTCTTCAATATTTTGCTGCAAGTGCTTGAAGACGGTCGCCTGACTGATTCAAAAGGGCGCACGGTCGACTTTAGAAATACGATTTTGATCATGACATCAAACGTCGGTGCGAGCGAACTGAGAAGAAATAAATACGTCGGGTTTAATGTGCAGGATGAAACCCAGAATTATAAAGATATGAAAGACAAAGTCATGGGCGAATTAAAACGCGCCTTCAGACCTGAATTTATCAACCGGATTGATGAGATTATCGTCTTCCACTCTTTGGAGAAAAAACATTTGAAAGATATTGTATCCCTCATGTCAGAACAATTAACTAAGCGTCTGAAAGAACAGGATCTTTCAATTGAGCTGACTGAAGCGGCTAAAGAAAAAATTGCCGATGAAGGCGTGGATCTCGAATACGGGGCGCGCCCTCTCAGAAGAGCAATCCAAAAACACGTGGAGGACCGGCTGTCTGAAGAGCTCCTGAAAGGCCATATTGAAAAAGGCCAGCATATTGTTTTGGATGTAGAAGGCGGAGAATTTGTCGTAAAAACCGAAGCTAAAACGAACTAATATAGAGACAAAAGAAAGAGGCATACGATGTTCATCAGTATGCCTCACTTTCTTATAAAGGGAGCGTTTTGAAAAATCAATGGCTAAAACAAAGACTAAATTCATTTGTCACTCATGCGGTTACGAATCCGCCAAGTGGATGGGGAAGTGCCCCGGATGCGGCACATGGAATACCATGGTGGAAGAAACGATAAAAAAACCCGCCGCCAACAGAAGAACCGCTTTTTCACATTCCGTTCAAACGGTGCAAAAGCCTTCACCTCTCACTTCAATCGAAACAACAGAAGAGCCGCGAATTAAAACGAAACTGGGCGAATTCAACCGCGTCTTGGGAAACGGTATTGTCAAAGGTTCACTCGTTTTAATCGGAGGCGATCCCGGCATCGGGAAATCAACCTTGCTGCTTCAAGTATCTGCCCAGCTCGCTGATTCAAAAGAAAATGTCCTGTACATCTCAGGTGAAGAATCGGTCAAGCAGACAAAGCTGAGAGCAGACCGTCTAGGCATCAACAGTCCCACTCTTCACGTTTTATCTGAAACCGATATGGAGTATATTACGTCTTCTATAGAAGAGATGAATCCATCATTCGTGGTGGTTGATTCGATTCAAACCGTTTACCAAAGTGATATTACATCTGCTCCAGGCAGCGTGTCCCAGGTCAGGGAATGCACCGCTGAGCTGATGAGAATTGCAAAAACAAAAGGGATTCCGATATTTATCGTCGGGCATGTCACAAAAGAAGGTTCGATTGCCGGACCGAGACTTCTGGAACATATGGTCGACACCGTCCTTTATTTTGAAGGTGAGCGGCATCATACATTTCGGATTTTAAGAGCCGTCAAAAACCGGTTTGGATCAACGAATGAAATGGGAATCTTTGAAATGAGGGAAGAGGGCCTGACAGAAGTGCTGAATCCGTCGGAGATCTTTCTCGAAGAGCGCTCGGCTGGAGCAGCCGGCTCGAGTGTCGTGGCTTCAATGGAAGGCACGAGGCCGGTCTTAGTAGAGATTCAGGCGCTGATTTCCCCGACGAGTTTTGGAAATCCGCGCAGGATGGCAACCGGAATTGATCATAACCGCGTCTCATTGCTGATGGCGGTTTTAGAAAAAAGGGTGGGGCTGCTGCTGCAAAATCAAGACGCCTATTTAAAAGTCGCCGGCGGCGTCAAGCTGGACGAGCCGGCGATCGACCTCGCCGTTGCGGTGAGCATCGCCTCAAGCTTCAGAGACACCCCGCCTCATCCGACGGATTGTTTTATCGGCGAAGTCGGCTTGACAGGGGAAGTCCGCAGAGTATCAAGGATAGAACAGAGGGTGCAGGAAGCGGCGAAGCTTGGTTTTAAAAGAATGATTATTCCTTCTGCAAATGTGGAAGGATGGACAAAGCCGAAAGGAATTGAAGTCGTCGGTGTTGAAAATGTAGCTGAGGCCCTTCGAGCTTCATTAGGAGGATCATAATATATGGAAAAAGACAAAAAAGGAGCGAAACAGGATCTTTCAGAAATATTGCAGTTTGTCGCCCCCGGCACACCTCTTCGCGAGGGAATCGAAAACGTCCTTCGGGCCAAAACAGGCGGATTAATCGTGGTCGGCTTCAATGATAAAGTGAAAGAAGTGGTTGACGGAGGGTTCCACATTAATTCTTCTTTCTCTCCGGCTCATCTGTACGAGCTGGCTAAAATGGACGGGGCGATTATTCTCAGCGATTCAGGGCAGAAAATTCTATATGCCAATACGCAGCTTATGCCTGAGGCGACGATACCATCCTCTGAGACGGGCATGAGGCACAGAACGGCCGAGCGTGTGGCCAAGCAGACCGGCTGTCTGATCATTGCAATTTCTGAAAGGCGGAATGTGATTACGCTCTATCAGGAAAATATGAAATATATACTCAAAGATATCGGCTTTATCTTAACAAAAGCCAATCAGGCGATTCAGACACTCGAAAAATACAAACTCATTTTGGACCATGCGATTTCCAATTTGAATGCGCTGGAGTTTGAAGAGCTTGTGACATTTGGGGATGTCATCTCTGTTCTGCATCGATATGAAATGGTGCTCAGAATCAAAAACGAAATTAATATGTATATTAAAGAGCTTGGAACAGAAGGCCATCTCATCAGGCTCCAGGTTAGTGAACTGATCACTGATATGGAGCAGGAAGCGGCGCTGTTCGTTAAAGATTATGTGAAAGAAAAAATCAAAGACCCGTTTGTCCTGCTGAAGCAGCTACAGGATATGTCGAGTTTCGAATTGCTGGATGACTCGATTCTCCTTAAGCTTTTAGGCTATTCAGCAACTACGAATATGGAGGAATACGTTTTCCCGAGAGGCTACAGGCTCCTTCACAAAATCCCCCGTCTCCCGATGCCGATCGTAGAAAATGTTGTCGAAGCATTCGGCCATTTAAAGCTCATTATCGAAGCGGATGTAAAAGAATTGGATGAAGTGGAAGGAATTGGGGCGGTTCGTGCCCAAAAGATAAAGAAAGGGTTAAAGAGACTTCAGGAGAAACATTATACTGACAGGCAGCTGTGAGAAAAATTTCTAAAAGTGATTAAAATTTGCAATTTATGGGTATATTATTCTTACTTTTTGTTTTCCCTTTTTCCGGTTGAAACAGCTGCATTCATAAAAATTAAAACGATTATTTTAAAGGAGGTGAAGGTATGTTGAAACGAATAGTTCAAGCGTTCTTTGCGATTTTGGGAGGCGTTATCGGTATTTTTCTCATACCGGAATTGTTTGTGCTGTTAAATGTACAGGACATACCTTTAGTAACAAACCCGTATGCGTCCGCTTGTTTAGGAGCTATCATCTTTTTTCTTCTGGGCATCTGGTGTGCGGATCATGTCATCAACTGGGTGAAACAAATTGAGGATTCCTTGATCAAAGCACCTGTCTCAGATTTATTGTTCGGCTCTTTGGGATTAATCTTCGGACTTATGCTCGCTTATCTTATCGTCAACGTCATTCCGTTAAAAGACATCCCTTATCAGTTGATCAGCACGGTCATTCCGATTGTGTTGGCCGCATTTCTCGGCTATCTCGGATTCCGTGTAGGTTTCAAGAAAAAGGATGAAATGCTGACACTTTTCACATCGAGAAAGAAAAAAGGTTCTGCTGAGGAAGAGCGTCCTGAAGAAGACAAAAAGCTGAAAATTTTAGACACAAGTGTTATTATAGATGGGAGAATTGCTGATATTTGTCAGACCGGATTTCTTGAAGGCGTCATTGTGATTCCTCAGTTTGTGCTTGAGGAGCTGCAGCATATCGCCGACTCTTCAGACGTCCTCAAACGAAACAGAGGACGGAGAGGACTGGATATTTTAAATCGGATCCAGAAAGAGCTCGATATCAAAGTTGAAATTTATGAAGGCGATTTTGAAGATATTCAAGAGGTCGACAGCAAGCTTGTCAAACTGGCGAAATTGACCTCAGGCGTTGTCGTTACCAACGATTTCAATTTGAACAAAGTATGCGAGCTCCAAAAGGTTGCCGTATTGAACATCAACGACCTTGCCAACGCCGTCAAACCTGTCGTGCTTCCGGGAGAAGAAATGAAGGTGCAGGTCATCAAAGACGGGAAAGAACATAATCAGGGCGTGGCTTATCTGGACGACGGCACGATGATTGTCGTGGAAGAAGGGCGGAATTATATCGGCAAACATATCGACGTGCTCGTGACCAGCGTGCTGCAGACAGCGGCTGGCAGAATGATATTCGCCAAGCCAAAACTGCTGGAAAAGGCGCTTTGAAAAAGGGAGAAATAAAATGAATTACGAAGTCGTCATTCCTGCCGCCGGACAAGGTAAACGAATGAATGCCGGGAAAAACAAACTGTTTATCGAGGCGAAAGGAATACCTGTGATTATTCATACATTAAAGGTGTTTGAAAACCATGATGCCTGCAAAAGGATCATTCTTGTCATCAATGAACAGGAATTCGGTGAATTCAGCACCCTTTTAAAAACCTATCATTTTACAACTCCGATCGAGATGGTTCCGGGCGGAAGAGAACGCCAGCAAAGCGTATTTGCGGGTATTAAAGCGGCCGGCAAAGAGGAAACGGTCCTCGTCCATGACGGAGCAAGACCCTTTATTAAACGGGAATATATCGAACAGCTTGTCGAGAAAGCGAAGGAAACGGGGGCTGCTATCGTTGCCGTACCTGTTAAAGACACGATCAAACGCGTTCAAGACGGTGAAGTAGCCGGAACGATTGAACGTTCAAGCTTGTGGGCCGCTCAAACCCCACAAGCTTTTCGTCTTTCTATTCTGATGAATGCTCACCTTGAGGCTGAAACAAAAGGTTTCCTCGGTACGGACGACGCCAGTCTGGTCGAGGAAGCCGGAGGTACGGTTGCAATCATTCAAGGGGATTATCAAAACATCAAACTGACGACCCCGGATGACTTGCTTGTCGCAGAAGCGATATTAGAAGCGGAAAAGAGGAATGAACATGTTTAGAATAGGCCAAGGATTTGACGTCCATCAACTAGTGGAAGGCAGGCCGCTCATTATCGGGGGAATTACGATTCCTTACGAAAAAGGCCTGCTCGGACATTCGGATGCCGATGTGCTTTTGCACACGATTGCGGATGCATGTCTCGGCGCCGTCGGCGAGGGCGATATCGGAAAACACTTTCCGGATACCGACCCTGAGTTCAAAGATGCCGACTCCTTCAAACTCCTTCGTCACGTCTGGATGATTGTGAAGGAAAAAGGCTATACGCTCGGGAACCTGGATTGTACAATCATCGCCCAAAAGCCTAAAATGGCGCCGTATATCGAAGACATGAGAGCCAGAATTGCCGAAGGGCTTGAGGCGGAAATGTCCCAAATTAACGTAAAAGCGACCACAACCGAAAAGCTTGGATTTACGGGAAGAGCCGAAGGAATCGCCGCTCAGGCTTCCGTTCTGCTCCAAAAGGTATAATTCATTTTGAAGACAGGTTCATTTGATGATAGAATAGGAAATAAATTTGAACTCTGTTAGAGACGAAAGGAAGTTAGACAGATGGGAAACGAAGTTCGGGTTCGTTATGCGCCGAGCCCAACAGGCCATTTACATATCGGAAATGCCAGAACCGCTCTCTTTAATTATTTGTTTGCCCGGAGCCAAGGCGGAAAATTCATCATCCGCATTGAAGATACGGACCGGAAGCGTAACATTGAAGGTGGAGAGCAAAGCCAGCTGAACTATTTAAAATGGCTGGGCATCGACTGGGATGAAAGCGTGGATGTCGGCGGAGAATACGGACCATACCGCCAATCCGAAAGAAACGACATTTACAAAACATATTACGAGGAGCTTCTTGAAAAAGGGCTTGCCTACAAATGTTACTGCACGGAAGAAGAGCTTGAGAAAGAGCGCGAGGAACAGGCTGCCCGCGGAGAAATGCCGCGCTACTCAGGCAAGTGCCGCAATTTAACTAAAGAAGAGCAGGAAAAGCTCGAAGCTGAAGGAAGACAGCCGAGCATCCGCTTTAAAGTCCCTCAAGGAGAAGTCATCAGCTTCAATGACATCGTCAAAGGAGAAATTTCTTTTGAAACAGACGGCATCGGCGACTTCGTTATCGTGAAGAAAGACGGAACGCCTACTTACAACTTTGCCGTAGCTGTCGATGACTATTTAATGAAAATGACGCATGTCCTGCGCGGCGAAGACCACATTTCCAATACGCCGAAGCAGATCATGATTTACAACGCCCTTGGCTGGGACATCCCGGCATTTGGACATATGACATTAATCGTCAATGAAAACCGTAAAAAACTGAGCAAACGGGATGAGTCCATCATTCAGTTTATCGAACAGTACGAAGAGCTCGGCTATTTGCCGGAAGCATTGTTTAACTTCATCACTCTTCTCGGCTGGTCGCCGGTCGGAGAAGAAGAACTGTTTACAAAAGAACAGTTTATTGAGATATTTGATGTACACCGTTTGTCAAAATCACCAGCGGTGTTTGATACGCATAAACTGAAATGGGTCAACAACCAGTATGTGAAAAAACTTGATCTTGATCAGGTGATCGAATTGACCGTTCCGCATTTGCAAAAAGCGGGCAAGGTTTCAGAAGAGCTAACTGGCAGCGAACAGGAATGGGTTCGCAAGCTGATTTCTCTATATCAGGAACAGTTGAGCTACGGCGCTGAAATCGTCGAGTTAACAGAGTTGTTCTTTAAAGACGATATCCAGTATAATCGTGAAGCAAGAACAGTTTTAGAAGAAGAGCAGGTTCCGGAAGTGCTTCGCGTATTTGCCGAAAAGCTTGAGCAGCTTGACTCGTTTACGGCAGATGAGATCAAGGCATCCATCAAAGCCGTTCAAAAAGAAACAGGACATAAAGGGAAAAAGCTGTTTATGCCGATCCGCGTAGCGACGACAGGCCAGACCCACGGTCCTGAACTGCCTCAGTCCATTGAATTATTGGGGAAAGACACCGTTTTAAAACGGCTGAATAACATTATTCAATAAGATAAATCGTTGACAGGGATAAGTATAAAGCCAGGGCCTTTAAAGAGAGAGTCTTCATCGGCTGGAAAAGACTTAAGCGCCGGGCTTTAGAAATGCACCTCTTGAGACCTTTGAAGAACGTTTTTACACAAGTATTCAAAGGCGGTATCCGCCGTTATGGATGAGAGTTGAGAAAACAGCTGTGCTGTTTTCTAAACAGAGTGGAACCGCGCGTCAAAAAGCGTCTCTGTCATTAGACAGAGGCGTTTTTTTATATGGTTTGACAATAGATAGAGACAAAGGAAGCGGGGAACGGGGGGAATCATGTGTTCTTTAAAATGCTGAAAGAAGATGTAGACGTCGTATTTGATCAAGATCCAGCTGCGAGAAGCTACATTGAAGTCATCTTAACTTATTCAGGTTTGCATGCTATATGGGCGCATCGAATTGCACATGCTTTATATAAAAGAAAAAGGTTTTTCATCGCCAGAACGATCTCTCAAATCGCCCGCTTCTTTACAGGAATCGAAATTCACCCGGGTGCCAAGATCGGCAGGAGGTTTTTCATCGATCACGGCATGGGGGTTGTGATCGGCGAAACCTGTGAGATCGGAAACAATGTCACGGTTTTTCAGGGCGTAACGCTAGGAGGAACTGGAAAAGAAAAAGGCAAAAGGCATCCGACAATCGAGGATCATGCCCTGATCTCAACAGGGGCAAAAGTGCTTGGATCCATTACAATCGGAAGAGGGGCGAAAATCGGCGCCGGCTCCGTCGTCCTGCATGATGTGCCTGAATGCTCCACCGTTGTCGGCATCCCGGGCCGCGTCGTCGTACAAAACGGAAAGAAAATCAGACGCGACTTGAACCACCAGGACTTGCCGGATCCGGTGGCTGACCGCTTCAGAGAATTGGAAAACGAAATCAGGCAGCTGAAACAAGAGCTCCGGAGAAAAGAAAGGGAAGATGAGCTGTGACACTAACACTGTATAATACTCTCACACGAAAAAAAGAGCCGTTTGTGCCTCTTGAAGAAGGCAAGGTCAAAATGTATGTGTGCGGGCCGACCGTATATAACTACATCCACATCGGAAACGCGAGGCCGGCGATCGTCTATGACACGGTCAGAAAGTATTTGGAGTATAAAGGCTATGACGTCCAATACGTCTCCAATTTTACAGATGTCGATGACAAATTAATTAAAGCGGCAAATGAGCTTGGAGAGGAAGTGCCGGTCATCGCCGAACGCTTTATTAAGGCGTACTTCGAAGATGTCGGTTCACTGGGCTGCACAAAAGCGGATTGCCATCCGCGCGTCACTGAAAACATGGATGAAATCATCGATTTTATTCGAACGCTGATCGATAAGGGCTATGCTTATGAGGCAGACGGGGATGTTTATTATAAAACAAGATCGTTTGAAGGTTATGGAAAGCTGTCGCATCAATCAGTCGATGAGCTGAGATCAGGCGCCCGGATTCAAGTGGGCGAGAAAAAAGAAGATGCGCTCGATTTCGCATTATGGAAAGCGGCGAAAGATAACGAAATCTCCTGGGATAGCCCTTGGGGAAAAGGCCGTCCCGGCTGGCATATCGAGTGCTCTGCGATGGCGAAAAAATATTTGGGCGATTCGATCGACATTCACGCCGGCGGCCAGGATTTGACCTTCCCGCATCACGAAAACGAAATTGCCCAATCGGAGGCATTGACAGGGAAGCCTTTCGCGAAATATTGGCTTCATAACGGCTACATTAATATCGATAATGAGAAAATGTCAAAATCGCTCGGTAACTTTGTGCTTGTGCATGACATTATTAAAGAGCATGATCCCCAAGTGCTGCGGTTTTTCATGCTGTCTGTTCATTACAGACATCCGATCAACTATTCGGTCGAACTTCTTGAAAACACAAAAAATGCTTTTGGGCGTCTAAAAACAGCTTATAGCAATTTGCAGTATCGCCTGAAAAGCAGTACAAATTTAACAGAGGGCGATTCAGAATGGCTTGGAAAAATTGAAGAGCAGCGAAAAGCCTTTGAAACGGCAATGGATGATGATTTTAATACAGCGAATGCAATTTCCGTCCTGTTTGATCTGGCCAAACACGCCAACTACTATCTGCAGGAAAAGAATACTTCAGAACATGTCATTCAGGCATTTCTACAGCTGTTTGACGAGATCTGCTCAGTTCTCGGCTTCTCCCTCAAGGAACAGGAACTTTTGGATAAGGACATTGAAGAACTGATCGAGAAGCGGAATGAAGCCCGCAGAAACCGTGACTTCGCAACATCTGACCAGATTCGCGACCAGCTGAAAAGCATGAACATTATCCTGGAGGACACTCCACAGGGTACACGCTGGAAAAGAGGAGAATCGTAAACATGAATTTGGAAACCATTAAAGACGCCAAACAGCTGAATGGTTTGGCGCTTGCTTACATGGGTGATGCCGTATTAGAGGTATACGTCAGGCATCACCTCTTAAAGCAAGGCAGGACAAGGCCCAATGATCTGCACAGGCAGTCGAGGCGCTATGTCTCTGCCAAGTCGCAGGCAAGCATGCTGTTTGCGCTAGAGGAGCAGGAATTTTTCACCGAGGAAGAACAGGCTGTGCTGAGAAGAGGACGGAATGCCAAATCCGGAACGGTACCGAAAAATACGGATGTTCAAACATATCGTTACAGTACGGCTTTTGAGGCGGTCATCGGGTATCTTTTTCTTGAGAACAGGGAAGATAGGCTTAATGAACTCATCAAAGCAGCACTGGAAAAACGGGATGGCAGGGAGGAAGTCAAATGAGTGAGCAGCATGATTACGTCATAGGAAAAAACGCGGTCATCGAAACATTAAAGTCAGGCCGGGAATTGTATAAGCTGTGGATGGCGGAAAACACAGTGAAGGGACAGGCTCAGCAAGTCGTTGAACTTGCCGCCAAAAAAGGCATCACGATTCATTATGTCCCAAGAAAAAAACTCGATCAAATGGTTTCCGGACAGCATCAAGGCGTCGTCGCTCAGGTCGCGGCTTACGAGTATGCCGAACTGGATGATCTTTTTCAAAAGGCCGAAGACAGAAATGAACAGCCGTTTATCCTCGTTTTAGACGAGATTGAGGATCCGCACAATCTGGGCTCTATTATGCGCACCGCAGACGCGGTAGGGGCTCATGGTATCATCATCCCGAAGAGGCGCGCGGTCGGCCTTACGACGACTGTCGCCAAAGCCTCGACAGGAGCCATCGAACATATTCCGGTCGTCAAAGTGACCAACCTGTCGCGAACCCTGGAAGAAATGAAGCAACGGGGCATTTGGGTAGTCGGTACCGATGCGTCTGGAAAACAGGACTACAGGTCGCTTGACGGAAATATGCCGCTTGCGCTTGTCATCGGCAGCGAAGGAAAAGGCATGGGAAGGCTTGTAAAAGAGAAATGTGATTTTCTCATCCGCCTGCCGATGGCGGGAAAAGTTACGTCCCTGAACGCCTCAGTCGCAGCCGGCCTCCTGATGTATGAAGTGTACCGGAAACGAAGCCCTCTGGGAGAATAGACGGAATGGACATCCTGTTGGTCGACGGTTATAACATGATTGGGGCATGGCCTCAGTTGAAAGATTTAAAAGAAAACAGTTTTGAAGAAGCAAGGGATCTGTTGATACAGAAGATGGCGGAATATCAATCGTATACTGGGTTCCGGGTAATCGTTGTCTTTGATGCGCATCTCGTTAAAGGAATCGAGAAAAAGAAGGTCAATCATCGCGTAGAAGTGATATTCACAAGGGAAAATGAAACGGCTGATGAACGGATCGAGAAACTGGTGTCAGACTTGAATAATATTCAGACGCAACTCCATGTTGCCACATCCGACTACACAGAGCAATGGGCGATTTTCGGCCAAGGGGCCCTGCGCAAATCAGCCAGGGAGCTGCTCAGGGAAGTCGAAGCGATCGAAAGGCAAATCGAAAAAAGGGTGAAACAAATCACCTCAGAACGTCCCGCGGGGAAAATTCCATTGTCAGAAGACGTCTTGAAGATCTTCGAAAAATGGCGGCGTGGCGACTTGGATTAGGTTGACGCTTTTTTGTCCATTACTGTATAATATTTCTATCTACGTGCGGTCGGGGGGATCGGAGTGAACTTACAAAACAACCAGGGAAAATTCAGCAAAGAACAGTTCAGCAAAGAACGTTTTTGCCAGTTGGAAGACGAGCAGGTCATTGAAATGGTTCATGTCGGAGACAGTGATGCGTTAGATTACTTGATTACAAAGTACCGTAATTTTGTAAGGGCAAAAGCAAGATCCTACTTCTTAATCGGGGCTGATCGGGAAGATATCGTTCAGGAAGGCATGATTGGACTCTACAAATCTATCCGTGATTTTAGAGAGGACAAGCTGACTTCATTCAAAGCTTTTGCAGAATTATGCATTACCCGCCAAATTATTACCGCTATCAAAACAGCTACTCGCCAGAAACATATTCCGCTCAATTCTTATGTGTCGCTGGACAAGCCCATTTATGACGAGGAATCAGACCGGACGCTTCTCGATGTGATTTCCGGAGCCAAGGTCATGAATCCTGAAGAGCTGATCATCAATCAGGAAGAATTCGATGATATCGAGCTGAAAATGGGAGAATTGCTTAGTGATTTAGAAAGAAAAGTTCTTGCGCTCTATCTCGACGGAAGATCCTATCAGGAAATATCCGAAGAACTAAACCGCCATGTAAAATCGATCGATAATGCGCTCCAGCGTGTCAAAAGAAAGCTTGAAAAGTACCTGGAGCTCCGCGAAATCAGCTTGTAGCCAATGCTTATGGCATATTGACAGTCATTTTATGACTGTGATATGTTACTTAGGAAAATGATCGTCCAGAAAAAGGTGTAAACATGAAGAAAAAAGTAACGTTAGCCTGCAAAAATTGCGGAAGTCGTAATTATACGACAATGAAAAGCTCCGCAGCTTTGGCTGAACGGCTCGAAGTAAAGAAATACTGCAATAACTGCAATTCACATACAGTACATCTGGAAACAAAATAGGCGTTTTTGTTTTTAGGTTGTGGAGGTTTCTTACCATGGGTATTATCAAATTTTTAAAGAATGTCGGAAAAGAAATGAAAAAGGTCACCTGGCCTAAAGGAAAAGAACTAACGCGCTATACGATCACTGTTATCACCACCGTTATCTTTTTCGCTATCTTTTTTGCACTCATCGATTCGGGTATTACGCAATTAATTCGTTTAATAGTTGAATAATGATCAGCATAACGTGTTATAATAGATCTAAATATGACTTGCCAAAAAACCCGTTTAACGGGTTTTTTCATTGTTTCAAAATATGAGGCTCGTATAAAAGAAAGTGTCAGTTTCCCGGTACGGCCAAAAACTTTTAAGGTGTGGGGAGGGAAGGACTGAAAGGGTCCTGAATGAGAATGGAAAAGAAATGGTATGTGGTTCATACGTATTCCGGCTATGAAAATAAAGTAAAGGCGAATTTGGAAAAACGGGTGGAATCGATGGGGATGCAGGATAAGATATTCCGCGTCGTTGTACCTGAAGAGGAAGAAACCGATATTAAAAACGGCAAGAAAAAAGTCGTTAAAAAGAAAGTATTCCCTGGGTATGTACTTGTCGAACTAGTCATGACGGATGATTCCTGGTATGTTGTTCGAAATACGCCTGGCGTGACCGGGTTTGTCGGTTCAGCCGGATCAGGTTCAAAGCCGACTGCGCTGCTTCCGGGCGAAGCGGAAAAAATTCTGAAGCGGATGGGGCTTGAAGAAAGAAAAACAGAAATCGACTTTGAATTAAAAGAAACCGTCAAGGTGATCGACGGCCCGTTTGCTGATTTCACAGGGACGATCGAAGAGATCGACCACGACAAAAATAAAGTCAAAGTATTCGTTAATATGTTCGGAAGAGAGACCCCGGTTGAGCTCGAATTTACTCAAGTTGACAAATTGTAATGGAAAAGCGCTTGAAATCACTATATAAAAGTGATAATATACAAAGGTGCGTCTTGGCAAAAAGGTCAAGGCAGCTAGCTTGATATTTTCATCATTCATATAAAGAATGAGACCTTGAGTGGGAGGGTTCACCCTATTACCACATCACGGACTTAAGGAGGTGTGTCTCGTGGCTAAAAAAGTAGTTAAAGTTGTAAAATTGCAAATTCCTGCTGGAAAAGCGAATCCAGCTCCGCCAGTTGGTCCTGCATTGGGTCAAGCCGGTGTTAACATCATGGGATTCTGTAAGGAGTTTAACGCTCGTACATCTGACCAAGCTGGTCTGATCATTCCTGTAGAAATTTCGGTTTACGAAGACCGTTCATTTACATTTATCACAAAAACTCCGCCTGCTGCTGTATTGCTTAAAAAAGCGGCTGGAATTGAGTCAGGTTCTGGTGAGCCTAACCGTAATAAAGTCGCAACCGTTAAACGCGATAAAGTACGTGAAATCGCCGAAACAAAAATGCCTGACTTAAATGCGGCAGATGTTGAAGCGGCTATGCGTATGGTTGAAGGAACTGCCCGCAGTATGGGTATTGTGATCGAAGACTAATTTTTGTCTCTTTGCTGGGTTGCGAGTTTGGATCAGACAAGTTCGCAACCCTTATTCGTGGGAGGTTATTCCGCTAAAACCACTAAGGAGGAAATTTTAAAATGGCTAAAAAAGGTAAAAAATACGTCGAAGCTGCCAAGCTTGTAGAGCGTACAAAAGCTTACGACGTAAACGAAGCGATCGAGCTTGTGAAAAAAACAAACACAGCTAAATTCGATGCCACTGTTGAAGCGGCATTCCGTTTAGGTGTTGACCCTCGTAAAAACGACCAGCAAATCCGCGGTGCAGTTGTACTTCCAAACGGAACAGGCAAAACTCAGCGCGTTCTTGTTTTCGCTAAGGGCGAAAAAGCGAAAGAAGCAGAAGCTGCTGGTGCAGACTACGTAGGCGATTCTGATTACATCAACAAAATTCAGCAAGGCTGGTTTGATTTTGATGTAATCGTTGCGACTCCTGATATGATGGGTGAAGTCGGTAAAATCGGACGCGTGCTTGGACCAAAAGGTCTTATGCCAAACCCTAAAACAGGAACGGTTACTTTCGAAGTTGAAAAAGCAGTCAACGAAATCAAAGCTGGTAAAGTTGAATACCGCGTTGATAAAGCAGGAAACATCCACGTTCCAATCGGAAAAGTGTCATTCGAAGAAGGCAAGCTTGTAGAAAACTTCGCGACAATGTACGACACAATTTTGAAAGCGAAACCTGCTGCTGCTAAAGGTGTATACGTGAAAAACGTTTCTGTTACATCTACAATGGGACCTGGAATCAAAGTGGACCCTTCAACTTTCAACGTAAAATAATATTGACTTTTGATAAGACGTTCTGATATAATTCAAAACGTTGTAAAAATAAAATATGTCCATTTATACCGTAGACAGTAGGTGCCGATAAGGCTTAATCTCCTACCGAGGTGTATATATATCACAGCTCTAGCGTTACGTATGCTTGTATATACAGCCTCCATGTCGAATGGAGGCTTTTTATATGGAACATGTCGTTAAAGAACGTGATCACCGAACGGTATAAGTGTTACACAGATGAATCTTACAGGAGGTGTAACCATGAGCAGCGCAATTGAAACAAAAAAAGTTGTTGTTGAAGAAATTACTTCTAAACTGAAAGAAAGTAAATCAACGATCATCGTTGACTATCGCGGCCTTAACGTAGCTGAAGTAACAGAACTTCGTAAACAGCTTCGCGAAGCTAACGTTGAGTTCAAAGTGTACAAAAACACGATGACTCGCCGTGCGGTTGAACAAGCTGAACTTGATGGTTTGAACGATTTCTTAACAGGACCGAATGCGATTGCATTCAGTACTGAAGATGTTGTCGCTCCAGCTAAAGTTCTTAACGAGTTTGCTAAAAAGCACGAAGCTCTTGAAATCAAAGCGGGCGTAATCGAAGGCAAAGTATCTACAGTTGAAGAAGTGAAAGCTCTTGCTGAACTTCCATCTCGCGAAGGCTTGCTTTCTATGTTGCTTAGCGTACTTCAAGCTCCAGTTCGCAACCTTGCTCTTGCAACTAAAGCTGTTGCAGAACAAAAGGAAGAACAAGGCGCTTAATAGCATCAGTATCTAAAAAATAAAACAAAATGGAGGAATTACAAATGGCTTTAAATATCGAAGAAATCATTGCTTCCGTTAAAGAAGCAACTGTACTTGAATTGAACGACTTAGTAAAAGCAATCGAAGAAGAATTTGGCGTAACTGCTGCTGCTCCTGTAGCTGTAGCTGGCGGAGCTGCTGCAGGCGGTGCTGCTGAAGAAAAAACTGAATTTGATCTTGTTCTTGCTGGTGCAGGAGATCAAAAAATCAAAGTTATCAAAGTTGTTCGTGAAATCACTGGTCTTGGCTTGAAAGAAGCTAAAGAACTTGTTGACAACACTCCAAAACCTCTTAAAGAAGGTATTGCGAAAGAAGAAGCTGAAGAGCTTAAAGCTAAACTTGAAGAAGTTGGCGCTTCTGTAGAAGTTAAGTAATCTTCACCTAATCTTTAGGGGAAAGCTCGCTTTTAAAAGCGGGCTTTTTCTTTGCTAATTAATTGTAGTCCCTTCCGCATAAGATACGCCATCTTGTTTCAAGATATCTGGAGAGTTCACCAACTGAGGAGGTTCTGTGATGACTGACCATTATTATTCGGAAAAACCTTCAGCAAAAAGCAGCAGATCAACGTGGGAATTTCGCTTGAGAAACCGGACGTTTACTTTTATCAGCGACAGCGGAGTTTTTTCAAAAAAAGAAGTGGACTTTGGCTCAAGGCTGCTGATTGAAGCTTTCCGGGAATCGGATACAGAAGGTGATTTTTTGGATGTAGGCTGCGGCTATGGCCCGATTGGTCTTTCGCTTGCTGCGGATTTCGAAGATCGAATGGTTCACATGATCGATGTTAATGAAAGAGCTGTCGAACTTTCGAAGGAAAACGCGTTAAATAATCAGATCGACAACACAAAGATCTATCAGAGTGATCTGTTTGCCAACGTCGAACCTGCAAAAAAATTCGCTTCTATTATTACTAATCCCCCCATACGCGCCGGGAAAAAAACTGTGCACGCCATCTTTGAAAAAAGCGCTGAACATTTACGGCCTTCAGGAGAGCTGTGGGTCGTCATTCAGAAAAAACAAGGCGGGCCTTCTGCCATTGAAAAATTAAAAGAACTTTTTGCGGACGTTGAAGTCGTTCACAAAAAGAAAGGGTACTATATCATCAAAGCAAAAAAAGTTTGACTCGGATTTTCAGCTATGTTAATATTATAAAATGCCAATGTATATATTTTGCTGCTGTTTTTAAGAAACGCCTAGGTTTGTATAAAATATACATTTTTGGGAACACTAATAAAATCGGTATTTTGTTTTTTGGATGTGGTTTTCTAAATTAGAAACCCTTTTTTCTTTTGTCTTGTAAAAGTATTTCTTACATATTTGCGGAAGAAATGCTTGTTACACATATATTACGCATGATTTGAGGGGTGAATCAGTTGACAGGTCAACTAGTTCAGTATGGACGACACCGCCAGCGCAGAAGCTATGCACGCATTAGCGAAGTGTTAGAATTACCAAATCTCATTGAAATTCAAACCTCTTCTTATCAGTGGTTTCTTGATGAGGGTCTTAGAGAGATGTTTCAAGACATATCGCCAATTGAGGATTTCACTGGTAACCTCTCTCTGGAATTTATCGACTACAGCTTGGGCGAGCCTAAGTATCCGGTAGAAGAATCAAAAGAGCGCGACGTGACCTACTCAGCTCCGCTGCGTGTTAAGGTCCGCTTAATCAACAAAGAGACCGGTGAAGTAAAGGATCAGGATGTCTTCATGGGTGATTTCCCTATTATGACAGACACTGGAACCTTTATTATCAACGGTGCGGAACGGGTCATTGTATCTCAGCTCGTTCGTTCTCCAAGTGTATATTTTAGTGGTAAAGTAGACAAAAACGGTAAGAAAGGTTTTACCGCGACTGTCATTCCAAACCGTGGCGCATGGTTAGAATACGAGACTGATGCGAAAGATGTTGTTTATGTACGCATCGATCGCACACGTAAGTTGCCGGTTACGGTTCTTTTGCGTGCTCTTGGCTTCGGATCTGACCAAGAGATCATTGATCTCATCGGTGAAAACGAGTATTTGCGCAATACGCTTGATAAAGATAATACGGAAAACACCGATAAAGCGCTTCTTGAAATCTACGAGCGTCTTCGTCCAGGAGAGCCGCCTACAGTAGAAAACGCAAAAAGCCTGCTTGATTCAAGGTTCTTTGATCCGAAAAGATATGACCTTGCAAGTGTAGGACGTTATAAAATTAATAAAAAGCTTCACATCAAAAACAGACTGTTTAATCAGCGGCTTGCTGAAACGCTGATCGATCCTGAAACAGGCGAAATTCTTGCCGAAAAAGGCGCGATTTTAGACAGAAGAACGCTTGACAAAGTCCTTCCGTACCTTGAAAACGGAATCGGTTTTAAAAAGCTGTATCCGAACGGCGGAGTTGTCGAAGATGAAGTGACGCTTCAGTCTATTAAAATCTATGCCCCGACAGATCAAGAAGGGGAGCAGACAATCAATGTGATTGGAAATGCTTATATTGAAGAAGGCGTTAAAAATATTACACCTTCTGATATTATCTCTTCCATCAGCTATTTCTTTAACCTGCTTCACGGAGTGGGCGATACCGACGATATCGACCATTTAGGAAACCGCCGTCTCCGTTCAGTGGGAGAGCTTCTGCAAAACCAATTCCGTATCGGTTTAAGCAGAATGGAGCGTGTTGTTCGTGAAAGAATGTCTATTCAAGATACAAACACGATCACGCCACAGCAGCTGATCAATATTCGCCCTGTCATCGCATCAATCAAAGAGTTTTTCGGAAGCTCGCAGCTTTCTCAGTTTATGGATCAGACGAATCCGCTTGCTGAGCTGACGCATAAGCGCCGTCTGTCAGCGCTTGGACCGGGCGGTTTGACCCGTGAGCGCGCCGGAATGGAAGTCCGTGACGTTCACTATTCCCACTACGGCCGGATGTGTCCGATTGAAACTCCTGAGGGTCCAAACATCGGTTTGATCAACTCGCTTTCTTCATTCGCGAAAGTGAACCGTTTCGGCTTCATCGAAACGCCGTATCGCCGCGTTGACCCTGAGACTGGAAAAGTAACGCCGAGAATCGATTACCTGACAGCTGATGAAGAAGACAACTATGTCGTTGCCCAGGCTAACGCACGTCTGAATGATGACGGATCTTTTGTGGATGACAGCATCGTCGCCCGTTTCAGAGGGGAGAACACCGTTGTTCCGAAAGACCGCGTCGACTATATGGACGTTTCGCCTAAACAGGTTGTCTCTGCCGCGACTGCATGTATTCCATTCTTGGAAAACGATGACTCAAACCGCGCCCTAATGGGAGCGAACATGCAACGGCAGGCTGTACCTCTTATGCAGCCTGAATCTCCGATCGTCGGAACCGGAATGGAGTATGTATCTGCAAAAGACTCCGGTGCCGCTGTTATTTGCCGCCATCCTGGAATCGTTGAACGGGTGGAAGCGAAAAACATCTGGGTGCGCCGCTATGAAGAAGTCGACGGCCAGAAAGTCAAAGGAAACCTTGATAAATACAGCCTGCTGAAGTTTGTTCGGTCCAACCAGGGAACTTGCTACAACCAGCGTCCGATCGTAAGCGTCGGTGATGAGGTTGTAAAAGGTGAAATTTTAGCTGACGGTCCGTCTATGGAAAAAGGTGAGCTTGCCCTTGGACGCAACGTCATGGTCGGCTTTATGACATGGGATGGCTACAACTACGAGGATGCCATCATCATGAGCGAACGCCTTGTAAAAGACGACGTATACACGTCTATTCATATTGAGGAATACGAATCAGAGGCCCGGGATACAAAACTCGGACCTGAAGAAATTACACGCGATATTCCAAACGTCGGTGAAGACGCTCTTCGCAATCTCGATGAACGCGGAATTATCCGTGTCGGTGCTGAAGTAAAAGACGGAGATCTTCTTGTTGGTAAAGTAACGCCTAAAGGTGTTACAGAGCTTACTGCAGAAGAGCGCCTGCTTCACGCCATCTTCGGCGAAAAAGCGCGTGAAGTCCGCGATACGTCGCTGCGTGTGCCTCACGGAGGCGGCGGTATCATCCTTGATGTAAAAGTGTTCAACCGCGAAGACGGAGACGAACTGCCTCCGGGCGTTAACCAGCTCGTCCGCGTTTACATCGTTCAGAAGCGTAAAATTTCTGAAGGGGACAAAATGGCCGGACGCCACGGGAACAAAGGTGTTATTTCGAAAATCCTTCCGGAGGAAGATATGCCGTATCTGCCTGACGGAACACCGATTGACATCATGTTAAACCCGCTGGGCGTACCATCGCGTATGAACATCGGGCAGGTGTTGGAGCTGCACCTTGGTATGGCTGCACGCCGTCTCGGTCTGCATGTCGCGTCGCCGGTATTTGACGGTGCCCGCGAAGAAGATGTGTGGGAAACGCTTGAAGAAGCCGGCATGTCAAGGGACGCAAAGACAGTCCTTTACGACGGCCGAACTGGGGAGCCGTTTGACAACCGGGTGTCTGTCGGCATCATGTACATGATCAAATTGGCTCACATGGTTGACGACAAATTGCACGCGCGTTCTACAGGTCCTTACTCACTCGTTACCCAGCAGCCTCTCGGAGGTAAAGCGCAGTTCGGTGGACAGCGTTTTGGAGAGATGGAAGTTTGGGCGCTTGAAGCTTACGGTGCAGCATATACACTTCAAGAAATCCTGACTGTTAAATCGGATGATGTCGTAGGCCGTGTGAAAACATACGAAGCCATCGTAAAAGGCGACAATGTTCCAGAACCTGGTGTTCCGGAATCGTTCAAAGTATTGATCAAAGAGCTTCAAAGCTTAGGTATGGACGTCAAAATCCTATCAAGCGACGAAGAAGAAATCGAAATGAGAGACTTGGAAGACGACGAAGACGCGAAACAAAACGAAGGGCTTTCTCTGCCGAATGATGAAGAGTCCGAAGAATTCGTTTCTGCTGACGCAGAGCGCGATGTCGTCACAAAAGAATAAACGAATTTTATACGCAAGTGACAGGGTATAACCCGAAGATAAAAAGGGAGGTAGGCCCCTTGCTGGATGTGAACAATTTTGAGTATATGAACATCGGTCTCGCTTCACCTGACAAAATCCGTTCATGGTCTTACGGAGAAGTGAAAAAGCCTGAAACAATCAACTATCGTACTTTGAAACCTGAAAAAGATGGTCTATTCTGCGAGCGCATTTTCGGTCCTCAAAAGGACTGGGAATGCCACTGCGGAAAGTACAAGCGGGTTCGTTATAAAGGCGTAGTCTGCGACCGTTGTGGAGTTGAAGTAACCCGGGCTAAAGTCCGTCGTGAGAGAATGGGGCATATCGAGCTGGCAGCCCCTGTTTCTCACATCTGGTATTTTAAAGGAATCCCGAGCCGTATGGGTCTTGTGCTGGATATGTCTCCGCGCGCATTGGAAGAAGTCATTTACTTTGCTTCTTATGTCGTAACAGATCCGGCCAATACACCGCTTGAGAAAAAACAGCTTCTTTCTGAAAAAGAGTACCGGGCATACCTTGATAAATACGGAAATAAATTCCAGGCATCAATGGGTGCTGAAGCGATTCATAAGCTCCTTCAAGATATCGACCTCGATAAAGAAGTGGATATGCTGAAAGAAGAGCTTAAAACGTCACAAGGACAGCGCCGCACACGTGCGATCAAACGCTTGGAAGTATTGGAAGCATTCCGCAACTCCGGAAATAAGCCGTCCTGGATGATCCTCGACGTTCTTCCGGTCATTCCGCCTGAGCTGAGACCGATGGTACAGCTTGACGGTGGACGTTTTGCAACTTCCGATCTGAACGATTTGTACCGCCGTGTCATCAACCGTAACAATCGTTTAAAACGTCTTTTGGATCTTGGAGCGCCAAGCATTATCGTTCAAAACGAAAAGCGCATGCTTCAAGAAGCCGTGGACGCGCTGATCGATAACGGACGCAGAGGCCGTCCTGTTACAGGTCCGGGAAACAGACCGTTAAAATCCCTTTCTCACATGCTGAAAGGTAAACAAGGCCGTTTCCGTCAAAACCTTCTCGGTAAACGTGTTGACTACTCAGGCCGTTCGGTTATCGTCGTAGGTCCGAACCTGAAAATGTATCAATGCGGTCTTCCGAAAGAAATGGCGCTGGAACTGTTCAAGCCATTCGTCATGAAAGAGCTTGTTGAAAAAGGTCTTGCCCACAACATTAAGAGTGCGAAGCGTAAAATTGAGCGCGTTCAGCCGGAAGTCTGGGATGTCCTTGAATCAGTTATCAAAGAACACCCTGTGCTTCTCAACCGTGCACCTACGCTTCACAGATTAGGTATTCAAGCGTTTGAACCAACGCTTGTCGAAGGCCGTGCCATCCGTCTTCATCCGCTTGTATGTACGGCATACAACGCTGACTTTGACGGTGACCAAATGGCGGTTCACGTTCCTTTATCAGCAGAAGCGCAAGCTGAGGCGCGCATCTTGATGCTTGCCGCACAAAACATCCTGAACCCTAAAGACGGAAAACCGGTTGTTACGCCGTCTCAGGATATGGTGCTTGGAAACTACTATCTGACGCTAGAACGCCCAGGCGCAGTCGGCGAAGGTATGGTTTTCAAAGATACGGATGAAGCGCTTCTTGCGTATCAAAACGGATATGTTCATTTGCATACGAGAGTAGCCGTTGCGGTTAACTCCCTTAAAAATGAAACATTTACCGAAGAACAGCGTTCCAAGCTGCTCGTTACAACTGTCGGAAAACTGATCTTCAACGAGATTCTTCCGCCGTCGTTCCCATACATGAACGAACCGACGAAGAGCAACATTGAAGAAAAAACACCTGACCGTTTCTTCTTGGATTACGGTGCAGATGTTAAAGAAGCCATTAAGAACCAGGAAATCAACCAGCCGTTCAAAAAAGGCATTTTGGGTAAAATCATTGCGGAGATCTTCAAAAGATTCCATATTACAGAAACATCAAAAATGCTTGACCGCATGAAAAACCTTGGATTTAAATATTCGACAAAAGCCGGAATTACGGTCGGTGTTTCCGATATCGTCGTATTGGACGACAAACAGGAAATCCTTGAAGAAGCGCAAGGAAAAGTTGATAACGTCATGAAGCAGTTCAGACGCGGTCTGATTACTGAAGAAGAGCGTTATGAACGGGTCATTTCCATCTGGAGTGCAGCTAAAGATACGATCCAAGGCAAGCTGATGAAATCCCTGGATGAAATCAACCCGATCTACATGATGAGTGATTCCGGAGCCCGGGGTAACGCATCAAACTTTACGCAGCTTGCGGGTATGCGCGGTCTGATGGCCAACCCGGCTGGACGGATCATCGAACTTCCGATCAAGTCAAGTTTCCGCGAAGGTTTAACGGTACTCGAGTACTTTATCTCTACTCACGGTGCGCGTAAAGGTCTTGCGGATACGGCTCTGAAGACAGCCGACTCAGGTTACCTGACACGCCGTCTCGTAGACGTAGCCCAAGACGTCATCATTCGTGAGACTGACTGCGGCACAGACCGAGGCATTCTTGCCAAAGCCATTACGGAAGGCACAGAAGTGATCGAGCGTCTTGAAGAGCGTCTTGTCGGCCGATTCGCGAGAAAACCTGTTAAACATCCGGAAACAGGTGAAGTGCTTGTGGATGAAAATGAGCTGATCGACGAAGATAAAGCGCTCGAAATTGTCGAAGCAGGCATTGAAGAAGTGTGGATCCGCTCCGCATTTACATGTAATACGTCACATGGTGTATGTAAACGATGCTACGGCCGCAACTTGGCAACAGGAACCGACGTCGAAGTCGGGGAAGCAGTCGGAATCATCGCTGCCCAGTCCATTGGTGAGCCGGGTACACAGTTAACGATGCGTACCTTCCATACGGGCGGGGTTGCCGGAGACGATATTACACAAGGTTTGCCGCGTATCCAGGAATTGTTTGAAGCACGAAACCCTAAAGGTCAAGCGACGATCTCTGAAATTGACGGTGTCGTAGCTGAAATCAATGAAGTCCGTGACAAACAGCAGGAAATCGTCGTTCAGGGCGAAGTCGAAAGCCGTTCATATACGGCGCCTTACAACGCGCGCCTGAAAGTCACTGAAGGAGAGAAAATTTCCCGTGGTCAGGTGCTGACAGAAGGTTCGGTTGATCCGAAAGAGCTTCTGAAAGTTACTGACATCACGACGGTGCAAGAATACCTCCTTCATGAAGTGCAGAAGGTTTATCGTATGCAAGGGGTTGAAATCGGGGATAAGCACGTCGAGGTTATGGTTCGCCAGATGCTTCGCAAAGTGCGTGTCATCGATGCCGGCGACACGGAAGTGCTGCCAGGCACGCTGCTCGATATTCACCAGTTTACCGAAGCGAACAAAAAAGTTCTGCTCGAAGGCAAACGCCCTGCAACAGGCCGTCCGGTGCTTCTCGGTATCACCAAAGCATCGCTTGAAACGGATTCCTTCCTGTCTGCCGCGTCATTCCAGGAAACAACACGTGTCCTGACAGATGCAGCAATCAAAGGAAAACGCGATGAGCTTCTCGGCCTGAAAGAGAATGTTATCATCGGTAAGCTTGTTCCTGCTGGAACGGGTATGCTGAACTACCGTAAAGTGAAGCCGGTATTGCAAGTCCAATCATCTGATGAAATGGTTCCGGCTGAATAAATAAAAAAATCCTAAAGAAGGATGTCACTAAAAATTGTCATCATGTGTTGACATCCTTCTTTCAGGATGATAATATAACCAAGGTGCTCAATTTAAACCTGTTACTTTGGAGGATATATGATGTCTTATGATAAAGTATCACAGGCTCAATCTATTATTATCGGTACGAAGCAGACAGTCAAAGCGCTGAAGCGCAATTCTGTTAAGGAAGTCGTCGTAGCAAAAGACGCTGATCCTTTTCTGACGTCAGATGTTATTAACCTGGCAAATGAACAAGGGATTCCCGTCTCAATGGCAGAGTCCATGAAAAAGCTCGGCAAAGCCTGCGGAATTGAAGTCGGAGCTGCAGCTGTTGCCATTATTCAATAACGTACTCGTTGTTTTTGCTTTTATGCAAAGGCATTGTTTTTTGCTTTTAAATGAACCACCTGGGTATGTGGGTTATAAAACATGATGAAGGGAGGAATTACAAAATGCCTACAATTAATCAGCTAGTCCGCAAAGGACGCGTAAGCAAAGTTGAAAATTCTAAGTCTCCAGCACTTAACAAAGGATACAACAGCTTCAAGAAAGAGCACACTAACGTATCTTCACCACAAAAACGCGGAGTATGTACCCGTGTCGGTACAATGACACCGAAGAAGCCGAACTCGGCGCTTCGTAAATATGCCCGTGTTCGTTTAACTAACGGAATCGAGGTTACGGCCTACATTCCTGGTATCGGACACAACCTGCAAGAGCACAGTGTCGTATTGATCCGCGGTGGACGTGTAAAAGACTTACCGGGGGTACGCTACCACATCGTGCGTGGCGCGCTTGATACTGCCGGAGTTGAAAACCGTGCACAAGGCCGTTCTAAATACGGTACAAAACGTCCTAAGAAAAAATAATTCCGTTTAAATACAAATAAAAGGGTTTTTAAAAGCAAGGAGTTCTGGCAATGCTGTTAAGGGCATCAGGCTTTTCGCGCCTAGCGCTGGTTTGATCCCGGCAGCTGAACCGTGAAATCCCTCTGCTTACTGTAAACCCGTAACAAGAGAAGGGAGGATAATCAGATGCCACGTAAAGGTCCTGTAGCAAAAAGAGATGTTTTACCTGATCCGCTTTACAACTCTAAACTGGTTACTCGTTTGATCAACAAAATGATGATCGACGGTAAAAAAGGTAAAGCTCAAACAATCCTATACAAGTCATTCGATATTATTAAAGAACGTACCGGCAACGATGCAATGGAGGTTTTCGAACAAGCATTGAAGAACATCATGCCAGTGCTTGAAGTTAAAGCACGCCGCGTAGGTGGTGCAAACTACCAAGTACCTGTAGAGGTTCGTCCTGAGCGCCGTACGACTCTTGGACTTCGCTGGTTAGTAAACTACGCTCGTCTTCGCGGAGAAAAAACGATGGAAGAGCGTTTAGCTAACGAAATCCTTGATGCAGCTAACAACACTGGTGCAGCTGTTAAGAAACGTGAAGATACTCATAAGATGGCTGAAGCAAACAAAGCGTTCGCTCACTATCGCTGGTAATCTCACACGACAAAATATTATTCCCTAAGAAGGAAGGAGAAAAGACCCAATGGCAAGAGAGTTCTCCTTAGAAAAAACTCGTAATATCGGAATCATGGCTCACATCGATGCCGGTAAAACGACAACAACTGAACGTATCTTGTTCTACACAGGCCGTATCCATAAAATTGGTGAAACTCATGAAGGGGCTTCCCAAATGGACTGGATGGAGCAGGAACAAGAACGCGGTATCACAATCACATCCGCTGCAACAACTGCACAGTGGAAAGGTTACCGCGTAAACATCATCGACACACCAGGACACGTAGACTTCACAGTTGAGGTTGAACGTTCACTGCGCGTACTTGATGGTGCCGTTGCCGTTCTTGACGCACAATCAGGCGTTGAGCCGCAAACTGAAACGGTTTGGCGTCAGGCAACAACTTACGGAGTACCTCGTATCGTATTTGTCAACAAGATGGACAAAACGGGTGCGGACTTCCTTTACTCTGTAGGAACTCTTAAAGACCGTCTTGAGGCGAACGCTCACGCGATCCAATTACCGATTGGCGCCGAAGACAATTTCGAAGGGATCATCGACCTTGTAGAAAACGTTGCGTACTACTATGAAGATGATCTTGGAACACGCTCTGATGCGCGTGAAATCCCTGCCGAGTACAAAGACAAAGCTGAAGAGCTTCGCGCCAGCTTGATTGAAGCTGTTGCTGAGCTTGATGAAGAGCTTATGATGAAGTACTTGGAAGGCGAAGAAATCACAGTTGACGAGCTGAAAGCGGCAATCCGCAAAGGAACTTGTAACGTGGAGTTCTATCCGGTTCTTTGTGGTTCAGCTTTCAAAAACAAAGGTGTTCAATTAGTGCTTGACGCAGTTCTTGACTACCTGCCAGCTCCAACTGACGTACCGGCAATCAAAGGTACTCTGCCTGATTCTGAGGAAGAGGTTACTCGTGAGTCTTCTGACGACGCACCTTTCTCAGCACTTGCATTTAAAGTTATGACTGACCCTTACGTTGGTAAATTGACGTTCTTCCGTGTGTACTCAGGAACACTTGATTCCGGTTCATACGTAAGAAACTCAACAAAAGGCAAACGTGAGCGCGTCGGACGTATCCTGCAAATGCACGCCAACAGCCGTGAAGAAATCTCTACTGTGTACGCAGGGGATATCGCTGCTGCTGTAGGTTTGAAAGACACGACTACAGGGGACACGCTTTGCGACGAGAAAAACCTTGTTATTCTTGAATCTATGGAATTCCCTGAGCCTGTTATCCACGTTGCAATCGAGCCTAAATCTAAGGCTGACCAAGACAAAATGTCTACTGCACTGGCTAAATTGGCTGAAGAGGATCCAACATTCCGTGCGCATACTGACCCTGAAACAGGTCAAACGATCATCGGCGGTATGGGTGAGCTTCACCTTGATATCATCGTTGACCGTATGAAACGCGAATTTAAAGTTGAAGCCAACGTTGGTGCTCCTCAAGTTGCGTATCGTGAAACATTCCGTGCGAGCGCGCAAGTTGAAGGTAAATTCGTACGTCAGTCTGGTGGACGAGGACAGTTCGGACACGTTTGGATCGAATTCTCTCCAAACGAAGAAGGAAAAGGCTTTGAGTTCGAAAACGCAATCGTCGGTGGTGTCGTTCCTCGTGAATACATTCCGGCTGTTCAAGCAGGACTTGAAGATTCACTTCAAAACGGTGTAGTCGCAGGTTACCCTGTTATCGACATCAAAGCGAAATTGTTTGACGGTTCTTACCATGACGTCGACTCAAACGAAATGGCGTTTAAAATCGCTGCTTCAATGGCGCTTAAAAACGCGGCAAGCAAGTGTAACCCGGTTATTCTTGAGCCGATCTCCAAAGTTGAAGTCGTTATCCCAGAAGAATACATGGGAGACATCATGGGTGATATTACATCACGCCGCGGTCGCGTAGAAGGTATGGAAGGACGCGGAAACGCTCAAGTCGTTCGCGCGATGGTTCCACTTTCTGAAATGTTCGGTTACGCTACGGCTCTCCGTTCAAACACACAAGGACGCGGTACGTTCACAATGGTCTTTGACCATTACGAAGAAGTGCCTAAGAGCATTGCTGATGAGATCATCAAAAAAAATCAAGGTGAATAATTGATTTTGCCTCTTCATTAAAGTATAAATACTATTGTAAGATGAGAAAGTGAAACATCGCTTTCACTTTCTATCACTCTATATAACAAAAACTAACCTTTTTAAGGAGGATTTTCAGAATGGCTAAAGAAAAATTCGACCGTTCCAAATCACATGCCAACATTGGTACAATTGGACACGTTGACCATGGTAAAACTACATTAACAGCTGCTATCACAACTGTGCTTCATAAGAAATCTGGTAAAGGTACTGCTATGGCATACGACCAAATCGACGGTGCTCCAGAAGAGCGTGAGCGCGGTATCACAATCTCTACTGCACACGTTGAGTACGAAACAGAAACTCGTCACTATGCACACGTTGACTGCCCAGGACACGCTGACTATGTTAAAAACATGATCACTGGTGCTGCGCAAATGGACGGAGCGATCCTTGTTGTATCTGCTGCTGACGGTCCAATGCCACAAACTCGTGAGCACATCCTTCTTTCTCGTAACGTAGGTGTGCCTTACATCGTAGTATTCTTGAACAAATGCGACATGGTAGACGACGAAGAGCTTCTTGAGCTAGTTGAAATGGAAGTTCGCGATCTTCTTTCTGAGTATGAGTTCCCTGGTGACGATGTACCAGTTATCAAAGGTTCTGCACTTAAAGCTCTTGAAGGTGACGCTGAATACGAAGCTAAAATCTTCGAACTGATGGATGCAGTTGACGAATACATCCCAACTCCAGAGCGCGATACTGAAAAGCCATTCATGATGCCTGTTGAGGACGTATTCTCAATCACAGGTCGTGGAACAGTTGCTACTGGACGCGTAGAGCGCGGACAAGTTAAAGTCGGTGACGAAGTTGAAATCATCGGTCTTCAAGAAGAAAACAGCAAAACAACTGTTACAGGTGTTGAAATGTTCCGTAAGCTTCTTGACTATGCAGAAGCTGGAGACAACATCGGTGCACTTCTTCGCGGTGTATCTCGTGAAGATATCCAACGTGGTCAAGTACTTGCTAAACCAGGTACAATCACTCCACATAAAAAGTTCAAAGCTGAAGTTTACGTTCTTTCTAAAGAAGAGGGTGGACGTCACACTCCATTCTTCTCTAACTACCGTCCTCAGTTCTACTTCCGTACAACTGACGTAACGGGCATCATTCAGCTTCCAGAAGGCGTAGAAATGGTTATGCCTGGAGACAACATCGAAATGACTGTTGAATTGATTTCAACAATCGCGATCGAAGACGGAACTCGCTTCTCTATCCGTGAAGGCGGACGTACAGTTGGTTCTGGCGTAGTATCTTCTATCACTGAATAATACTTATAAAATAAAAAACGAGATCCGACCGGGTCTCGTTTTTTATTTGTCCTGAAGTCCTTGATTATCCTTGCTGGAATCTGTATAATAAAAAAAGTGTGCAAAAGCCGGTAATATTCAATATTACCTTGCATCATGCCTATAAATTTTGTATAATAGTGCATGTTGGTCTTTGACTGCGATGAAGTGAGAGGTTGCTGACACACCCGGCCGCTTTGCCATGGCAAGGTGATTCAGGTTTTTCTCACGGAGAATTGTCTAATGTAAGTAGGCGAAAAGGAGGGAAAATAATGGCAAAACAAAAAATTCGTATTCGTTTAAAAGCGTATGATCATAGAATCCTTGATCAATCTGCTGAGAAGATTGTTGAAACGGCTAAACGTTCCGGAGCCAGCGTTTCTGGTCCGATTCCGTTGCCAACTGAGAAATCAGTTTACACAATCCTTCGTGCGGTGCACAAATACAAAGATTCTCGTGAGCAATTCGAAATGCGTACACATAAACGTTTAATCGACATTGTGAACCCAACACCACAAACTGTCGATGCTCTAATGCGATTAGATTTACCATCTGGTGTCGATATCGAAATTAAACTTTAATCTAAAATATAGAATGATTTTTATAGGAGGTGTGACGAATGACCAAAGGAATCTTAGGAAGAAAAATTGGTATGACGCAAGTTTTCGCAGAAAACGGTGATCTTATTCCGGTAACTGTTATCGAAGCTGCTCCTAACGTTGTACTTCAGAAGAAAACTTCTGAAAACGACGGCTATGAAGCGATTCAGATCGGTTTTGACGACAAGCGTGAGAAGCTTGCCAACAAACCAGAAAAAGGACACGTTGCAAAAGCGGAAACTGCTCCTAAGCGCTTCGTTAAAGAATTACGCGGAGTGGATATGGATGCGTATGAAGTTGGTCAGGAAGTCAAAGTTGATATTTTCTCTAACGGAGAAGTCGTAGATGTAACAGGAACATCGAAAGGTAAAGGTTTCCAAGGTGCTATCAAACGCCACGGACAATCTCGCGGACCTATGTCTCACGGTTCACGCTACCATCGCCGTCCTGGTTCAATGGGACCGGTAGACCCTAACCGTGTATTCAAAGGAAAGCTGTTGCCTGGACGTATGGGCGGAGAGCAAATCACTGTTCAAAACCTTGAAATCGTAAAAGTGGATGCAGAGCGCAACCTTCTTTTAGTTAAAGGTAACGTTCCTGGTGCGAAAAAATCATTAGTCGCTGTTAAAAGCGCTGTTAAATCTAAATAATTCTCTTAGGAAAGGAGGAAATTGATCATGCCAAAAGTAGCTTTATATAACCAAAACGGTTCTACTGCTGGTGATATCGAATTAAACGACTCTGTATTTGGAATCGAGCCAAATGAGAGCGTAGTATTCGACGCTATTCTTATGCAAAGAGCTTCCTTACGTCAAGGAACTCATAAAGTAAAAAATCGTTCGGAAGTACGTGGCGGAGGTCGCAAACCTTGGCGTCAAAAAGGTACCGGCCGTGCTCGTCAGGGATCTATCCGTTCACCGCAATGGCGCGGAGGTGGTATCGTATTCGGTCCTACACCACGCAGCTATGCATATAAATTACCGAAAAAAGTTCGCCGCTTGGCTATCAAATCAGCATTGTCTTCTAAAGTGAATGACAACAACTTGATCGTTCTTGAAGATCTTAATCTTGATGCGGTTAAAACAAAAGAAATGGCAGCTATCCTTAAAGGTCTGTCTATCGAGAAGAAAGCTTTAATCGTAACTGCGGATGCAAACGAGACAGTTGAACTATCTGCTCGTAACCTTCCAGGAGTTACTGTTGTTGAAGCTAACGGAATCAACGTCCTCGATGTTGTCGGTCATGAGAAGCTTGTGATCACGAAAGCAGCGGTTGAAAAAGTAGAGGAGGTGCTTGCATAATGAAAGATCCTCGTGATGTTCTAAAGCGCCCCGTCATTACTGAACGTTCTGCTGATTTAATGACTGAGAAAAAATATACGTTTGAAGTAGACGTAAGAGCTAACAAAACAGAAGTGAAAGACGCTGTTGAGCAAATCTTTGGAGTGAAAGTTGAAAAAGTCAACATCATGAACTACAAAGGGAAATTCAAACGTGTCGGCCGCTACTCTGGTATGACAAACAAACGCAGAAAAGCGATTGTTAAGCTTACTGAAGACAGCAAAGAAATCGAAATTTTTGAAGCTTAATCACTTGTAAAAAGAAGGAGGGAAATTCAAAATGGCGATTAAAAAGTACAAACCGACCTCTAACGGACGTCGCGGCATGACTACGTCTGATTTCGCGGAAATCACGACAGATCAGCCGGAAAAATCCTTGCTTGCCCCGCTTCACAAAAAAGGCGGACGCAACAACCAAGGTAAATTAACTGTACGTCATCAAGGCGGCGGACATAAACGCCAATACCGTATTATCGACTTCAAACGCGATAAAGATGGTATACCTGGACGCGTTGCTACAGTTGAGTACGATCCAAACCGTTCAGCTAACATTGCTCTAATTAACTATGTAGACGGAGAAAAACGCTACATCCTGGCTCCTAAGGGCCTTCAAGTAGGAACTGAAATCATGTCAGGACCAGAAGCTGACATTAAAGTAGGTAACGCACTTCCACTGATCAACATCCCTGTTGGTACAGTCGTGCACAACATTGAATTGAAACCTGGAAAAGGCGGACAGCTTGTACGTTCAGCTGGTACATCTGCTCAAGTTCTTGGTAAAGAAGGAAAATACGTTCTTGTACGTCTGAACTCCGGTGAAGTTCGCATGATTCTTTCTGCTTGCCGCGCTTCTATCGGTCAAGTAGGTAACGAACAGCACGAACTGATCAACATCGGTAAAGCAGGACGTTCACGCTGGAAAGGCATCCGTCCTACAGTTCGCGGTTCTGTTATGAACCCTAACGATCACCCGCACGGTGGTGGTGAAGGACGCGCTCCGATCGGACGTAAATCACCTATGTCTCCATGGGGTAAACCAACTCTTGGATTCAAAACTCGTAAGAAAAAGAACAAATCAGATAAATTCATCGTACGTCGTCGTAAAAATAAATAACGGGGTTGTCTACGGTTCATATCGGACCGTAGTGCAATCACGAAGGGAGGTTCCAAAATGGCTCGCAGCTTAAAAAAAGGACCATTTGTCGATGATCATCTAATGACAAAAATCGAGAAATTAAATGAAGCGGATAAGAAACAAGTTGTGAAAACTTGGTCTCGCCGTTCTACTATTTTCCCGCAATTTATCGGTCACACAATCGCAGTCTATGATGGACGCAAACATGTGCCTGTTTACATCTCTGAAGATATGGTAGGTCACAAGTTGGGTGAATTCGCACCGACACGCACTTACAAAGGTCATGCTAGTGATGACAAAAAAACAAGACGCTAATGAGAGGAGGCTTTTAAATGCAACAAGCTAAAGCTGTCGCAAGAACAGTCCGTATTGCTCCTCGTAAGGCACGTCTAGTAATGGACCTGATTCGAGGCAAGCAAGTAGGTGAAGCAGTATCGATCTTAAACCTTACGCCAAAAGCTGCTTCCCCGATTATTGAAAAAGTTTTAAAATCTGCTATCGCTAACGCTGAGCACAACTACGAAATGGATGCAAACAACCTGGTTGTTACTCAAGCTTACGTGAACGAAGGCCCTACGTTGAAAAGATTCCGTCCGCGCGCTATGGGACGTGCAAGCCAAATCAACAAACGTACGAGCCACATTACTATCGTTGTATCAGAAAAGAAGGAGGGATAACTCGTGGGTCAAAAGGTAAATCCAGTCGGTCTTCGTATTGGTGTTATACGTGATTGGGAATCTAAGTGGTACGCTGGCAAAGATTACGCTGACTTCCTTCACGAAGATCTGAAAATCCGTGAATTTATTAATCAACGCCTGTCTGACGCTTCTGTTTCTAAAGTGGAAATCGAGCGTGCGGCAAACCGTGTAAATATTACGATCCACACAGCTAAGCCTGGTATGGTTATCGGTAAAGGCGGTTCTGAAGTCGAAGCGCTTCGCAAAGCCCTTAACAGCCTTACTGGCAAGCGTGTACACATTAACATTCTTGAAATCAAAAGAGCTGATCTTGATGCTCAGCTAGTTGCTGATAACATTGCTCGTCAATTGGAAAACCGTATCTCTTTCCGTCGTGCGCAAAAGCAACAAATCCAACGCACAATGCGCGCTGGTGCACAAGGAGTTAAAACAATGGTTTCCGGTCGTCTTGGCGGCGCTGACATCGCTCGTTCTGAATACTACAGTGAAGGAACTGTTCCATTGCACACACTTCGTGCAGACATCGACTATGCTACATCTGAAGCTGACACAACTTACGGCAAGCTTGGTGTAAAAGTCTGGATCTATCGTGGAGAGGTTCTTCCTACTAAGAAGAAAACTGAGGAAGGAGGAAAATAATATGTTAATGCCAAAACGCGTTAAATATCGCAGAGAGCATCGCGGAAAAATGCGCGGCCGTGCAAAAGGCGGCTCTGAAGTGCATTTCGGTGAATACGGCATCCAGGCTCAAGAAGCTTCTTGGATTACAAACCGTCAAATCGAAGCTGCGCGTATCGCAATGACTCGTTACATGAAACGTGGCGGTAAAGTTTGGATCAAAATTTTCCCTTCTAAGCCTTATACAGCTAAGCCTCTAGAGGTTCGGATGGGTTCCGGTAAAGGTGCTCCTGAAGGATGGGTAGCTGTTGTAAAACCGGGCAAAGTTTTATTTGAAATTTCTGGTGTGTCTGAGGAAGTCGCTCGTGAAGCTCTTCGTCTTGCATCTCACAAATTGCCAATTAAAACGAAGTTCGTAAAACGTGAAGAAATTGGTGGTGAATCAAATGAAAGCTAATGAAATTCGTGACCTTACCACTGCTGAAATTGAACAAAAAGTAAAGTCTCTTAAAGAAGAACTTTTCAATCTTCGCTTTCAATTAGCGACAGGACAACTTGAAAACACTGCTCGCATTCGTGAAGTGCGCAAGTCAATCGCGCGCATGAAAACTGTGATTCGGGAAAGAGAAATTGCTGCCAACAAATAATTCCGGAGGGAGGTTCTCTAAAACATGAGCGAACGCAATCAGCGCAAAGTCTACCAAGGACGTGTTGTTTCTGACAAAATGGATAAAACCATTACTGTTGTTGTAGAAACTTACAAAAAACATTCACTCTACGGTAAACGCGTAAAGTACTCTAAAAAATTCAAAGCACATGATGAAAATAACCAAGCTAAAATCGGAGACATCGTAAAGATCATGGAAACTCGTCCATTATCTGCGACTAAACGTTTTCGTCTAGTTGAAGTTGTCGAAGAAGCTGTTATTATCTAATAAAGTTCGGAAACCTTTTTCCGAAGGGAGGTAACAAATAATGATTCAACAAGAGACTCGTTTAAAAGTAGCTGATAACTCTGGTGCCCGTGAAGTATTAACAATCAAGGTGCTTGGTGGTTCTGGACGCAAAACAGCTAACATTGGTGATGTCATTGTTTGCACGGTTAAACAAGCAACACCAGGAGGCGTTGTCAAAAAAGGTGAGGTCGTAAGAGCTGTAATCGTACGTTCTAAGAGCGGCGCGCGCAGAAATGACGGATCTTACATCAAATTCGATGAGAATGCATGTGTTATCATCCGTGACGACAAAAGCCCGCGCGGAACTCGTATCTTCGGACCTGTAGCACGTGAACTTCGTGATAACAACTTCATGAAAATTGTTTCTCTAGCTCCAGAAGTACTTTAATGATATCAATGCCGGACTAAGGAGGTGCGATCAGGATGCATGTTAAAAAAGGCGATAAAGTAATGGTTATCTCTGGTAAAGACAAAGGGAAACAAGGTGTGATCCTTGCAGCTTTCCCTAAAAAAGACCGCGTAATCGTTGAGGGTGTCAACATGGTGAAGAAGCACTCAAAGCCGACTCAAGCTAACCCTCAAGGCGGAATTTTAAATCAAGAGGCGCCAATTCATGTGTCAAACGTAATGCCGCTCGATCCTAAAACAGGTGAAGTGACTCGCGTAGGATACAAAGTGGAAAATGGCAAAAAAGTTCGTATTGCAAAAAAATCTGGGCAAGTTCTAGATAACTAGTAATAAAGGAAGGGAGGTCTATCTCATGAACCGCCTTAAAGAAAAGTACAATAAAGACATTACACCTGCATTAATGAAAAAGTTCGAATACAAATCTGTGATGCAAGTGCCTAAAATTGAAAAAATCGTAATCAACATGGGTGTTGGTGACGCTGTTCAAAACGCTAAAGCTATCGATAGCGCTGTTGAAGAACTAACGTTTATCGCTGGTCAGAAACCTGTCGTTACTCGTGCGAAGAAATCTATTGCTGGATTCCGTCTTCGTGAAGGAATGCCAATCGGTGCGAAAGTAACTCTTCGCGGAGAGCGCATGTACGATTTCCTTGATAAACTAATTTCTGTTTCTTTACCACGTGTTCGTGACTTCCGCGGAATTTCAAAAAAATCTTTTGACGGTCGCGGAAACTACACACTAGGAATCAAAGAACAGCTGATCTTCCCTGAAATTGACTATGATAAGGTAACTAAAGTTCGCGGTATGGACATCGTTATCGTAACGACTGCCAACACTGATGAAGAAGCTCGTGAACTGTTAACTCAATTAGGTATGCCATTCCAGAAATAATCAATGAAAGGGAGGCGAAATCGTGGCTAAAAAGTCAATGATTGCGAAACAAAAACGCACACCGAAGTTTAAAGTACAAGAGTACACTCGCTGCGAACGCTGCGGCCGTCCGCACTCTGTTATTCGTAAATTTAAACTTTGCCGTATTTGTTTCCGTGAACTTGCATATAAAGGACAAATTCCTGGCGTTAAAAAAGCCAGCTGGTAATCCCCGTTTATGGGAAGGAGGTTATTAAATAATGGTTATGACAGATCCGATTGCAGATATGCTGACTCGAATTCGTAATGCAAACATGGTACGTCATGAGAAGCTCGAAATTCCTGCTTCGAAGTTGAAAAGAGAAATCGCTGAAATCTTGAAAAGAGAAGGTTTCATCCGTGACGTAGAATTCATTGAAGATAACAAGCAAGGTATCATCCGTGTTTTCTTGAAATACGGACAAAACAACGAGCGTGTCATCACTGGCCTTAAGAGAATCAGCAAACCAGGTCTGCGCGTTTACGCTAAGTCAAACGAAGTGCCTCGCGTACTGAACGGACTTGGAATCGCAATTCTTTCTACATCACAAGGTGTGTTAACAGATAAAGAAGCCCGCGCTAAACAGGCTGGCGGAGAAGTATTAGCATACGTTTGGTAAGAAGTTTAACATGAATGGAGGTGTTTGGTATGTCTCGTGTAGGTAAGAAGCTACTTGAGATTCCTTCAGGCGTTACAGTTACTCTGAACGACAACACTGTAACCGTGAAAGGACCAAAAGGAGAATTAACTCGTACGTTTCATCCTGATATGAAGATTAAAATTGAGGACAATGTACTTACTGTAGAGCGTCCTTCAGATAATAAAGAACACCGTGCGCTGCATGGCACAACTCGCAGCATCATCGGAAACATGGTTGAAGGTGTATCTAAAGGTTTTGAAAGAGGTTTGGAATTAGTCGGTGTCGGTTACCGTGCTTCTAAATCCGGAAACAAACTTGTTTTGAACGTTGGATACTCTCACCCTGTAGAAATCGTTCCTGAAAACGGAATTGAAATCGAAGTTCCATCTCAAACAAAAGTGGTTGTAAAAGGTACAGATAAAGAGCGTGTTGGAGCTACTGCTGCAAACATTCGCGCTGTACGTTCTCCAGAACCTTACAAAGGCAAAGGGATCCGCTATGAAGGAGAAATGGTTCGTCGTAAAGAAGGTAAATCTGCTAAGTAAAACCGCTTAATGTGAGAAAGGAGTGACCCAGATGATTACGAAAACAAGCAAGAATGCTGCACGTCTTAAAAGACACGGTCGTGTTCGCGCGAAGCTTTCAGGAACCCCTGAGAGACCTCGTCTAAATGTTTTCCGTTCAAACAAACATATTTACGCACAAGTGATCGATGACGTGAACGGTGTTACACTTGTGAGTGCATCAACTCTTGATAAAGACTTTAACGCTGAAAATGGCAGCGATACGTCTGCGGCTGCAAAAGTTGGCGAGCTTGTTGCAAAACGCGCTTCTGAAAAAGGTATCACAAATGTCGTGTTCGACCGTGGCGGTTACCTTTATCATGGACGTGTAAAAGCATTGGCTGATGCTGCACGCGAAGCTGGATTAGAATTTTAATAAAAGAAGGAGGGACATATGAATATGCGTCGTATTGACCCAAGCAAATTAGAGTTAGAAGAACGCTTAGTTACCGTTAACCGCGTAGCGAAAGTTGTTAAAGGTGGTCGTCGTTTCCGCTTCGCAGCTCTAGTCGTTGTCGGTGACAAAAACGGACACGTAGGATTCGGTACTGGTAAAGCACAAGAAGTACCAGAAGCGATCCGCAAAGCTGTTGAAGATGCGAAAAAGAATTTGATCGAAGTACCAATGGTTGGAACTACAATTCCACACGAAATCATCGGACGTTTCGGTGCAGGAAACATCTTGTTAAAACCTGCTTCTGAAGGTACGGGAGTTATCGCTGGAGGCCCAGTACGTGCGGTACTTGAGCTTGCAGGTGTAGCTGATATCCTTTCTAAGTCTTTAGGTTCTAACACACCGATCAACATGATCCGTGCAACAGTCCAAGGTTTAAGCGAGCTGAAACGCGCTGAGGACGTTGCGAAGCTTCGTGGAAAATCTGTAGAAGAACTGTTAGGATAAGGAGGGAACATTAATGGCTAAATTAGAAATTACCCTCAAACGCAGTGTAATCGGACGCCCGGAAGATCAGCGTATTACTGTAAGAACGCTCGGTTTAAAGAAAACAAACCAAACTGTCGTTCATGAAGACAACGCTGCAATCCGCGGTATGGTTAACAAAGTATCTCATTTAGTTTCTGTTAAAGAACTTTAAAAATAAACGATAGGCTAAGGAGGTGTCCAAATGAAACTTCATGAATTAAAGCCCGCAGAAGGTTCACGTAAAACGCGCAACCGCGTAGGTCGTGGTATTGGTTCTGGTAACGGTAAAACAGCAGGTAAAGGTCATAAAGGTCAAAACGCTCGTTCTGGCGGCGGTGTACGTCCTGGATTCGAGGGTGGACAAATGCCTTTGTTCCAACGTCTTCCTAAACGCGGTTTCACAAACATCAACCGCAAGGATTTCGCTGTAGTCAACCTAGACAAACTCAACAGCTTTGCAGAAGGGACGGAAGTTACTCCTGAACTTCTTTTAGAAACAGGTGTAATCAGCAAGTTGAAATCTGGAGTGAAAATTCTTGGCGACGGTCAATTAGAAAAGAAATTAACTGTTAAAGCCAATAAATTCTCCGCTTCTGCTAAACAAGCAATTGAGGCTGCTGGCGGTACAGCTGAGGTGATCTAACTTGTTTAAGACAATCTCCAATTTTATGCGTGTGAAGGATATTCGGAATAAGATTATCTTCACTCTTTTAATGCTTATCGTCTTTCGTCTCGGTTCGTTCATTCCTGTGCCGCATGTAAACACAGAAGTTTTAAAGGCACAGGATCAAATGAGCGTATTTGGGATTCTAAACACATTTGGCGGCGGTGCATTGTTCAACTTCTCCATTCTTGCGATGGGAATCATGCCTTACATCACAGCTTCAATCATCATTCAGCTCCTGCAGATGGATGTTGTGCCGAAGTTTACCGAATGGTCTAAGCAAGGAGAAGTTGGTCGCCGAAAACTAGCACAGTTCACAAGGTACTTCACAATCGTTCTTGGATTTATCCAGGCTTTAGGTATGTCTTACGGGTTTAACAACATGGCCGGCGGCGCGTTGATTACAAACCCTGGAGTCGGTACTTATTTGCTTATTGCGGTTGTACTAACTGCTGGAACTGCTTTTTTAATGTGGCTGGGAGAACAAATTACGTCTCATGGAGTTGGTAACGGAATATCCATTATCATCTTCGCCGGTATCGTTGCCGGCATTCCGCAGACGATTAATCAGATCTACGCTCAGCAGTTTGTAGATGCTGGAGATCAGTTATTCTTGCAAATCATAAAGGTTGTCGTTATATTGGTTGCGATTTTGGCGATTGTCGTTGGCGTTATTTTCATCCAACAGGCAGTTAGAAAAATCTCAATTCAATATGCGAAAGGTTCAGGCCGTTCACCGGTTCCTGGCGGCCAGTCTACACACTTGCCGCTGAAGGTTAACCCGGCGGGAGTTATTCCGGTTATCTTTGCGGTAGCATTTATCACCACTCCGCGGACCGTGGCAACATTTTTTGGTACCAATGACGTCACGAATTGGATTCAAAAAACGTTTGATTACACGCATCCGGTCGGAATGGGAGTTTATGCGGCGTTGATCATCGCCTTTACCTATTTCTATGCATTTGTGCAGGTAAACCCTGAGCAAATGGCCGATAATCTTAAAAAACAAGGTGGCTATATTCCGGGAGTTCGTCCAGGAAAAATGACTCAAGATAGAATTACGAGCATTTTGTATCGACTTACATTTGTAGGCTCCATATTCTTGGCCGTGATTGCCATTCTTCCTGTCTTGTTCGTTAATATTGCTGGGCTGCCTTCATCTGCACAAATTGGTGGAACAAGTTTGCTGATTGTCATCGGGGTTGCACTTGAAACAATGAAGCAGCTTGAAAGCCAGCTGGTAAAACGAAACTATCGTGGATTTATGAAGCACTAGAGGAAATGGGGCGCGCCCATTCCCTCTAAAATAGAGAGGACGGGGAATCCGAAATGAACTTAGTCTTAATGGGACTGCCTGGGGCCGGTAAAGGGACACAGGCTGAACGGATTGTTGAAGATTTTGGGATACCTCATATCTCAACAGGAGACATGTTCCGCGCTGCGATGAAAGAAGAAACGGATCTGGGACTCGAAGCCAAATCATACATTGATAAAGGTGAGCTTGTTCCGGATGAAGTGACAATTGGTATTGTCAGGGAGAGACTTGGCAAGAATGATTGTGACGGAGGTTTTCTTCTGGACGGATTTCCGAGAACAGTCGCTCAAGCTGAAGCACTTGAGGAAATTCTTAAAGGACTTGGCAAGTCGATTGACCATGTCATCAACATTCAAGTCGATAAAGATGCATTGATGGAACGTCTGACAGGACGCAGAATCTGCAGAAACTGCGGTGCAACTTATCATTTAGTCTTTAATCCGCCTGCGAAAGAAAATGTATGCGACAAGTGTGGAGGAGAGCTTTATCAGCGTGAAGACGATAATGAAGCTACTGTATCTACACGGTTAGAGGTCAACATGAAGCAAACCCAGCCTTTACTCGATTTCTATGCGGATAAAGGATATCTCGTAAACATTGACGGGCAGAAGCACATCAATGAAGTTTACGCTGATATAAAGGAGCTTCTCGGAGGCCTGGACAAATGATTATTTGTAAAACTCCCCGAGAAATCGAAATCATGCGGGAAGCCGGAAGAATTGTCGCTTTAACTCATCAGGAGCTGAAAAAGCACATTAAACCCGGCATCTCGACAAAAGAACTGGATCAAATTGCCGAACGTTTTATTACAAAGCAAGGTGCAATCCCGTCTTTTAAAGGGTATAATGGTTTTCGCGGGAGCATTTGCGTTTCGGTCAACGAAGAACTCGTGCACGGTATTCCGGGAAAACGGGTCCTTCGCGACGGAGACATCATCAGCATCGATATCGGTGCGAAGCTGAACGGTTATCATGGTGACTCTGCATGGACTTATCCAGTGGGTACGATTAGCGATGATGATCAAAAGCTGCTGGATGTGACAGAGGAGTCTTTATATAGAGGCTTGAAGGAAGCAAAACCGGGAGAACGTTTGTCGAATATTTCCCACGCAATTCAAACGTATGTCGAAAGCGAACAATTTTCAGTCGTCAGGGAATATGTAGGACACGGGGTAGGGCAGGATCTTCATGAGGATCCGCAAATTCCTCACTACGGTCCGCCGAACAAAGGCCCGCGTTTAAAGCCTGGCATGGTCCTGGCCATTGAGCCGATGGTTAATGCAGGCACACGCTATGTCAAAACATTGGCTGACAACTGGACGGTTGTAACTGTGGACGGGAAGAAGTGTGCTCACTTTGAACACACGATTGCCATAACGGAAGCCGGTTTTGAGATACTGACAAAAGCCTAGGTGAAATGAGATGTATCGGAAAACACCTGAAATTGGACAGTTCGTACGCATAGCAAGAGGCCGCGAAATGAACCAATACGCAGTTGTTATTGATATAGTCGATCATCATCATGTGCTGGTAGCAGACGGAGAAAAGCGTAAATTTCATTCTCCTAAGAAAAAGAATATCAATCATTTAACCTTTTATGATTGCGTATCTCCGGAAGTTCAGAACAGTATAAACGAAACAGGGCGTGTGACAAACGGAAAATTGAGATTTTCTCTTTTGAAATTTGTCAGAGAGCAAGTTACTGATTTGAAGAAGGGAGAACACTTGAATGGCGAAAGACGATGTAATTGAAGTGGAAGGTACTGTAGTCGAAACGCTGCCAAACGCAATGTTCAAAGTTGAACTTGAGAATGGCCATACGGTTTTGGCTCACGTATCTGGTAAAATCCGCATGCACTTCATTCGCATTTTACCTGGAGACAAAGTTACGGTAGAATTATCTCCATATGACTTAACTCGTGGTAGAATTACGTACCGTTACAAATAAAGCACTCCGGAAATTGAAGGAGGTTGGAAACACATGAAAGTGAGACCATCAGTTAAACCGATCTGTGAAAAATGTAAGGTCATTCGCAGAAAAGGAAAAGTAATGGTGATCTGTGAAAATCCAAAGCATAAACAAAAACAAGGATAATTTTTAAGGAGGTGCGAGAGAGATGGCTCGTATTGCTGGTGTAGATATCCCACGTGATAAACGTGTTGTTATTTCATTAACATACATCTTTGGAATCGGTCGTACAACGGCTCAGCAAATCTTAAAAGAAGCTGGAGTTTCTGAAGATACTCGCGTTCGTGATTTGACTGAAGAAGAACTTGGTAAAATCCGTGACGTGATTGACAAATTGAAAGTTGAAGGTGACCTTCGCCGTGAAGTGTCTCTTAACATCAAACGTCTGATCGAAATCGGAAGCTACCGCGGAATTCGTCATCGTCGCGGATTGCCTGTTCGCGGTCAAAATACTAAAAATAACGCGCGTACTCGTAAAGGTCCGCGTCGTACTGTAGCTAACAAGAAAAAATAAGCAAGGGAGGTAATTAAACAATGGCTGCTGCTCGTAAAACAAACACGCGTAAACGCCGCGTGAAAAAGAATATTGAATCTGGAATTGCTCATATCCGTTCAACTTTCAACAACACGATTGTTACTATCACAGATGTTCATGGTAATGCTCTTTCTTGGTCAAGCGCCGGATCTCTTGGATTTAAAGGTTCTAAAAAATCCACTCCGTTTGCTGCGCAAATGGCCGCTGAAACAGCTGCTAAAGGTTCTATCGAACATGGACTTAAAACTCTTGAAGTTACTGTAAAAGGACCTGGTTCTGGCCGTGAAGCTGCAATTCGTGCACTTCAAGCTGCTGGACTGGAAGTTACAGCAATCAGAGACGTAACGCCTGTTCCTCATAACGGATGCCGTCCGCCAAAACGTCGCCGCGTGTAATTTGTTTGTATAGATTTTGTGTCCCTGTCAATAATGGGTTATGATACAGTTAATTTATAAAACGAATGCACACTCGTTGCCTGAGCACATACGGGACTAAACAATGGGGAATTTCGGATAGAATCAGAGAAATTCTTTCCGGGGTTTCGACGTTTTGAAGGAGGGTTTTATGAAATGATCGAGATTGAAAAACCAAAAATCGAAACGGTTGAAATCAGCGACGATGCCAAGTATGGTAAATTTGTCGTAGAGCCACTTGAGCGTGGATATGGTACAACTTTGGGTAACTCCTTACGTCGTATCCTTTTATCCTCACTCCCTGGTGCCGCTGTAACATCGATCCAAATAGATGGTGTACTGCATGAATTCTCGACGATCGAAGGCGTCGTTGAAGATGTTACAACGATTATCTTAAACATTAAAAAACTTGCACTGAAAATCTACTCTGAAGAAGAGAAGACGCTTGAGATTGATGTACAGGGTGAAGGAGTTGTAACAGCTGCTGATATTACCCACGACAGTGATGTTGAGATTTTGAATCCTGATCTTCACATTGCGACTCTTGGCCAAAATGCGAGTTTTCGAGTTCGCTTAACCGCTCAAAGAGGTCGCGGGTATACACCAGCTGACTCGAATAAGAGAGACGATCAGCCAATTGGGGTCATCCCGATTGATTCCATCTTTACACCTGTTTCTCGTGTAACATATCAAGTTGAGAATACTCGTGTGGGTCAGATTACAAACTATGACAAACTTACGCTTGACGTATGGACAGATGGAAGCACTGGACCAAAAGAAGCAATTGCGCTTGGTTCAAAGATTTTGACTGAACACCTTAATATTTTTGTCGGTTTGACCGACGAAGCTCAGCATGCTGAAATCATGGTTGAAAAAGAAGAGGACCAAAAAGAAAAAGTTCTTGAAATGACTATTGAAGAGCTCGATCTTTCAGTCCGTTCTTACAACTGCTTGAAGCGTGCGGGAATCAATACAGTTCAAGAACTTGCGAACAAAACTGAAGAAGATATGATGAAAGTTCGCAACCTGGGTCGCAAGTCGCTTGAAGAAGTAAAAGCGAAACTTGAAGAACTTGGACTTGGCCTTCGCAAAGACGATTGACTAGTTTCCATGTGAACTAGGATTTTCGTGTGTTTTTTATTTCAGATCGAGTATTTCAATAAAGGAGGGGACACCACATGTCATACAGAAAACTAGGACGCACTAGTGCACAGCGTAAAGCAATGCTGCGTGATCTTACAACAGACTTGATCATCAACGAGAGAATCGAAACAACAGAAGCTCGCGCGAAAGAACTTCGCTCTGTTGTAGAAAAAATGATTACACTTGGCAAGCGCGGAGATTTACACGCACGCCGCCAAGCAGCTGCATACATCCGCAATGAGGTTGCAGATGCAGAGAAAGACCAAGATGCACTCCAAAAACTTTTCTCTGATGTAGCACCTCGTTATGAAGAGCGCCAAGGCGGATACACACGTATTATGAAGCTTGGTCCTCGCCGTGGTGACGGAGCACCAATGGCTATCATCGAATTGGTTTAATCACATATTTTGTGTGTCTAAAGAAGGGCGGGACAGTTTTTAACTGGATCTATGCCCTTTTTTTAGATACCGGGGAATTTTCTATGATAAAAGAATAGTCAGAAAAGCAGAGCTTTAGAGGAGAGGAGGCCGGACGGGCAAATGAATCAAGATCGATTAATAGCTGCAGAGGATATCACGTTTCGCTACCAGAAAGATGCGGACAGGCCTGCGCTTGATCATGTATCTTTCCAAGTGTCGAAAGGAGAATGGCTTGCGATCGTAGGTCACAACGGCTCAGGGAAGTCGACGCTCGCCCGTGCTTTAAACGGACTGATCCTGCCTGACGAAGGATCGATTGAAGTCGGCGGTATTCAGCTGACGGAAGAGACGGTCTGGGATGTCCGAAAAAAAATCGGCATGGTGTTTCAAAATCCGGATAACCAATTTGTCGGGACAACCGTTCGCGATGATGTGGCTTTTGGTTTAGAAAACAACGGAGTTCCAAGAGAAGACATGGTGGAAAGGGTGGATTGGGCCGTTCAACAGGTGAACATGCAAGAATTTCTCGATCAAGAGCCGCACCATCTCTCTGGAGGGCAAAAGCAGCGTGTTGCGATTGCGGGAGTGCTTGCCGCCCGTCCTGACATCATGATTCTCGACGAGGCGACTTCCATGCTCGACCCGATGGGACGGGAAGAAGTGCTGGATACGGTCAGAAGGCTGAAAGACCAGGGAATGGTTACGGTCATTTCGATTACACATGACTTAAACGAAGCTGCTAAGGCCGACCGGATCATCGTCATGAACGGCGGAAGAAAATTTGCCGAAGGCACACCGCAGGAAGTCTTTCGTCTGAATCAAGACCTGATAAAAATCGGGCTTGATTTGCCTTTTTCTTTTCAGCTCAGCCAAATGCTGAAGGAAAGCGGTCTGGCTTTGAAAGGCGATCATCTGACACAAGAAGGATTGGTGAATGAGCTATGGACATTGAAATCAAAGATGTAGAGCACCGATACCAGATGAAAACGCCTTTTGAACGCCTTGCGATCTATGATGTCAACGCCGTGATTAAAGAAGGAAGCTATGTCGCAGTGATCGGCCATACAGGATCGGGAAAATCGACGTTGCTTCAGCACCTGAACGGGCTTTTAAAACCGACAAAAGGACAGATACGCCTCGGCGGGGACGTTCTTGAAGCAGGCAAAAAGAATAAACACTTAAAAGCTTTGCGGAAAAAGGTCGGGATTGTCTTTCAGTTTCCTGAACATCAGCTGTTTGAAGAAACAATTTTAAAGGACATTTCATTCGGCCCGATCAATTTCGGCATGAGCCGGGAGAAGGCGGAAGAAAAGGCGAGGGAAATGCTGAAGCTTGTAGGTTTGGATGAGGAGCTGTCCGACAGGTCCCCGTTTGAACTAAGCGGCGGGCAAATGCGCCGCGTGGCCATTGCGGGAGTGCTGGCGATGGAGCCGGAGGTTCTCGTCCTCGATGAACCGACGGCAGGGCTCGACCCAAGAGGCCGCAAAGAGATCATGGACATGTTCTACAGCCTCCATAAGCAGAGGAATCTGACGACGATTCTCGTCACCCACAGTATGGAAGATGCGGCGGCGTATGCAGATGAACTGATTGTGATGCATAAAGGCACGGTCAAAGCAAAAGGGACGCCGCGGGAGCTTTTTTCAAGGAAAGACGATATCGCTGCCTTTGGGCTTGATTTGCCGGAAACGATTAAATTCCAAAAATGTCTTGAAGAAACGCTGGGCATTACGTTCAAAGCGCCGATCTTGACGATTGAAGAAGCAGCCTCCGAAATTAAAGCTCTTTTTCAGGAGGAAAATGCCCTATGATGGACAATATCATTATCGGCAAATATGTACCCGGGACATCGATCATTCACCGGCTTGATCCGCGTACAAAGCTGTTAACCATTTTCCTTTTTGTCTTTATCGTTTTTTTCGCGAATAATACGGAAACATATGCACTGCTCGGCCTGTTTACGGTCGCAGCCGCAGCTTTGTCGGGCGTTCCGGTGCGATTCCTTTTAAAAGGGATGAAGCCCGTGTTCTGGATTGTGCTGTTTACGTTTCTGCTTCATATTTTTATGACAAGGGAAGGGCCGCTTCTCGCCGATCTCGGCTTGTTTAAAATTTATGAGCAGGGGCTTGTTCAAGGGATTTTTATTTCGCTGCGCTTTGTTTACCTCATCATGATCACAACGATTTTAACATTGACGACGACTCCAATCGAAGTGACCGATGGTTTGGAGCATTTGCTCGGTCCGTTTAAAAAATTAAAGCTTCCCGTTCATGAACTCGCTCTCATGATGTCCATCTCCCTCAGATTTATACCGACTCTGCTCGAAGAGACGGATAAGATCATGAAAGCGCAAATGGCAAGAGGCGTTGATTTTACGAACGGCCCGGTCAAAGAACGTGTCAAAGCGATCGTTCCTCTTCTTGTTCCGCTGTTTGTCAGTGCCTTTAAAAGAGCCGAAGAGCTTGCAACTGCGATGGAGGCGCGAGGATACAGGGGAGGGGAAGGCCGTACAAAATACAGGCAGCTGACGTGGAAATGGAAGGATACTTCCGTGCTCCTCATTTTAGCTGGTCTTGGCGTATTGCTAATTTTATTGCGGACTTAGGTGATAGACGATGAGAATGAAGTGTACGATTTCATATGACGGACACCTTTTTTACGGCTACCAAGTGCAGCCTGGTCAAAGAACGGTGCAGGATGAGCTTGAAAAAGCGCTGCAAACGCTCCATAAAGCGAAGGAGCGTATTCCTGTCGTTTCATCCGGGCGCACCGACAGCGGCGTTCACGCGGTCGGACAGACGATTCATTTTGACAGTCCGCTATCCATCCCTGAGGCGAAATGGCCGTATGCTTTGAATGCCCTGCTGCCTGATGATATATCGGTCCACAATGCGGAAGCTGTCGATGATCAATTTCATGCGAGGTTTTCTGCAAAAAGAAAAGAATACCGGTATATGATTTACAGGGGCAGACATCCGGACGTTTTTAAACGCCACTATGCATACCATGTTCCGTATGACCTTGATATGGAAAAAGTCCAAGAAGCCTCCCGCTTTCTGGTTGGAACCCATGATTTCACAAGCTTTTGTGCAACCAAAACCGAAGTGAAGGACAAAGTTAGAACGGTCTATGAACTCGAATGGTCTGACACAGGGGACGGACTGCAGATGAGGATTGTGGGCAGCGGATTTTTGTATAACATGGTTAGAATCATTGCCGGCACGCTTCTTGATGTAGGAACCGGAAAATTTTCCCCTGGAGACATTGAAAAGATGATTCTTGCCAGAAGCCGCGATGCCGCAGGGCGCACTGCACCGGCGCACGGCTTGTATTTATGGCGTGTTATCTATGACAACTAAACCAGGTGTAACATTTTCTTGACAGAGAGTACAGAAAGTTATAAGATATCATATGGTATGTATTTCAACCCCACGATAAGCCCCGGAAACTTATTGTGTTTTGAAATAGAACGTAATTGAAGTTTATTGAAAATGGCAGATTTATTTAGGAGGGAAATTTAATGCGTACAACACCTATGGCTAACGCAAGTAATATTGAACGCAAGTGGTTAGTTGTTGATGCTGCTGGCAAGACGCTAGGACGTCTTTCTACAGAAGTTGCATCTATCCTTCGCGGAAAACATAAACCAACTTACACACCACACGTTGACACTGGAGATCATGTGATCATCATCAACGCTGAAAAAATCGAGTTAACTGGTAAAAAGTTAACGGACAAAATCTACTACCGTCACACTCAACATCCAGGCGGTTTAAAATCAAGAACTGCTCTTGAAATGCGTACAAACTACCCTGAGAAAATGCTTGAACTTGCGATCAAAGGCATGCTTCCAAAAGGTTCTCTAGGTCGTCAAATGTTCAAAAAATTGAACGTATACCGTGGTTCTGAGCATCCACACCAAGCACAAAAACCTGAAGTTTACGAACTTCGCGGTTAATTAAAAAGGAGGTTACCAATTTGGCACAGGTTCAATATTACGGTACTGGCCGTCGTAAAAGCTCTGTAGCGCGTGTGCGTTTAGTTCCAGGAGAAGGCCGTATCATCGTGAATAATCGTGAAATTAGCGAGCACATCCCATCTGCAGCTCTAATCGAAGATATCAAACAACCATTAAATTTGACTGAAACAGCTGGTACTTATGACGTTTTAGTAAACGTTCATGGAGGCGGCTTATCCGGTCAATCCGGAGCAATCCGTCACGGTATCGCCCGCGCTTTGCTTGAAGCAGATCCGGAATACCGTTCAACTCTAAAACGTGCCGGTCTACTGACTCGTGACGCACGTATGAAAGAACGTAAAAAATACGGACTTAAAGGCGCACGCCGTGCACCTCAGTTCTCAAAACGTTAATATACCAACGTTCAAGCCCTCATCCGGTTACTCGGAAGAGGGCTTGTTTTTTGCTTTAAAATGATTTTTGACCACATTTTGACCACGTTTAAATGAATTTCTCATAATTCCATGTACTTTTTAAATGTTTCGGCCGTTTTTTCTTTTGCGGTTTTCGTGACATGTGTATAGATGTTCATAGTCGTTTGAATTTCTTTGTGACCTAAACGGGCTTGTACTTCTTTAATGGATGCGCCTGCTTCAAAAAGGATCGATGCGTGAGAATGTCTAAAACCGTGAATCGTGATTCTGTGAAGCTTATTTTTAGCGATCATACGGTTTAAGAGGGAAAAGCCTTAGAGGGCGCATATCGCCCCGTATAAGCGCGTATTTAGCTTCTGAGGTGATCCCATTAGATAAGAGTATTTCTTTTTGCTACGTACGCCATTTTGTAAGTATTTGGGCCGTATGATAATCAATCGTAATAATTCGCTTAGAATGATATTTTTTTGTTGTTTGGATGACTTCTTTACCGTCTTCAAAAAACATTGTTTGTTTGATGTTTATTGTTTTCTCTTTTAAGTCAACGTCCCTCCATTCCAAGGCAAGAAGTTCCCCTTTACGCATACCGGTAAAAATAAGAACATAAAACATAACATAATCTTGTTGTTCAAGTTGCGAATGCGCTTTTTCGAGAAAGGTTTTGATTTCGTCCTTTTCCCAAAAGTTCCGTTTCTCTTCTTCCTGCGGTAAAAACCAATATGAACGCCTCCTATGCTCAATTAGTAAATTGCACAAGTTGAAAAGAACGTTTGTTCTGTTTTTGGTGTTAAAGAAAAGCCCTAAAAAGGGCATTTCTTAATTATTGACTTCGATTGTGTGCTTGATGTCTTTTCCAAGAGGCTCGAAATTGTTATCTGTTGGAGCATCAACACGCAGTTCAATGGATTTCAAATCCTTAACAGATGACTTTTTTAAGATATATACATTATGCCCCTCGTTTTTAACTTTGCCTAAGTATTCACCCTCGATGTGTTCAGACAATAACATTTCAGGTTCCAGCTGCTCTTTAGTGTTTGTGACGATTGTGGCTTGTCCTAAATAGAAGTTAACATCTTTTTCTGATGTGTTTTCGCCAGATAGTTCAATTGTGACAGCATTCACTTTCTCACCTACTTTGACACCGAGCAGATCAGCAGTTTCTTCGTTTTTTGGCTCCATTTCTTTCAATTGTACAGCTTTGATTTCGTATTTAATAGGACCTGTAGTTCCGTTTATATTTAGTTTTTTATTAGTATAGACATTTTTCCCTTTGAGGTTTTCGTCTTCCTGTACATCTTCTTTTTTGTTGTCAGTGTCTTTATTTTCGCTTGCTGATGATTCTTTTTTGGTATCATCTTTTTTTGCGGTGTCTTTAGAACCGCACGCCCCTAAAATAATCCCTAAACAGAGCGCAAGGGATAAAATTAAAAATTTCTTCAAGTAAAGCCCCCCAGTTCATTTATATGGTACATCTTTTATCATAGGACAAAACTCCCGCAAATTCAACGGAACAATACCAATTTTGTAAAAAGTTACGTCTGTGATTAATCAGATTTCTTTTTCCCGCCTTCTTTCAGTTGCGCCGTCATGATTTCAAGAGCAGCATCTAAATCTCCTGTGTAAATTCTCCATCAAGGGTGGCAAGGAATGTTTTTGCATTAGATAATCCAAAAGGGGAATTTATAGTAAAAAACGGCAGTCATTTCGAAATGGATACAACGGGGCACACTTGGATCGATTCAACAGGAGTTATATCGATCAGCAGTGGCGAAAGGGTTTCGCTAGGATCAACTGTTCACTTGCCTGCTAAAACTATGTTAGGCGGAGGAGATACCTCAAGCCAATACGAGCAAGCAAGAACTTACAGAGATATATGGCGGATTACAGTATAACGGAATGATTCCGCTGATTATGTAGATGTTCATCTAGGCTCGGATTCTGCCGCCTACGGTTCCACGCAATACTTTTTTCAAGATGAAAACGCCAAAAAAGCTGAAAATATTTTTGCTGTTTTCGCCCAACCATACGGGGGCTATTCTAATGCTTGTACGGCAGGCGTTGAGGCCATGTCTAGCACAGGATTTAAGTGTATGTGCGAGGAACTGGAACATTAACAGGGGGCAGCGATAAGATTATGCGAGTGCTAGTCTGTATGTTTTACGAAGTACCGTAAAAAAAGTGAGGTTTTAAAATGGCTATCGATTATAAAGGTTATTCCTATCACAAATATATGGACGGGGTCGAAATCACCGAAACCGATACGGGGATCATTATAAGCGAATTTTCCTGATCGACGGTGACACAAAACATCATTTTGACGCCGTTTCTATCAGTTTAAATAAAGACGATGAATTCCCGATCTTGTATGAATTGTTCATCGTGAAAGACGCGGAAACCGGAAGCATGAAATACCATCTTGATAAAACATATCTTGAATAGCTGATTGTAAAGCCTTTCTCCAAAGAGAAAGACAGATCAGTCAGAACTTAGAACAGGAAAACGAAAAGCTCAAAAAAGAGCTTCAAGAAGAGCGGATCGGAAATTCACAGGCGGAAGATGAAGTGATAGAAATGAATCAAATCGAAGTAAATAAAGAATATCACGAAAAAAGAGCAGAAGCGGCGAGATAAGCGGCTTTTTTATTTTGTATAAAGGAGTCCATACAATGGATACATTTTACAAAGGTGTCATTGCTGTTGCGGGTGAAATTGCCGGATTTCTTTTTGGAGGTTGGAGCGTGCTGCTTACTATTTTGTCTGTACTTGTGATTGATTATGCAAGCGGTCTGATGGCTGCCGGAATAAACGGAGAAAAGTAAAGTCGGATATATCGGCATTACTCGTAAAGTGTTTATTTTTGTGATCGTTGGGGTTATGGCGAATTTCGGTGGATTTTCGGGACATGAAAGAACGTAAAAAATACGGACTTAAAGGCGCACGCCGTGCACCTCAGTTCTCAAAACGTTAATTTCTGGCGTTTCAAAGGCTCTCAAGACTTTTGTCTTGGGGGTCTTTTTTATTGCTGCCGTCCTACATATGAAGCGGATACCGGAACACGGTTCATCTCCCGCGCCCAGACGGATATTTGTCCGATGTGATGAATTTCATGGGCGATCAAATGCTTTAAAATGTCACTTTGTGTATAGGTATCTTCTGACCAAGACGTTTTGACAGGCTTTTGTTCGGCTGCGCTGGAAAAATGAAAAACCACGCTCTCAACTTCGGGACGATACGCTTCAGAAAACCTGATAATGTGCTGAATCGACGGGTAGTCGGAAAACTCGGGAGTGAAGTCCGGCTTGTCTAAAATGGCATACATCCAGCTCACCTCAACATCGACAATATGAAACAAGTTTTTCAAAATGCTTTCCATACCGCCTGAATGCCTTTTTTCGAGTTCCTCTTGTAACTGATGCAAGCACCATTCAAACCCTTCATTGCGAACCTGCCAATTATATTGAAACAATCCATTCATTGCCTCACATCTCTTTATCTGTTCGGACTTTTCCTTCTCCTGAAAATCGGGCTTCAAACTGCATAAAAGGAAACTGATCAATTGAATTTTCCGGCGTTTATTTTTCATTTTTACTTGAAGCAGATCCGGAATACCGTTCAATTCTAAAACGCGCTCTACTTCTGACTCGCGATGCGAATAAGAACGTACCCGTGCACCTCAGTTTTAAAAACGTAAATATAGCATGTTACATGCTCTCAAATCATTTGATTGGAGGCCACGACGATTGTATAAGATAAGCAGACATAGAAAAGCCTTTAAAAGACGGTTCTCAGCCTTCTGAAAATGTTTTGATTGTGCCTTGGTCCTTTGACCTCTTAGCGGAGCTGTAAACGTTTATTGAGGCTGTTGAGGAGAGGGAGGGCAGCGAGAGGGTATAGCCCCCCGGATGATGTGTGAAAACGGGCTTAAAATAATGGTCCAGCTATAAAAAAAGCAAAAGAACCAATGAGTTCTTTTGCTTTTTCAAAGGGAAGGGGGAAACTTTTTAGTTTCGCACACTCAATCAGTCAATGCTCGATAGACATTTAATACTCCCGCACCGGTGTCTATTTTGTCAGCGTTCCGATCAGCATTTTTTAACAGGATTTTAACAGCCTTGTCTGGTTTGTCATGCAATTGTTTCTGATCAATCAGAAGGGCCAGAGCGCCGGATACTTTTGGGGCCGCGATCGAAGTGCCTATTGAGAATGTATAGGTTACTCCGGGAGCTGCACCGAGAATGTATTCCTGCCTGAACAGTCCTTCTCCGTAATATCGATCCTCGCCCACTTCATTTAAAAGACGGAGATCGCCTCCATCGGCTGCAATGTCGACGACATTTTTTCCATAATTGGAAAAGACGGATCTCATTCCGCTTGGACCTATTGAGGAAACGGTGACGACATTCGGCAATTGGGCCGGAATCAAAATGACTTTGCCGTCTGCCGATAAGTCCTCCTGTTTGGTACTTCGCCAATATTCAAATACGGCATTTTTGTCTTTCAAGTCAAGGCCTTCATTTCCAATTGAGGCTACAACGGCACTGCCCTTTTTATGGGCAAATGAGACTGCTTTTTTAAAAGCTTTAATTTCAGCCAGATCATTCGTATCAGGCATTTGTTTGTTCTTCCGATTTTGTTTTACAAGAAATGTACCGAAGCTGACGTTGATAATATCGACATCATCGATCGCCGCTTGGATGATCGCATCAATAATCCAGACTGTGTCAGCGCTTTTCCCGCCGAATACTCTGTAAGATCTGATTCCTGTTTCTGGAGCGATCCCTTTCATCAATCCATTTGCCGCAATTTGACCGGCTACAAATGTTCCGTGTCCCAGGTAATCTGTGCTGTCGTTTATGTCACCCTTTTCATATGGTTCCTGTCCTCTCAGTCCCCCTTTAGGCACAAAGTTTCGGACGGAGAGGATGTTTTCTTTCAAATCTGGATGGTTCATGTCAATTCCGGAATCAATGATACCCACGATTGTGTTTTTGCTTCCTTCGGTGATTTGATAAGTCTGTCCATTATTAGTCGCTTTTCTCATATCCCATTGGAAGTCGTCCCATAGAGTAGGGGTGCCCCCAAATATCGTCGCCTCCGCCGGAGCAGTGTTATGCAGTGAGGCAGGCTGCATGGCTACAGATTGGTTATGGCTGTTTATATAGTTTATTTCAGCCGCCAATTCTTGAACCTCTTTTTGTCTGCCTTCTATCTGATAAAGCCCGATTTCTTCGACTGAGTATACAAGTTTTATGTTTCGTTCATTAAGTGTCTTCACCCAATCATCGTGATGGGCTGGGCTCTCTAGGTAAATCGTATATCTATCAAGTTGACTGTCATTAGCGGAAGCCTGCCCGGGCAGGGCAAAGATGATCACGACGAGCAGGCACAATAATAATATGTGAATTCGTTTTATGCTCATGATTTTTCCTCCCAGCCTACCATACATGTTGAATTCGCCGAGAAGTTAGTAGTTTTTATTGGCTTTTAGTATCAGGCTATCATGAATAAAAGGTTCTGTTATTCAACTTTTTAATGCTGAGCAGCGAGAAGAGCGCGGTCATCGCGACGCAGACGATAAAAAATACTGCCAGCCTGTCGGTGCCGGCATATACATTTGTCATCCCATAGAGCGGCAGTGCCCATGGATAAAGGACTGGTATCAACGAGTCCGTATTGTTCGAAAAGGCTAAGAAGGAGGGAAAACTTAAGAATATGCTGATCATCAGGGCCGTCCGAGCGGATTTCATTCGTAGATAAAAATAGAACAGGAGCGTTCCGAGACTGGTTGCCCCGGCCGTTCCAAGGATTACGGCCGATAAGTAAGTGCCTATTGGGATTTGGTCCGTATATCCAGAAGCATAGCCAAGGACAATCTGCAAACCGAACATCAGCAATTGTGCGGACAGAATGATGATTACGGTCCAAGCCATCTTGCTTAAAAAGAACACTGTTCCCTTTGCAGGAATCATCAGCAAATGCTCCCAATTGTTTGCTTGTTTTTCATATTTGGACATTGTGCCCGTAATCAGGGAGATGATAATCGGAAAGAAGACCGTACCATAAAACATCTGGGTCATCATCATAAGAATCTGCCAAGAATTCGCCTCATTGTAAACGTACTTTCCAATCATGATTTTTGTATGAATAATCCATCCGTAGATGACAGGCAGGACAACTAGGATAATGATCATCAGCCAGATTTTCATTTTTCTAATTTTGATCCATTCTGCCGAAAACGCCTGCTGAAAGCTTGCCATTTCACTCACCTCCGGAAGAAAAGGTTTTTTGGTAAAAAATCAGTAAAGATAACATACCGTACCCCAGTGTCGACACCAGCATGAGAACTGGTAATAAGCTGTTTGCCTGTGTTCCGGCCCGCAACAGTTCAGCAAGCGGACCCCATGGGAGCCACCAATAAGGCAGCACAGCATGAAAGAGGAAAACCGCCATCCCGATGCTGACGGAAATATACGGATTTTCAACCACGACTGTCGCAGACGTCTGAAAGACAACAAAAGGAAGTGCAAACAGAAATGCCGTGTAGAGCAATGGTTCAGGGAATGTCCCTCCGAATATGAAGCCTAGTCCGCCCATCAGCAGCCACAGGATCAAACCGAATAGCTGGACAAGTAAGGTGGCTAGAATAACTTTTACAAAAAAATGCTTCCACTTTGCATGCGGAGTGGAAAGGAGAACGGGCCACATTCCCGATTTGTGCTCAACCCCGCTCACTAACAAGGTGAACATCATCACCACAAAGATGATGAGATAGCTCCAAGTCAAGGTGCAAAGCTCATAAAGGACGCGGAAGGCCTGTTCCGCGGTTCGCCCGTTTTTTGTCAAATAGAGCATCATTGTCCAACAGGCCGCAAAAATCAGGAGCGGTCCGGAACATAATGGCAGCAGGAGGGCTGCGGGCCTTTGTTTCCGCCACTCGGCTGCAAAAACGCTTTTCATACAGACACCTCGGAGGAACGGATTAGCTGTAGATAGGCTTCTTCCAGCGTCCCTGGAGATTCGTTTATATGAAAATCGGTTATTTCATTTTCAATCAAAATGCCTTCTATTTTGTCTTTTACTGCTCCAGAAACTTGCACTTGCTCAGCCCGGTCAACGCGGGTCTCTAAGCCATGTTCGTGCAGAATATCGATGATTTTTCCGCTTTCAGTCGAGCGGATGATGTAACCAGATTTTTGATCGGAGAGCAATGTCGCCATTTCTCCTTGAAACAGAAGGTTTCCATGGTAAATGACACCTATCCGATTTGCCATTTGCTCGACCTCTCCAAGAAGATGGCTCGATACAAGAACGGTGGCACCTTCTTTTTTCGGCAGTTCGCGGATTAGCTCCCGTATTTCATGGATTCCCTCAGGATCCAATCCGTTTGTCGGCTCATCGAGCAGCAGGAGCCTGGGGTTGTGAAGAATCGCGCTGGCAATGCCTAGCCGCTGCTTCATGCCGAGTGAATATGACTTTACTTTTTTAGATCCGACGCGGTGCAGACCGACTCTTTCAAGCGCCCAGTCGATAGCCCTGTTGTCTGAGATTCCGCGCAGGGTGGCCAGTATACGTAAATTATCGCGTCCGTCCAGATGTTCATAGTAGGAGGGCTTTTCAATCAGGGCGCCCGTCTTGGCTAGAATTGAAATCCGGTTATCAGGCATTCTATTTCCAAACATAAGAATCTCACCGGAATCGGGGCGGATCAAGCCCATCAACATCCGCATCATCGTTGTTTTTCCTGAGCCATTAGGTCCGAGGAATCCGTATACTTCTCCTTCCGGAACCAGCAAACCGGCATCTTTCACGACATCGATGCGGTTGTATGTTTTCGTCACGCCTTTCGTTTCGATGATCAAGAATCGTCGCTCCTTTCTATTTCGTTACACATCTTCTTTATTGTATTCAAATACATCATCGATCGAACAGCCGAACGCATGTGCAATTTCAAATGCGAGCGTGAGGGAAGGGGTGTATTTCATTTTTTCAATTGAGATGATTGTTTGCCTGCTCACACCCGCCCGTTCCGCTAATTGCTGCTGGGTCATCTTGGTGCGCGCCCGCCATTCCGGAAGCCGGTTCGTCAGTTTTTTTTTCTGTTTGTTTTCTGCATTCATACCTGTCCCCCATTGATCAATTTCTATGTCCATTCCTTTTTGTGAAAATATAAAGCACCGCCGCCGATGAATGCAACGAAGCTGACAATCAGCGTCGGATAAAAAGCTGATTCATTCGCCAAAAAGCCAGCATCTCCGCCCATTGCAGCTGAAAAAGCCTGTGTCATGCTGAGCATTGGATGAGACCAAGGATAAAGAGGTCCCAACAGCTCCGAGTTGGCAATGAGGATAGCCGGCAATGTCAGCATTACATTGACGGTGCTTGGACCGGCAAAGCTTTTAAAATAGGTCGCAAGCCAAAACTGAAGGGCGGCAAGCGGAAGGCACGACAGCCATCCCATAAGGCAGCTCATGACCAGGCTGTACCAGGGGAACGGAGAGCCGAATCCTTGAACGCTTCCCACAAACCAGATGCCGATCAGGAAAAACAGCTGCGTGAATAGCAGCAAGATCATGATGATGACATATTTGGCAGCGTACACTTGAACCCTGCTCACCGGCAGGGTCAACAGCTGCTTCCATCCGCCGTGGGCATGCTCGTTACTGCACAGTAGAGCGGCAAGTACACCTGTCAACAATGGCAAAAACAGCGCACTGTGCGTAAGGATCATTTGTGTGCTCAGTGCAAGCCATTTGCTCGAGCCAATGCTGAAGAGCGGGAAAAAACCGATGACAGCGGAAAGGGCTGGACTGGCGAGCACGATAAACCAGATTTTTGAATTTTTTAGTTTCAGCCACTCGGAGTTCAATAGTTGATAGAACATACTATGCGACATCCTTTCGTGATAGGGATAACAAGGCAAATAAATAGATGAGCAGTCCCACGGCCAATCCCTTTATGACTGAGAGGGTGCTTTGCCCTATACCATCTATTAACAATGGCCATTTCCATGGCATCCACTCAGGCAGTCCGTGAGCATACATGATAAACACTGCACTTGCGATGCCGATTGTCAAAGCGATTCCTTGATTGGAATATTTCACCGAGAGCCAAAACTGTAAAAAAACGAAAGGTAGTGCTGCAAATAATGTATAAAAGCTCATCATCAACGCATCCCCGAGCGGAAATGTCTCCGAAAATCCAAGCAGTCTGCCGAGCACATATGTGCCCGCAGGAAGTATAGCTGTCGAGATCAGCATCATGGTGATAATGATGATAATCTTGGACTGGTACACTTTCCATTGTTTAACGGGGAGGGAAAAGAGTTTCTTCCACATATTTGCATGATGTTCCATTCCCGCGAGCAGCGAGTTGATCATCGTTGTTCCGAGAAGGAGGGAAGGCGGCCAGTAGGCATGGATGTTTTCAAGCAGGAACAGCCATTTATCCGGGTTCCGCGACATGAGGTAATCAAAGCGGAGCGCATAATTGGCCCCTTGCATCGCGACGACTCCGAGTGGGCCGAAAATGACGATTACCCATGTCAGTTTTCTGATCTTCAGAATTTCAGATTTCAACAATTCAGAGATCACAGTGTTTCTCCCCCTTTAGTCATGTCGAGGAAGATATCTTCAAGTGATTTCGATTCGTCGTAAATTCGGAAGATGTCAATCTCATTTTCAAAGAGTTTTCTGGCGAGCCGGGAAATTTCCATATCAGTCCTGTCCTCAATCATCAGGCCGCGCTGTGTTTTAACCGCCTCTACGCCCTCACGCGAGAAAATGTCTAACGCCCCGTCCGTGTCACTTGTCGAAAATACAATCTTTGTATCGGCCTTCGAACGGAGCTCTCCGATCGCGTCTTGAAAGAGCATTTCTCCGTTGGCGATGATTCCTACCTGGGTGGCTACTTGTTCAATTTCAGAAAGCAAATGCGAGGAGATCATGACGGTAATGCCGTAATCGGACGGCAGTCTGAGGATGAGCTCGCGTATTTCAAGGATTCCCGCCGGATCCAATCCGTTTGTTGGTTCATCGAGAATGACGAGTTTCGGATATCCGAGCAGCGCTGCAGCTATGCCTAAGCGCTGCTTCATGCCGAGCGAATATTCTCCCGCTTTCTTGTCCGCCATTTTCGTCAATCTGACCATCTCAAGCACATCGTCAATATTAGACTTCGGAACATTCAGTATCTTCCGGATTGCCTCCAGATTCTCCTCGCCTGTGAGATGAGGATAATATGACGGCGATTCCACAAGTGAACCGACGTTTCGCAGAATGTCAAGCCGATTGCTTTTCAAGTCCTTCCCGAAGATTCTCGTTTCGCCTTTTGTCGGGTTGATGAGTCCGAGCAGCATGCGAATCGTCGTCGTTTTTCCTGCACCGTTTGGACCGAGGAAGCCATAAATTTCTCCCTCTTGAATGCACAAATTCACGTTTTTCACAACATCTGTTTTACGGTATGTTTTGGTTAATTGTCTCGTTTCCAGAATATATTGATGTTCATCCATTTTTTCATCCCCTTGATCGCATTTTTCCTTGTTTTATTCGTCAAATGTGGAATCAGTACTTTCTTTTCAAAATGAACAGATAGATAGTACCGAAAATTACGCTTAGTGCAAACATTAATGACGTTATTTTTTGATACATTAGTCCACTGATGTCATGGCCGAATCCGAAGAAAATACTCAGTGCGATAAGCGCTGCAAGCACATAAAACATAGATGAGTAGACTCTTAGGAAAATTGCTTCTGACCGTTCATCCCTGCCCATACGCCTCGATACTATCCAGATAATTGCCAGGCAGGCGAGGATCACCACTCCTCCAATACTATTTCCGTATACCGCAATCTGTTCGATATTCATGGTAATCATCCTCCATAATTAGTTATTTCAATTAAATTGTAAAGTAAACTTCACTTATTGTAAAGTGTACTTTACGAATTTTAGAAAAAGACACGCTTCTTGACGATCCAAGAGCGTGTTATGAAATCATTTCTTTATAGAATTCACTGTAGAAACTGGACTTTTTCAGCAACTCATGGTGTGTGCCCGATTCGATGATTCTTCCGTTGTCGACAACGACAATCATGTCACAATTCATTACTGTCGTAAGTCTATGGGCAATCACAATTCTTGTGCAGTTAATATCAGAGAGATACTCGTCAATCTTTGATTCATTTAAATGATCAAGTGAGCTGGTTGCCTCATCAAGGACGAGAATCGACGGTTTTCCAAGAAGCGCCTTTGCGAGGGCGATTCGCTGCCTTTGCCCGCCAGAAATATTCATGCCCATCTCAGATACCATTGTATGATACTGCATTGGCATCTTCATAATTTCTTCATGGATTTGGGCAGCCTTTGCGGCTTCGATTACTTCTTCGGGAGACGCCTCTGGATTATGGAGAATTATATTATCATAAATGCTTCTATTAAACAGCATGACATTTTGAGGTACGGTACCAATTTGCCGACGCAGGTGGCCCAGATCAAGCTCTTTCATGCTAACGCCGTCGTAATAGATGTCTCCCGAAGACGGTGCGAATAGCCCGATTATCATGTTGGCGAGTGTCGTTTTTCCTGATCCTGACTGTCCAATAAGAGCAACTTTTTGTCCTTTCTTGATATCGAGTGTAACATTATGAATCACATTTTCGCTGTATTTAGAGTAGGAGAAAGTGACATTCTTTAACAGAATATTGCCTTCAAGTGTTTTTTTCATCTTGTCTCCCTCCATTTCTCCAGGTGCATCGAGGACATCTTCAACTCGTTTTAGGTAGGATGTTGTCAAGATAAAAGAATTGATCGTTTGAACGATATTGCCGCTCAACATGAAAAATTGGTTTGAAATGGCATGAAATGCTACCAATACCCCAAGCGTGATACTTCCTGCAAACACTTGGTGTGCTCCAACCCATAAGAGGATCAGGGGAGCCATAAGCTGCATTGTATTGCTTGCGGTGTTTACGCGGTTCAGTACAATTTCTTTCTTCCTATAAGCGCTAAGAAGATTCCTGAATCTCTGAAGCCATCTATTGTAAATCTTGCTTTCCACACCGGACGTCTTTACTCCAAATATTCCATAGAGCATTTCTGTCTGCGCTCCTTGCACTTCGGAATGCTCTTTAATCTCCATCTGATTCGTCTCTGCGAGGTATCTTTGGCTCACGGCGATTAGTATTACATTGGTAGATGCTATCAAAGCGACTATAAAAACCATTAGAGGCGATTGCAAGAACATATACAATAGGATGACCAGCAAAACAGCGGAATCCAGCAGACCTTTTACTACCTGGTTGGCCAGCTGGTCGCGGATCACCTTCATGCTGTTCGCCCTAAAAAGCAAATCTCCGAAGGAACGCAGAAGGAAGAACTGGTACGGCAGCCTGAGAAGGTGACTGAAAAATCTAGTTTGGATCTCATAATCAAGCGCATTATGAAGAGTGATCAGAATTCTCCCCCGTAAAAACGTAAATAGGGTATTGAATAGGATCAGCCCACCAATTCCGGCTAAGAATATATTCAGTAGATCCCGATAGTCGGGGACAATAATCTTGTCAATGACAAATTGGATAAAGATTGGCATCGCTACTGTGAACATCTGTAGCAAGAATGTGAGAAACAGGATACTAATGAAAATCTTTGGCCTATTCGTCACTAAATAAGAGAAGGATGCCCAGACGTTTTTTCTGCTCCGGCGTTCAAAATTTTTGTTGGGATATAAAGTAAGTACGTATCCCGAATATTTCTCCGTGAATTCTTTCTCTTTCAGCTTCCTCCTTCCAGAACCTGGATCAACGATTGTATAAGCTTGTTGTGCAACCTTCTCGAGAATAACGAAATGATTGTTTTCCCAGTACAGGATTGCTGGCAGTATGAGAGTCCCCAGTTGCCGGCTATCAGCTTTATACGATTTCGTGTCGAAATTCAGCTGCTCCGCCAACTTTTTAAGATGGAACAAAGTCGTTCCATCACGGCCGTTTCCCATTCGCTCCCGAACCTCGTACATGGATAAGTCATTTTTGTAATAGGACGAAATCATTGCGATGCAACAAAGTGCGCATTCGGTCTGCTGCATCTGTTCAATGAAAGGAACACGCCTGCGAGTTGGAAATAATTTTTTCTTCTTTAACATACGGCTCCTCCCTTTGGCAGCTCCAAAGCCAGAACTGATGGTATTTCGGGGTTTTTGAACCTCAACAGGCTATACCCAATCCCCGTCCGGCCAAGCATGAAGCCATCCATCTCCGCTCTAGGATCTAAGCCAAACCTCCAACCGTACGTCTTTTTCTGGGAAAGAACAATATCAACTAAATCCCTTGCTTTCTTTTCCAGTTTTACGTCATTCAGCTCTTGGGAGGCTGTTAGGAGGATGTCCGCGTTTCCCATAGTTCCGTGGCAAAGACAGTGGCTTTCTATTACCCCTTCGCATATGACCGTTTTCAAAGATATGTCGAGGTCCTTTGCGATAAGTTCTAAATTTGATGTGTTTTTCAGCATCAGTCGGGATAGGGCAATGCCCGGCGCTCCGTGACACCAGTAAACTCTTTTTCGTTTCTGATTTTCGGAAGCTGCAGCCGAGTCCCAATTGCCTGTGGCTGGATCGTAAAATGTATTTTCATATAAAAGTAATTTTTCAGTTTTATCTTTATAGATTTTCTTCCCAGTTACTTTTCCAAGTGAGCCGAGTGCCCAGGCGTATCCCGATGCTCCATGAGCAAGGCCGGTCCCCTCATCGATTTCAGTCAGCAGCTGCATGAGTCTATCTCCTGCAAATTGAGCCATATCCAAATAGTCTTTGTCTCCCGTTTCTTGATAGATATTAAGCGACATCACGATAAAACCGGCCAGACCTCCTGAGAAATCAGGGTTTTTTTCATCACGGATGATATCATGTAAAGAAGGCAACCTTTCCTTTGCCCGCCGGATCAGTTCGCGGTCATTCCATAGTAGTCCAAGGTGAACCAGTCCATACAAAAATGCGCCTTCTCCACTGAAAGCCGAAACGGAAGGGTTGAGCGGTTTGTCGCCGGCTTTTCGAATAACTGTTTTGATCGCACCACGGCTTAGTTTTTCGTATTGACAATTGTTTGTTTCCCTCGCTAAATAAGCCAAAAAGAGAGCATAGCCAAGTAATCCATCATATAGATCAGAGCTCTTGACCGACACGTTAACGCCTGTTTCCTTATTTAAATTTAATCCAAGCCAGTTCACTTCAAGGTTATCCTCGATAATAGCCCTGTCTTTTAATTGTCTGCCTAGCTCCAATGCTTCCTTAATGATAGAGGAAGGAGAAAGGTTCCCTTTTCTTTTAGGTAGGGTTGGGACGGTCTGATGAAATTTCCATACGTCGCCCAGCATGGATGCGAGAGACCACCTTAAATATTGTGTTTGTTTTTCTAAGTCGCTTTTGCTAAGTTTGTTGATCCTTTTGAACATAGATTCAAACCCTGTTTCAGAAAAGAAAGAGGAGATAAGGTGTCCATTGCTGTTATAGAGATCACGGCTGTTTAGTGTAAAATAGAAATACGGAACGTCATGTCTTAGCAGATCCTTTGTTTCATGCTTGACTAGCTCCTCGAATTTTGAGCTTTGGTTGGTCACTTGCCACAGAATATCGAACATTTGCACTCGGTCAAGCCCGTTCTGTACATAATCGGGATGCAGGCTGTTATGGAGGAATTCCATGTACACGTGTGTTGGCCTGAATACCTGGCGGACATGGGCTTTACCATAAGGCTGCAAAGGGCCATCAACACTCATGAATTCTTCCTTATGGCGAAGAAACAGTTTGTACATGTCTGAAAAACCTGTTTCCAATTCAGCCGAATAATCGAAGGCGGACATTGTTTTCCCTTTAAACATCGGTTTGTTTTTGTACTCACCCGACTTTGCGGGAACACGGGTCATCTTAATTTCATCGGTTCCCTCGCCTTCAAGATGGAGGCTCTTTATTTTTTTTGATACCTGGTTTTGACCTGCGCCTAGGGCGCTCAAGTCAAAGTCAATAATTGAATGCTCAAAAGAAGGGAGTGGAAGCATCAAAGTTGAGTAGACCGAATCGTTTAGCTCAAGTGCCAGTCGGCTCTGGACTCTGAGCTGTTTCATCATTTCCAGATTTCGGCTGAAAAGCGTCTCTAAATCTATCGGAACTGGGTATTCCCCGTGCGCGATAATATTTTCTGCATGAAAATCGGAGGAGCCCAAGATGTAGAACAGCGCAGTATAAGCTCCTTGCCTATAATAAAAGCGACTCACCTCATCTTCATGTGTGCACTTTTCGTACGGGACAAACTCCTGCCAGCCGTAGGTTCGGCAATCCAAACTTTTGGCTGATTGGAGAGGATACTGCAAACCTTTCCCGTTCAGCCAAGACAGCAAGGCTTCGAAAATTTTATCGATCAAAATCTGTCGTGGTTTATAAACTAGCTTGTTGCCGGTTTCAAATTCCAGTAGAGCAACAGTTCTGCCGTTTTGATGTGTATCACCGAGGCCCATTTTCAGTCTCTCTAATCGATGGAGACGGTTCCCAAATTGATATTTGATGCTCTCGTGATCTTTCACAAAACGTTGGATTAGTTCCACGGTGACGTCCAGAGTATTTTGCATGCTCTCAGTCATCAACCGCGAAAGGACTGGATAGTTTCCGAAGAATTCCATCCTGAGTTCATGATCCTCATTGAGTTGGCGCATAAAGTGCTCAAATCGTTCTTCACCCGTTTCTCCTTCGAGCATCCCGACCTTTCTAGCGATGTTGACTTCGAGAATCACACATTTCATCAGCATTGAATGAAGCCGTTCATAAAGTGTATTAGCAATCGACTTGATTATGGTTTCAAGGTTTACCAGGCTGGTGTTAATATGCCTGAGTGCATCAGCAAGCCGCTTTTTCGCATACTGGATGAAAGGATCAACCAATGCTTGAAAGCTGGTGTAATCCAATGGAGTTGATTTATATGTATGCATCACTTTTTCAAATACCGTAGTCCACGGCAATTCTTTCTCCACAACTGGATTATCCTTCTCTTCTATGTACTGCATCAGCTGTTCTATAGTCAAGCGGTCCATTTTGAGCCGCTTCTCGAGCATTCCTTCGGGTATAGCCCTTTTCCACTTATTGAACTCTTTTATATTAACAGCTGGCGTTTTTGTGCCGGTAATTTTTCGTTCATTCAGATAAGCAGAACGGCTGAACATATGCTTCATTTTTGCAACAGTCATGTTAATCTCCCCTTTCTTTTATGCATACATTTAAGAAAAGTTGGATATAATAGATAACGAAACGGTTGGCCTCGATAAAACATGACCAACCGCCCCTTGTTTTTCATTTTCCGGCCAAACGTTATGTAAGAAGAAGGATCTGAGCTCCCATTCTAAATCCCTCTCATACTAGCATTGGCCAAATTAGCAATCAGATGTACATGCGTTAGACGGACACCAAACAGCTGTAACCAATGTTCCACATGGCAATGAAGAAGGAGTAGTGTGCGGTGTAACATCCGCAGCACCTGCAAGGTTCTTTAATTCTTCTTCGTTGACCTCGCCGACAGGGTTAGAAAACTCAAGATTGGCACGTTTGTTGGCATCACGGTAAATTGCAGCCATTTCACGATGTGACATTCGTTTCACCTCCTTTCAAGTAGTTTGTTTTCAAGATTCAATATGTTCGGTACCGCCTCACTGTCATATTGCTTCAATAACCCCATTCCGATGCCAGCCAGCCCGGTCATTAACCCTTTAGCTTCCGTTCCCCTTGATATACCATAATTCCACATTTTCTGTTTAACGATCTCCAACAATTGCGATCTGACAGATTCGATATAAACGTCCAGTTCACGATCCTGAAGTACTTGTTTGGCATAGAGGAGAATTTCTAATTGTCCAAAGTCACCGTGGCAGTAAGAGCGGTTATTACCAAATCCTTTGTGCAAAGTCGTTTCAAGCGCAACTTCAATTTCCCTGTCGAGCAAAGGATCCGTCCAGCCATTTTCCTTCAGGCGGAGCCTTGACAATAGTATTCCCGGAGCTCCATGACACCAGGCGTATGAGGATGTATCCCTTCCTGGCGTTCGCCAGTTTTTCTCCTTTTCATCATAAAATGTCCGCTCATATTCCAAGGCTTTCGATATATACGGAAGGATTGCTTTGTTTTCAGTCCAGTAATTGAGAGAGGAAAGAGCAGCAGCGGTACCTCCCGTACCATGCGAATAGCCTGTCAGAACTGAGCCGTCCAAGACAGAAGGCCAGCCCATTCCGCCGCTTTTCATTACACGACCGTGTTTCATTAGATGTTTTCCGCATGAAATAGCTCCCTTAACCGCTTGGATGCTTCCTGTTCGATGGAAAATACACAGCAGGATGTCAAGTGCTCCCGTAGCACCACCTATATAATCAAAGATTGTATCCTCGTTGATCATCGCGATATATCCTGGCAAGGCTTTTTCCACCTGTTGGTGAAGAGATGAATCATTCCAGAGTTCTGCAAGTAGGATGGTTGTAAACAGGTTTCCGCCTACACCGCTGTATGCCCCGAGGCTCCAAGTTGGATTTTCGCTGAATTTTTTCATATCATTTAGAATCGGAACAATTGCTTGTTCCGCCGCCTCTTTAAATCGTTGTTCACCTGTAAAATACGAGAGGTAAGCTAGAAAGAGGGCTATTCCGCTGTTGCCGTTATAAAGATCGAGTCCTACGGGAGAAATTTTCCATATCACTTCATTGTTTCCTTCCAGCACGGTACTGATCCAGGTAAGATCCTTTTTGTTCCTGTTCACCCCTTGTATTTTTGTCTTCAGTAAGTAATTTCCTATATCGACTGCCTGTTCTAGGAAATCTTCTTTAGCCGGAGCTGTCTTATTCCAGAATGGATCAATTTTCTCAACATCCGCATAATGATCTGCACTTGAGGCGAGCATGACCATATGCAAAACCTGTAGTTGCCCGTATAAGTCCTTTTCGTCAAGACTTCGTATCTTTTCCAAGACAAGGTCAAACGCAGGGGAAAGAAAGAAGTCTCTGATGACTCTTCCGTTTGAGCTCCATAAATGCCGCTCGCCCGGTCTGGTTGTGAATAAAGGGACATCATGGCGGCGTAAATCTTCCATTTCATCAATGATAATACTCTCCATTTTTGGAACCTGGAGGCACTTTAGCCACAGCCTGTGTAAAAAAACTTCCTGATCAACTGGATCTCGAAGCAAATCAGGATGGACTAGACTACGCAGGAATTCTCCATAGACCGCTGTTGGTCTTAAAATCGTCCTGACTCTGACTTGCTTGAATCCTTGCAACTGGCTGGTAAGCTCTACTTTGTTTGCAGCCATAAATCGGTAGACGGCCGTAAAGCCCTCGACAATTTCAGATAGATAATCGTGAAGATTCACGAACTTCCCATTATAGCTTGGCAGATTGAGGCCGGCTTCCAAAAAGGCTATCCCCTTTTTCAAATATGCCTGGTCAGTACCCTTATCGACAATTTGGGCCACTTCAAACGGGAGGCGCTGATTTCCTTTCCCTCCCAATCCACTTAAATCAACACCTGATTTATTCCGGTCCTTCCGCTGATAAAGCAAATTAGGTAGCATGCCGGAAGCCATAATCGATTTCGAGAGCATTTTATCGGCTTGTCCAAGAGCTTCTTTGCTGTAACTGTCATCGTAAATATTCTGATGAAACAATGATTCCATATCGACGAACACCGGGTGACCACCCATTGCAATGATATTTCCATAGTGAAAATCAGTTGCGTTCAACACATACAGTACAGCAAGTTGAGCGCCCATACGTTTATAAAAATCTTTGACTTCTTCGGCTGATTGGCAGGCTTTATATTGAATAAATTCCGTCCAACCATGATCATCTGCATTGACCACCTTCATTTTGTAGAAATTCGGAATATTGTTCTCCTGAGCATTTAGCCAAGATAGCAACTTCTGATATTGTTGGTCTGCGTCCAAGGGTCTTGGTTTATAGACGAGCGATTGGCCGCCTTCGAATTCCAAAATTGAAACACTTTTTCCATTGTCGTGTGTGTCCCCTTTACCAAGGTGAATCTTCCTTAATCTTCCTATTTTCGGGAAGGTTTTAATCAGCACGGGCCAGTCATTTTCTAGATGCTCAACAATATCCCTAATAAAGCTAACTGAGCTATTGACTTTGTGGATCAAAAGGGAGATGAGGCTCTGATACTCGCTTCCGAATGAGGATAGGAACTTTTTATCTGTCAAAATTTCATGTTCGAAATAGTCATACCGCTCTTCGGGGGTGCTGCCTTTCAGGAGTCCCTGCTCTCGGTATACATTCAGCTCAAGCACGAGGGTCTTGTGGCAGATAGAATAGATGTCGTCATTCATTTGTTCAAGCAAGTCTGAATATAACTCGTTTTCTGAAAAATCGAATGAATGGTTATGTATGTATAAAGTTTTAAGTTTGGAGAAAGCTAGTTTCAGGAAATGATCGATGAATGTACCGAACTTTTTATTTTGTTCCGTCTGGCGTGCCGGCAGAGGATCAAGCGCTCCCTTAAGGATTAAATCCCAATCATCAAACCAGGGATGAACATTTTCTACAGCACTCTTTTTGCCGCCAAACTTTAAGGCTAATATATGATCAATGTTTATTCCAGATATTTCATTTAGGCTTCTTTTCATATACTCTTCATTATTGTAGAAGAAACGGCTCCAAAATTTGATCTGCTCTAACCGCTCTGAATCCGTTCCCTTCAACATGCTGTCCATTGTTTCACTCCTAACCTTTTTCTGAATGAGATGCACACGGCCGGCAAAATGCCGGCCAGATTCAACTAATATCTTGTACTGAAGAGTACACCAGGAACCTTTATTACCTAATTGACAGCTGATGTTGCACCAAGCACAGCCGCCTGCAAGCATTTCCATTTCACTGTCTGACAGCTTGTCCATTAAATCACCCGCAGGGTTGGTCACTTGGCAGTTGTGTAATAGGATTTTTCCATGCTTCCAAATTTGAAGTTTTCCTACATCTCTTTATTAACATTATTTTTGTAGACAGTCGTTAATATCGGCTGGGTTTCATTTGCAGCTCCGTTGACATTCTTTTGTAAGAGTGCACCATTGACCTTTGTTACCTAATTGACAGCTGATGTTATACCACTCGCAGCCGCCTGCAAGCATTTCCATTTCACTGTCTGACAACTCGTCCATTAAGTCACCGGCAGGACTTACAATTTGGCTGTTCATACGTGCAACAGGATTTTTCCATGCTTCGATCTTTGACATTTTCCTTCACCTCTTAATTAATTTTGGGAGCTCAGCATTATTATAACAATAATTAGAATTGTTGGATTATTTTTGGGCTATTTTGGATTATTTCTTGTGCAAAATGCCCTATTTCAAAATTATTGTGTCCAATAAGTTAAATATTCGAAAATATCTATACATAAACTTTCCTTCTTTGTATAATTGAGATGAAATACCTAATATGTATATTTTAGGAGTATTAGTAATGGATCTGCCAACCCAATTAATTGGAGGTATGCTTGAAACATTCTTGATTATAACGATTGGTATTTCGTTATTGAATGTCAGCTATAAAAACAAATTTTTCAGCCTGCTCTTAATCAGCCTTTACGGAAGCATTGTATTGTATCTGGTGAAAAGTTCTTTTCCTCCTCTGCTGTACCTTTCCATTATGGTTTTGGCGATCAGTTTACCGGTTTCGCTTTTTTTGAACCTCAGAATTCTGTTATCGATAATCGGCGTTTTATTGGGTGCTGTTTGTTTACTCGTATCCGAAGTGATTGGCTTCGCAATGTTAAGAGTTGCCGAGCCAGTTCTCAATGTAAAAGAGGGAAGCCTTGGTACGGCATTGCCCCATTTTTGTATCCTTTTATTCATGCTTTTCCTAATTCGAAAAAAGAGAGTGGTTTTAATTTCACCGAAGAAACAGGTGAAAGACTTGGACATAAAATTGTACATGATTTTGATACTGTCATTTTCTTTGCTGCTTCTATACTATTTCATCATCTATAAGAACCAAAAAGTAGAGGGCTTTATTAATCTTTTTTGGAGCATTGCCCTTGTTTCATTAACTTTTTTCACCTTGATTATTATGAGGCGCATTTTCTACAAAAACCTCCGTAACGCTGAGAATTCTTTAGAGGAACAATATGAGGAGGTTGGCAAATACATTCACTTCATAAAAAAACATAACCATGATCAGGGGCATCATCTTATCGCAATTCAACAAATGCTTAATAAAGGGCATTATGAAGAAACGAAACATTATCTAAGTGACGTGATGAAGGACTCCGCTTTAATCAGCGACATACTTCCTATCCATTCCATTGCGCTCAGCGCCCTGCTCCTTTCGTATAAGGATAAAGCCTTAAAGGAAGATATTCGTATTCACTATAAAATCAGCGATAGTCTGAGGGATTTTCCATGCAAGCTTTTTGAAACAAATAAAATATTTGGAAACCTGATCATGAATGCAGTGGAAGCCGTAAAAGAACTCGGTGATATTCCAGAACGGACAGTATATGTCCAGATTGATTCCGGAGAAGGTTACTACAGAATAGATGTAGGCAACTTTGGAGACGTAGAGCGGTTCGCTGAGGTGGTAGATCGGATTTTTGAAGAAGGATTTTCTACGAAAGGCAAGAAGGGAAGGGGATATGGCCTCCATATCGTTAAATCAGTCGTTGAGAAGCATCAAGGATTCATCTTTCCGGAGATAATCGATAGGATGATCGTCTTCAAAGTCAGGATTCCGAAGGAGTTAGGCGATGGTTAAGTTCACACCCAATTACTTGTCAAAAAAAATTTCGGAACAGATCATTTATTACAACCCTGATTTTCGTAGTAGGCAAGATAGCATACGATACGGGCTTGAGTGGATGCTTGCCGCCATCAATCAAATACTGCTGGTATTTATTATAGCTTGTTATTTTGACTGCGTGATACAAGCCATGGTCATCTTGTCGGCGGGCGGATTTTTGAGAATGTTTTCAGGGGGAAGCCACTTTAAAGGTTATTATTATTGTTTATTTTTCAGCACGTTTCAAATTATGGTGATCACGTACATATCCATAGAATTTGCTTTTCACTTCTCCCGGGGGATGAAATGGATGCTGATTGGCCTGATTGTCTTGTCATTTTTCATTTTCTTAAAAAAATCACCGAAACTGCATAAAAAGATGCAGGTATTCAGTCCTCAACAGAGAACAGAGATTAAATATAGGTCGATTTGCGTTTTTCTGGGTCTCATGCTGGTCAGCCTTTTGGTTGACAGCCAGCTTCAATACGGCATTTGGATCGCAATGATCATGCAAAGCATTACCTTGACTGACTCATGGCATAAAATCATCTTATCTTTTGATAAGAGGTTTAATAAAAAATAAAAGGGGACTAGGGAAATGGTGAAATTTATTACTTATTTGATTGGTGTATCCGCTTTGTTTTTCAATTCAATTACTTCACTAAGCAGCTGTTTCTGGTTTGCTTATGAACCGGAATTGCCTGAGGATTTAAAGAGTGACGATCATTGACGGTAAGAATATGCGTGATTGATGATGATCAAGATATTCTTGATTTTTTCAAAGAGGTTTCGGACAGCATCAGTCATGCTAGATTTGAATTAATCACAAGAGAAATAAGCGAGTTGATTTCCCACCTGGAGTCTGTGAATGAAGTCGATCTGGTCATTATCGATATCAATCTGAAGCAGTCAAGCGGTTTCGATTTAGCTGAATATCTGAAAGAGTATTATCCCAGTATCAGCATCATGTTCATGAGTTCCTACACAGAATACGCTCTGGATGGATATAAGTTTTATCCTATTGATTTTTTAGTCAAACCGATTAACATTTTAAGACTCAAATCAGCTGTAGAGCTTCTTCGAAATCATAAGGCTTTTTCAAAAAGAAACAATAAAAAGATAGGCATCAGTTCTAGCGGCAAAATTCATCTCGTAGATGTAGACAGCATTTTGTATATTGAAAAGGTGGGGAGAAAATCCTGCATAAATCTTGAAAATGGAAAGATCATTAAGTCAAGTCAATGTTTGATGACCCTTGAGGAAATGCTTAAAGGGAGCAACTTTTTTAGAACCCATCAGTCTTTCCTCGTTCCGTTGGATAAGATTGAGGAAATCATCCAAGACACCTACATGAAGTCGTATAATCTAAAAATTAAAAACTGCAAAAAGATTATCAATGTGAGCCGTAACAAATACCGTGAGCTCAAAGAACTTCTCACCGCGGTGATATAAAAGTAAAACTTTTACTTGATACAAGGCACGATGAATCGATTTAGCCAATCGATCATTGCGCCTTTATTTATGCTGCTGGACAGATGATTAAACAAGTATTGAAAATAAGAAAAGACTAAAAACTGATTTTCCTTTGCAGAACACTTTATGGATGGCGCGCATAAATGAGCTGAAACTAACCTCTCCTAATATTTTCGGCTTCTTCCTCCGTTTCCCTTCCTTAGAAAAGCATGATTTCCGGCTCCTGACTGCACAATACAAGGTAAAAAGGAGGCGGTTCTATGGGGACGGTCGTATCTTTTAACAATGAAAAACAAAAGAAGCAGATCAATTTGGAAAAAAAGCTTCTGCGCGAACTGTCTTTGGAAAAAATGCTGAATTCTGCGGAGGAATGCTTTGCTCCTCTTTTTCATTTTTTTTCTAAGCACACGGATATTTTGTATGACGGCTGCATCGATTTTGCCATTGAGGCCTATTTGCTGGGAGCCGAGTACGGAAAGTTCGGCTATCACGGAGAGCCCGTTCAACGAGCGATGGTCCGCTCAGAAAAAGAAGAAAAACAGCTTCTGCACGAGCTTTATGAATATGCGGTGAGCTGGTCTGAGGCTTTTAATATTCAAGCGGCTCATGAACCACTCTATTATGCTTGCGAATACTTCATCCAAAGCTGGTGGAAGGAAGGCTTCAGCGAGCGGGAAAGACGCTTTAAGCTTCGGCTCAGATAATTTATGTAAAAGTGCGGCCAAGCTGAATCATATTTCCTTTCCTTGTCCCATATGTTGTAGTAAGGACGAGCGGGAGGGAAAGGGATGAAGAAAAAAATAAAATGGCTCGGGTTTTTACTCGGCTTTGTCGTTTTATTATGTTTATTTCAATATCAATTTCACAATGATGATTCTTGGCGGTCATGGAATCTTCCGTTGAGCGGCAAGATCATTTATATTGATCCTGGACACGGGGGCGCGGATGGAGGAGCATCAAGCGGTGAACTCCTTGAAAAAGACGTGGCACTTGAAGTATCCCTTAGAATCAGGGACTATCTCCAGGAACAGGGCGCCTTGGTGTTGCTGACGCGGGAGGACGATCATGATCTCGCTCCTGAAGAAACGAAGGGGCTCAGCAGAAGGAAAGCGGAAGACTTGCGGAAAAGGGTCGACGTGATCAACAATTCTGAAGCCGACCTTTACCTCAGCATCCATTTGAATGCGATTCCTTCCGCCCGATGGAGCGGTGCGCAAAGCTTCTTTTACGGGCAATATGAAGAAAACGAACGGGCCGCCAAGTTTATTCAGGATGAATTAAGACATAATCTTGAAAACACGACGCGGAAGGCAAAGCGGATACACGGCATTTATTTGATGCAAAATGTGAAAAAGCCGGGGGCCCTCGTCGAGATCGGGTTTTTGTCAAATCCGAAAGAAGCAAAACAGCTGGCCAAGCCCAAATATCAGGACAAAATCGCGGCATCCGTATATAAAGGTGTATTGCGCTACTTTACAGAAGACAGAGACCCTCCTGAATAAGAGGGTTTCTTTTTGTGTCAAAGACACTATAAGGAAAGATATGCTATACTTATTTTGTAAACGAATACAACAAAGGGTGAGATCAATGTTGCGAGAAGACGATGTAAAAAAAATAGTCGGCGATTTGGACGAGCCATTTCTTCACAAGCCGCTCAGAGAGCTGGATGCCGTCAAGGAAATTAAAATAAAACCCGAAAAACGGCACGTCAGCGTAAAGGTGGCGCTCGCAAAAACGGGATCTGCCGAACAAATGCAGCTTCAGCAGGAAATCGTCATACGGTTAAAAGAAGCCGGTGCAGAGACGGTCGGCCTGCGTTTTGAGGAGCTGCCTGAAGAAGTCGTGATGAATAATCAAGAGTCTGCCCAAGGGCAGGATCAATCTCTGCTGAATAGTGAAAAACAGCCTGTGTTTTTAGCGGTGGCAAGCGGTAAAGGCGGCGTCGGCAAGTCGACGGTGTCCGTCAATTTGGCTGTGTCTTTGGCTCGAATCGGAAAGAAAGTCGGATTAATCGACGCCGATATTTACGGATTCAGCGTTCCGGATATGATGGGAATCACTGTACGGCCGACGATTGAAGGAGAAAAGGTCGTGCCGGTTGAAAGATTCGGAGTCAAAGTAATTTCGATGGGATTTTTTGTTGAAGACAATGCCCCTGTCATTTGGAGAGGCCCTATGCTTGGAAAAATGCTGAATAACTTTTTCCATGAGGTTGAATGGGGAGATGTCGATTATATTATCTTAGACCTGCCGCCGGGAACAGGCGATGTAGCGCTTGATGTTCACTCAATGCTTCCAAGCTGCAAAGAGGTGATCGTGTCGACGCCGCACCCTACTGCCGCGTTTGTCGCTGCAAGAGCGGGCGCGATGGCTTTGAAGACCGATCATGAAATCTTGGGAATCGTTGAAAATATGGCTTATTACGAAAGCGTCAAAACAGGCGAAAAAGAATACGTATTCGGCAAAGGCGGAGGCGAGAAGCTCGCAGAAGAACTCGGTGTTCCGATTCTGGGCAAAATTCCGCTGAAGCAGCCCGATTGGGATGACAGCGAATTTGCGCCGTCCGTTTATGATGAAAGTCATCCGACCGGTGCCATTTATTTGGATATCGCCAAAAAAATCGACGAAAGCATTGGCGTAAAAGCTTAAAGATCAGAAAAAGCTTCCTCCGCGGAAGAAGCTTTTAGTGAATGAAAAGCGGCTTAGCTTTGTTTTTCTTCGCCGCCTTTCATTTCTTCTTTCATGCTTTCAGAAGCAGCTTTTTTCAGTTCCTCTTCAAACTGCTTTCTGTAGAGCGGGCTTGACAGAGTGTCAGATATGACTTCCTGCAGGTGGGTTCGGAATTCCTGGCTTCTGACAAGTTCACCGTATTTTTTGGTCATTTCAGGATCCTGCATGACCTGCATCAGCATTTTTTGGTACTCAGGATCTTTCATCAGTTTTTTCAGCACTTTTTCATGTTCATTTTGAAGTGTTTTGGCAAAGCCTTCTGCGAATTTTGGATCTTCGAAGACTTTTTTCCAAAATTCAGCTCCTTTTTTGGAGGTCATTGTTTTTTCAACGGTTTCTTTGACGGTTTTTTCATCCATCACAAGTGTTTCATTTAATTTGTCATCATTTAATATTTCTTGAATCGCTTTTTTTCCGTCATCTGTCTTTAATATATCGACAACCATCTTTTTGGTTTGATCATAGTCCATCTCAGCTGCTTGGTCCGTGGGAGCACAAGCTGTTACAGATAGAAACAGAAAACAGCTTATCGATAGCATTGTGGTCTTGAACATGCTTAAGCTCCTTTCGAAAACTCGTCTTACCTTTAATATGAATGTCTTTTATAAATTTATACATAACAAAATATCGCTGCTACAGCGTTTACTTAGGGGTTGGGAAGTCTACAATGAAAAGCCGTAATCTCGTCCGATTTTTCTTTTCCGTGTTGGGTGTCGGAGCTTTGACTACAAGTATTGTCGGTTTTGCCATTGAGTGGGGAAGATATAAGGAGCTGTTTCTTTCCTTCGAGGTATTGGAGATTCTTTCTGTTCTATTTTGGTTTATCGGGGTTGGCATGATCTTTAGCGTGATTGCTCAAATGGGGTTTGTGATTTTCTTAACGATTCACCGTTTTGCACTGGAAATCTTCAGATCTCATTCTTTGTGGAATTCGATTCAGCTGTTTTTGATTGTATTTGTCGCGTTTGATTTGGTTTACTTGCGTTTTCTGTTTTTTGAAAAAGAGGGAGGCTCCATCATTCCGTATATTTGGCTGCCGCTCTTTATTTTGGCGGTAAGCATTGCGGCCGCTTATGCAAAGCAAAAACAGTCCTCTAAAAAAACGTTCGTTTCCGCATTATTTCTAATGTTTGTTTTTACTGTGATGGAGTGGTTCCCGGCGTTAAGGGTCAATGAAGAGGACTGGCTCTATTTAATGCTGCTTCCTTTATTAGCCTGCAACGCTTTTCAACTTTTAATGCTCCCAAAATTTCAGGCCCGCGCTTAGACCGGTTGCTATTTTACTTCTGATGATTTTGCATCCGTATTTGCGATTAAATCGCTGACGGTTACATTTTTGAGTCCCTTGCTTCTGAGGTGGTGCACGATCTCAGGCAGGGCTTCTTTTGTTTGTTTGGCCGAATCTGAAGCGTGAAAGAGCACGATATCACCAGCGCTCACCGTTTCATTTACGTTTTGTACGATCTTTTGAACCCCCGGGTTCGTCCAGTCATCCGAATTAATACTGTAGTGAACGACGGTATAGCCGTACTGTTTAGCGACATCGAGTACGTCTTTATTAAACTGGCCGGTCGGCGGCCTTAAAAGCGTGAGGTCCTCAAGACCGAGTTTTTGAAAAGAGTTTTGTGCTTTTGTTAAGTCTTTTTTGATTTCGCTTTTCTTCATTTGCGAATAGTTTTTATAAGCATAGCCCATGCTCCCGATCTGATGACCGTCTTTACGGATTCTTTCCACGACATCCGGATGGCGCTCCGCCCATGAAGCTGAAAGAAAAAAGGTCGCATCTTTAATACCGTTTGCTTTTAATGTATCTAAAATAGGCATGGCCTTTTGATCTCCCCAGCTGATATTAAAGGTAAGAGCGACTTCGTTTGTATCTGAGTCTCCTCTATATACCGCTTTTGCTCCGCTTTCTGTAGAAAACACAGGAAGAGGGAGCAGGTTTTGTACATAAAAAAAGCTTGCTGTCGCAAAAGCGGCTATCATAATAATGATTAACTGCTTAATCCGTTTCATATGCCACACATAAAAATGGTTCACAGAGAAACTCCTCCTTGTCCATGCTGCTTTGTATTCATCCTATGCTTGTTTAAAATAGAACATAACAATAATTCATCTTAAGAAAAAAATTAAAAAGAGGGTTGACCAGATTTGAATTAACATGTTATATTATTATTCGTCGCTGATAAACAGCTGACATGAAAAAGCTCCAACAAATAATTTTGAAAAAAGTTATTGACAAATATGTGGGCTTGATGTTATATTATTAAAGCCGCTGAACGAAGCGGAAATGATCTTTGAAAACTAAACAAGACAAACGTACCTGTTAATTCATTAAATAAATCGCACATGCGAATGTGCGTAGTCATTATCAAACTTCATGGAGAGTTTGATCCTG
>NZ_JAJNDM010000014.1:0-64608 GCF_021043345.1 Bacillus sp. BS3(2021)
TGCAAGGGTTTTCAATCACGCTGAAAGGATGACAAAATCCCAAAACTAAAAGTCGTTTTGGGATTTTGTCAACAATCTGAAGCCGCTTTACCAAGCGGCTTTTTTTTATGCATAAACTCCGCAAAACAGATAAAAATAGAATGAATCATAGATCAGAAAGGATGTTGCATGATGCGCAAACTGTGCGTTTGCCTGCTTCTCGTCATTCCGCTGTCATGTACGGCTGTCATGTCTTCTGCCTACGGGGAAACACGCGTTTATCAAGAGTTGACCGACAAGCAAAAAAATGAACTGGCTTCTTTGCAAAAGGACATTATGGAAAAGAAAAAACAGCTGATCAATAAGTATGTGGAGTACGGAATTCTTGATCAGGAAAGGGGAAAAGAAATCAAATCTCATATTGAAAAGCGTTATGAAAAAGAGCGGGAAAACGGGTTTCTGCCAAAGTTGAAGCACCAAAAAGAAAAGTTTCACAAGCATCATATTCATTAAACTGAAATAGACGGCGCCTCATTTTCTTCGTGACAAAAGTGTAAAGACAGGTGTAAACTAATACTCATGTAAACTGCTAAGAGAGTAAAGAGGTGTAGTGAGTATGAAGAAGAACCGTCCTGTTTCAGAGCGCAGACTGCTTGGCATCGCCGGTCTCGGCTGGCTTTTTGATGCTATGGACGTTGGCATATTATCGTTTATTATCGCCGCTTTGCACGTGGAATGGAAGTTGACGCCGCAGGAGATGAGCTGGATCGGCAGCGTCAACTCAATCGGCATGGCAGTCGGGGCGTTTGTCTTTGGCCTTTTGGCTGACCGTGTCGGAAGAAAATACGTTTTTATGATTACGCTGCTGTTTTTCTCGATCGGCAGCGGGTTATCCGCTTTGACGACGACATTGTGGGCATTTTTAGTCCTGCGCTTTTTCGTCGGTATGGGGCTTGGGGGAGAGCTTCCAGTCGCATCTACGCTCGTATCCGAAACGGTTGCGCCGGAGCGGAGGGGAAGAGTCGTCGTCCTGCTCGAAAGTTTCTGGGCATTCGGCTGGCTGGCCGCAGCGCTCATTTCGTATTTTATTATTCCGGCCTACGGCTGGCAGGTTGCTTTATTAATAACCGCGATACCGGCTATTTACGCCTTATATTTGCGGATCGCCCTGCCGGATTCTCCGAAATATGAGAAGCTTTCGCAGGAAAGGAAGCCGACCGTCGTGGAAAATGTGAAAAACGTCTGGTCCCGCAAATATGCCCGGCCTACGGCCATGCTGTGGATTGTCTGGTTTTGCGTTGTCTTTTCCTACTACGGCATGTTTCTTTGGCTGCCGAGCGTCATGGTGATGAAAGGATTCAGCATGATCCAGAGCTTTGAGTACGTCTTGATCATGACGCTGGCTCAACTGCCCGGCTATTTCTCCGCGGCATGGCTGATTGAAAAAGCCGGCCGGAAAATGGTGCTTACCGTCTACTTGTTAGGGACGGCTGTCAGCGCCTACTTCTTCGGGTCGGCTGAATCGCTGGCGCTTCTGCTTGCGTCAGGTATGTTTTTATCGTTTTTCAACCTTGGTGCCTGGGGCGCGCTTTATGCTTATACGCCTGAACAATACCCGACATCAATCAGGGGGACCGGCGCAGGAATGGCAGCCGGCTTTGGCCGAATCGGCGGCATCCTGGGCCCGCTTCTTGTCGGCTATCTCGTCGCCCGGGGAACAGAGATTTCAATGATCTTTTTGATCTTCTGCGTCGCCGTTATTGCGGCTGTCGCGGCGATCTTCTTTTTGGGGACGGAGACGAAGCAGAAAGAGCTTGCCTAATGTCCGAATTCTCCTTCATAATGGACGGGACGCGAGAATTTGGAAAGAGTTGATTGAATTGAAAAAGAAAGCCATCATTACTGGTCTCTCGTTGTTGATTCTTGTGACAGGCTGTTATGTGTATAACGCCTTTTACGGAAATCCGTTCAGCCGCGCCCTGGCTGAACAAAAGCTATCGGCATACTTGCAGGAAGCACACGCCGGTGAAACCTTAAATATGAAAGGGAGCTCCTATAATTTCAAGTTTGCTGAATACCTTTTTCGTGTGTCAGATGAGCGGAATGATGAGTACATTTTCAGCGTGAAAGGCGGATTGCACCCGGCTGTCACAAACGATGGCATCAAAGAAGCCAGACAGGAAAAGACGAGAGCCAGAATAAGCAAAGAAGCCTCAAATGAGATCAAGAGAGAGCTTGAAAAAAAGCTGAAAAACGTAATTGACGTCCAAGTTTCTCTATCAGGAAGCTATGATGTCAATACAAATTGGAAAAAACTGAAGCAAACAGAACCGATCGCTGTTACAGTTACCTTGAATTCAGGCCGGGACGGCCGGAGGCAGGTCTATGACCAGGCAAAAGTGGTGAAAAAGTTATTGAGCGGCTACCATTATGAAAACATTGAGATTGACAGTATGGGCTTAGACGGGGAAGACCGCCCAGGCTATGTGAAGTACAGTGTGCATGTTTTAAAGGACCGTGCGATAGCCATTGAAGATGTAGAGAAGACGCTTTAACGCCTTCTCTTTTTTTATACGGGGGATATATAGGCGGTTTGCACTATTGATGTCCAAGGCCGAAGCGAATAGAATCATATTAAGAACAAATATTGACGGGATTGTTACTGGTAAGGCAGGCAAGACCTAAAATGTGCTAAAGGAACTACAGACCTTAGTGTGCTTTTTTTGCGCCTATCGGCTGATGCTTTCGCATGTTTTAGGTCTTTTTTTATTCCTTTCGCCGGGGGTCTTTGGATGTGATGGCACATTTTTCATTTTGATCGTCTTCTGTTGATTTGATAGGATAGAAAAATTGGAGGAGGTAGATCCGGGTGCTGCATAAAGAGATTGCAAGAGTTCTCTTGCCCCTCATTGGAGGCGCGGAGAATATCATCAGCATCAGCCATTGTACGACAAGGCTGCGCTTCAATGTCAGAGATGAAGAAAAAATCGATATAGCTGCTATTGAAAAGATGGAGTCTGTGCAGGGGACTTTTTTCAGATACGGTTTGTTTCAGATCATTTTCGGTACAGGTGTAGTCAATAAGATTTATAAGGAAATGATTCAATACAGCGATCCGGCTTCTCTTGAAGAAGCCCGGCGGGAGGCGCCGCCAAACATGAACGTATTGACGCGATTTGCCAAAACGCTGTCAGACATCTTTGTGCCGATCATTCCGGCAATCGTTGCGAGCGGATTGCTCATGGGTCTCATCAGTGTGCTTAAAGAATTCAGCCTCGGCGCTTATGGCAGCCCGCTGATGAAAATGCTCGATATTTTTTCAAGCTCAGCGTTTGTCATTTTGCCTGTGCTGATCGGGTTCAGTGCGGCTAAACAGTTTGGAGCGAATCCGTTTTTAGGCGCTGTCATCGGCGGAATTCTGACCCATCCCGATTTACTCGATCCTTCATTGCTCGGCAGCCAAAAGCCGGAATCCGTCGAAGTATTCGGCCTTGAAGTCCCTTTGATCGGATACCAGGGGACGGTCATACCGATTCTCTTATCCGTCTACATAATGAGCAAAATCGAAAAATTCTTAAAAAGAATCGTCCCCTGTTCTTTAGATTTGCTTGTCGCACCGTTTATTACAGTTATGGCTTCCGGATTTGCCGCGCTGTTTATCATGGGGCCGCTCTCACTGATCATCGCTCATTTCGTAAGCGACTGTCTCGGGTTTGTTTATCATTTTGGGGGGGCTTGCGCCGGATTTTTATTTGGCGGGCTTTACTCCTTACTCGTTTTGAGCGGCCTGCACCATAGTTTTTATGTGATTGAAGCGTCGCTGCTCGCAGATCCCGAATATGGGGTCAATTTTCTGCTTCCAATATGGTCGATGGCCAATGTCGCGCAGGGAGGAGCGGGGCTCGCCGTATTTTTGAAAACAAAGAATGCCGCTATCAGAAAGATTGCGATTCCGGCTTCTCTCACCGCTTTTTTGGGAATCGTCGAACCTGTCATGTTTGGCGTCAATCTGAAGCTCGCGAGGCCGTTTATCGGCGCATCGATCGGAGGCGCCATCGGAGGTGCATACGCCGTTTTCACACACGTTGCGGCAAACTCTTACGGATTGTCCGGCATCCCGATGATTTCAATCATTCTCCCTCTTGGCACCGCCAATCTCATTCATTATTTAATCGCTTTTGCGATTGCGGTGATTTCAGCATTCATTGCGACTTTGTGTCTTGGCTTTAAAGATGAAAAAGAATAATTCCGTTTTCATTCATTAAAACAGGATGAAAGGAAGGCAGCTATGAAAGTAAAAAAAATCTTAAATAACAATGCGCTCGTCGTCAAGGATGGCGGCGAGGAAAAGATCGTATTAGGTTCCGGAATCGCATTTCAAAAAAAGAAGAATGATATTGTCGATAGATCTAAAATTGAAAAAATATTTGTGATGAAAGATTCAACAGAATACCGCCAATTCGAGGAGATCTTAAAAACGTTGCCGGAAGATCATATTCAGGTGGCGGAGGACATTATTTCTCATGCGGAAAAAGAGCTCGGGATCAAAATCAATGAGCGAATCCATGTCGCTTTTTCAGATCATTTATCATTCGCGATAGAACGGTTAAGCAAGGGAATGGTCATTAAAAATCCGCTGCTTCAGGAAGTTAAAGTCCTCTATACGAAAGAATTTCAAATCGGCCGCTGGGCAAAGGCCCTCATTAAAGATAAGCTGAAGATCGATATTCCGGAGGATGAAGTCGCCAATATTGCGCTTCATATTCATACAGCGAAAACAAACGCGGGAGATATGACAAAAACGCTCGATCTCACAACGATGATCAAGGATATTATCGAGATTATCGAAGATAAACTCAACATTAAAATAAAGGATGAGACGATTTCGTATGAGCGGCTTGTCAACCATCTCCGTTTCGCCATTCAGCATATTGAATCGGGAGAGACATTTTACGAAATGGATGGTGAAATGATCAGCCTCATTAAAAAGAAGTTTGGACAAGCGTTTATGTGCGCAGAAGAAATCGGGGCATTTGTGAAGCGGGAGTATGGCTTTGAATTTCCGGAAAAAGAGCTGTGCTATATTACCATGCATATTCAGAGATTTTATCAGCGGTCTGCTGTTGTGTAAAGAATGCCTGTGTTTAAGACAAAACGGAGCCCTGTTATCGGGCTCCGTTTTTGTTTAAGGTTTCAATTTCCGTTAAAACCGAATTTTCGATTAGAAATCCTTTTACATTGACGTGCGAAGGGATTAACGGGTGCTGTCGGATGGCGGCGACGCTTTTTTGGACGCCTTCGGCCGCATTTTCGCTCGGTGACAGCCATTCATCGATGCTGCCGTACGGAAATTCCGGACGGCAGTTTTGGAAAAGGTACTCTAAAGTTTGCATTCTATCGCTTAAATCTTTGTTTCTATTTAAAAGGTCAGAAATATCTTTATCTGCCGTTTGCTCGTATTTATCGCGGACAATCCAAATTTCTTCCGCTTTGTTCCGGTGGACAAGGGTAATGATATCCCTCATCATATCACCGTAGGGCTGTGAAATATCAGGGAAGACGCTTTTTAAAACAAGGGCGTTCTCAGGCTGAATATTCCCTGCCCGGCAGATGGTCTGTTCAAGCTGTTTCTCGATTCCGATAATCATCAGTATTTTTTTGTTTTCTTCCATGACATTTCACCTCATTCATTTATCGTGTTTGTCCAGTTCTTCCATTTTCCCTCCGGGTTAATAGATGCCAGGTGGATCCATCCGTTCTCCGCCTTTTGCCTGAAGCTGTGATCGCGGTCAAGGAGACGTTCGATAGCATCATCCGGTGCTTCGATCACGATCAGGAGTCTGAGAGGCGCATGATATATTTCGTCATCCGACCGCATGACGGACTGCCACGGGAGACCGGCCAAAAGATCGCTTGCATTTCCTTGCATGACGCCGAGGCCTGAAGTGACGGTTTGAGTTGCCTTATTTCCGCTTCCATAATAATGCGGTGCGACGGTTGACGCGTAATATTGCAGATTGATCCATTGGGCTACTGTTCCAGGCCCTGAAATGATGCCGCTGAGGATGGAGCCGTCCTCGTCATTCCGCCAGTCATAGCTGTGCAGAAAAGCTCTTCCTTCAAGATCAGCTTCGCGTGTAAGCCGGCGTGTGCCGATGATGAATGAAGCATTTCGTGCCAGCCCCCATTCTGGACGGACTTCGCTCCAATCTTCGGCGAAGCGCTCAACTTCATTCCGCGGATTTTGGTAGCCGAGCTGCGGCAGCTCTTCTAAGCGTTCGGCTCCGACAGTGCGGCTCACATCGGGAAGCACCGAGTTGATGCGGTCGAACGCTTGTTGAGCTTTAGCCGGAAGCTCAGGTACATAGAGCCACTGCAGTTCATCCAATGTTGTAATGTGCTCTGCGGCGGCGAATACCGTATCATCCGGAATAAAAATGCCGTCGGAGCGGAGCCTCTGTCTGACGCTCGGAAGGTTGCATAAAGCGGCTAGGACGCGTGCATTAAAAGCGCCTGATGCGCCTCCGCAGGCGCCGCAGTCCAATGCCGATGCATAAGGGTTATTCGTGCTTCTGCTGGCGTGCCCGCAAATGACAACCAGCGGAGCGAACCGGTCGGTGATCCCCATCATCTTTAATGCCTGTCTGGCATAGGCGGCTTTTTCTTCATCCGTAAATCCGACCGGAATACCGGCATCAGATGTTTCCATACGATCAAGCGAGAGCTTTGCCTGAGGCTTTTTCAGCCATGTTTTCCGCACATTCCGGAAAGTTTGCCCGGCTGTGCGGGGGACCAGGCTGCGCGCGGCCATTTGCAGGCTCAGCCATGGCCCGCTCACTTCGGGAAGGAGCATACCCGCCAATAGATTCTGTTTCATCTTTTTAAAGGCGGAGCTCAGCGAAGCTGCTGCTTTTTTATGTTCTTGATACGATTTAAAGCTTGATTCATCGGCCGTTTCATTTACTCGATGCTGAGGTTTAAGGATGACCGGCAGAGAGCTGTGAGTGTGCTTAGTGCCAAGTTCGCACGTTTCGATTGCCAGATTGAAAAAGCCCGCTGTTCCATACGTTTCAAAAGGGCCTGACTTTTCCAATGCCCGTCGGAACGGCTCTGAACGGACATCAATACAAAATGCAAGCTGGGCCAGCGCCGCTTCACTTTTGGCGGCAGCGGCAGGTTTGTTTGCCGTGATGAGGTTCCTTACCTCAGCAGCGTATGATTGTTCCCATGCTTCCAGCCAGATGCGCCTGCGCGTTAGATCATCAAAGCGGCGGGCGAGTGTTAATCTCGCTTTTTGCTCTGCTGCTGAAAGTTTGAGCCATTCGTCAGGCGTCAGGCCGCCCCAATGCAGCCAGGCCGAAATCAAAGGAACGACCTGCATCTCTTTTTCAGGTTTTGGCTTAGACAGCGGCAAATAAGGTTCAATAAGCATCCATTCCATTGAAAGCCGGATGGCCAAATACTCGAGAAGCAGCCCTTGTTCGTCCTGCGATTGCTGGGAACGCCAAAGCATCATCCCGGCCCATCCCGGAAGAGAGAGCAAATGAGCTTCAAGGTATGCCTGAACGTCTCCATCAGAAATATCAAGCGCTCGGAGTGCTCTTTTCATCGCGTCCCGAGGCTCCTCCGGCCACCCTTTCAGTCGTTGGCGTTCCGCTCGCGCCAGGGCGGGATCATGTTCAACAAGCTGCCGCCAAGCGCTGTAAAACCCTTTCTCGCGATGTGGAAGCCGCCATTCCGATTGTGATTCATCGAGAAACAGCTTGCACCATTTAATCACATGATGATCAAGAAGGTGAGCGGTTTTTTGTCCTGCAAAAACGCTGAGCGGTTTGATCAAGCGTGTTTTTTGATCATCGATTGTCCCGCGCGCCGCTTGTTTGGCAAGCTTTTCGACTTGCGGGGATCTCAAGAGCTTTTCAGGGATTTCATCCAGCTTGAGCGCGGCTTTGCAAAACGCTTCCGCTGTTTCCCTCTGCATGCCGGGCTGATGTGAATCGAGCCAATGCGTCAGCTTTTTTTCAAGAATGGCCTCATCGATTTCTCCCCTTTGTTTTGCGGAGCGGAAAATGGAGGACTTTGGGTATATATCAACCTGAAGCTGCTGTTTAAGCTGCCGGGCCGTCTGTTCAAATGTCTGTTCTTCAAGACCCATCCACGGATGGCGCGCGGCAAAGGTTTCAATCGGCCAAAGCGGCGCAATGACTCGTGCTGCTGATTGAACCGATTCATCAATATTAAAGTCCGCTGTCTGATGTTCATATTTGAAGATCAATTGTTTAGACAATGTGGGTGCTGCTTTCATGATTGACGACCTCCTTGAGTAAGATATTGGTCAAGATAATTCGGCCGTTCTTCGACCGATTCAAAATGAGGCTCACCCGTTTTTACAAGACGCAGATAAAGTGCGCCGGACCATGCAAACCGCTGCCGAACGATCAAGGCGCCGGCCGCAGTACCAGCTAACAAAACGACTACCGTTAAAACGGCCGCCATGACGGGCGGTTGCGCCCCCTGTACAACAGCTTCCTTCAGGAGCCCGTGTAAACCGGAATGAATGATGGCAAACGCGACTGAAGCCCCCGTTAAAATGAAAAGCCCGGCCATTCGTGTGACACGACCGTCATTGGCTGTGACAAGCTGTCTCCAAGCAATGAACAATGCCCAGCCTAAAACAAGGGCGCTGATCAATTGATAGCCATCGTCCGCAGCTGAGACCCAGATTCCGATGACGACAGTAAGAGCAAAGGCGCCGCCTATCATGTCCCAGAAAAGAGCCGGTCTGCCCCGTTTAGAGGCGAACGATTCATAACGGCGCACCGCTGATCCGGCTTGCAGGAAAAGGGCGGCTTTGAACAGGCCGTGCAAAATGAGGTGAATAACAGCCGCAATATAGGCTCCTAATGCGCATTGGACGAGCATAAAACCCATCTGCGCGACCGTTGAAGCTGCGAGCTGCCGCTTGTAGTCCGTCTGGACGATCATCATGCCCGTTCCGAGCAAGACGGAAAAGACGGCGGGAACAAGCAGAATAAGCTGCAGACCATCACCGCTGAACATCGGTGCGAAACGGGTCAGCATGACGCCGCCTACATTTACGAGTCCGGCGTGCATGACCGCGGAAACGGGAGTCGGAGCGATTGCCGAATCGAGCAGCCAGCGATGAAACGGCCACTGTGCCGCAGGAATCATCACCGTTAAAATGATAAGGAGGCCAATCCCGGTTTTCTCCCATGAACTGAGCTGTATAAGGCTTTCCTCCGCTATGGCGGATGATAGCTGCCAGTGTCCTGTCGCGAGAGACAGCCAAAGAGCGGCTGCTGCTATCGCCAGCCAGCTGAGTGCAAAGATTCGGCCCGCATACAAAGCGGCATTTTTGGCCGCTTGCCACGCGCTGTTTAAGCCGATTAGCGCGGTCAAGCCGAAAAGCGTGATACCCCAGCATAAGAGGAGCCAGCGAAGATCATCGTTCAGCCAGGCGCATGAAGCGCCTCCTGTTGTAAGCGTCAGCAGCACAAAAAATTTACGGTAGGAGCGGTCGCCGAACAAATACCGGACAGAGTAGCGCTGGACGATGAAGCCGATTGTCAAGACAAACAAGGCGATCAGCCAAGCCAGCGAATCCAAGCGCCAAGGAGCTCCAGCTTGCCCGGGATTTGCCGTTATCAATGCTGCCAGCGCGGCAAGCGGCGGCAGGGCGATGATCTTGGCGTGAATCCGTACATATGCCAATGGAACCTTTCGATTCAGGACGAGCAGTGCGCTGAACAAACAAAGCGCAAGCGACGCGAAAAATATTTTCAGCCAAAATAAAGAATCTAGCAGATCAAACATCCGGCATCCCTCCGTCGGGATGATGGAAAAGAACATACTGTTTCATGTCTTGCCTTCCTTTCTGAAAACGTAAAAAAAGCCGGTATATTCAGGATCGGCCCATTTCAGCCAATCTTTCTGAATAATACCGGCTTATCTTTAACTCATGTTCATGCTTTAAAGATCTTCCGTTTTTCTATGCCAATTTTTTTTGCAGGTCGTTTGCCAATTTAAATACCATGATCCGCTCGCCAGTGCGGGTGCTGATATCCGTGTGAAAGCTGATCGTCTCTTCACCGGTCAGCTCCTTCATTATGCGGCTCAGTTGTTCTATACCCGATTCCACCAAACCGGAGCGGGTTCTTTTAATTGACAGCAGGCCTTCTTTTGTACTGCAAAGTTCGTATTCGGCGGGTGTCAAAATACCGTTCAGGGAAATGATGACCATATTTCTGAGAATGTCTGTTTTAACAGACACGGAGCCGCGGCCCAAATAGTCTTTTTCCCATTGGGTTAAGGTTTTGCTGATCTCCGCCTCCAGAGACCCCTTTGTCACTTTCTGTTTTTTCAATGTTATATCCTCCTGAAAAACGGTATATTTCTTTTCCTTATACATGAGTATAGGGAAAATGAAATATACCGTCCTATCAAAATGTTAATGTCATACATGGTAAAGGGTGCTTTTTCACGCGACCATAGGGATTATAGCCGAATGCTAAAGCTCTTTTGCATGAGATTACAATTATTGATTTTACGGAATTACTTTTTAAATATCATATCTTTTAAGATTTATGATGTCAATACCGTTCTTTTATGGATAAAAAAGAGGAATGCCGTCTTAGCAGACGAGCATTCCCTTGGCAACTGCATCGGCTTTTTCTTTGCCGTTCAGCAATTCGGCAAGCTTGAGGGCAAATGGAATCGTGGTCGCCGGGCCTCTGGAAGTAATGATGTTTCCATCTACGACAACATTTTCATTTGCAGTGACATCCGCTCCTGTTAAATGTTCTTCAACCCCGGGATAGCAGGTCGCTTTTTTCCCGCTGACAAGCCCCGTTTTTCCGAGCGTAATCGTTGCGGCGCAGATAGCGGCGACATATTTTCCTGCATCCGCCGCTTCTGTCAGCGTCTTGTGCAAAGCTTGGTGTTCCAGCATTTTTTTGCTGCCTACATTTCCGCCCGGAAGAATCAGCATATCCGCTTTTTGAAAATCAGCATCCTCAAACATGACGTCTGCCTCGACGACAATGTCATGCCCGCCTTTCACGCTGCGCGATGGATCAAGCGAGACGGTGACGGTCTCGACTTCAGCCCTCCGTAAAATATCAATCGTTGCTATCGCTTCGATTTCTTCAAATCCGCCGATTAAAAAAACATACGCTTTCTTCATGAAAAAAACCTCCTTCGTCTCTACCGTTCATTCTAACTGCGGCAAAGACATTTCCGCAACTGATGAAGTAGACAAATTGAGACACCCGTCTCGTTTTGTCTCTTGTTTTGGAAGGATGTCCGTCTGAAAAGAGCTTCATGTTCGCGTCGGAGAGCTGGCACGATTTTTGCATCATAACGTGTGAGTAAAAAAAGACAGGAGGTTTTTTCATATGGAAGAGGCACTGACAAAGGAAAAGGCGGTATGGATGTATCAAAAAATGCTGGAAATCCGCTATTTCGAAGATCGGGTTCATCAGCTGTTTGCTAAAGGGATACTGCCGGGTTTTGTCCATCTTTACGCCGGGGAAGAAGCGGTCGCTGCGGGCGTCTGCGCCCATCTGAATGATGAAGACACCATCACGAGCACACATCGCGGCCATGGGCACTGCATTGCAAAAGGGTGCGACTTGAAAGGGATGATGGCCGAGATATACGGGAAATCTGCAGGACTTTGCAAAGGAAAAGGCGGATCGATGCATATCGCAGACTTTGACAAAGGGATGCTAGGCGCAAACGGAATCGTCGGCGGGGGATTTCCCTTGGCCTGCGGAGCTGCCCTCACTGCAAAGTATAAAAAGACTAAAAATGTAAGCGTTTGCTTTTTTGGCGACGGCGCCAACAACCAGGGGACGTTTCACGAAGGGATCAACCTTGCCGCCATCTGGAAGCTCCCTGTCATATTTGTCGCCGAAAACAACGGGTATGGCGAAGCGACGCCGTTTTCCTATGCGTCAAGCTGCGAGTCGATCGCAGATCGTGCGGCCGCCTACGGGATTCCGGGCATTCGCGTGGATGGAAAAGATGCAGCCGCGGTTTTCCAGGCTGCGGGCCGGGCGATAGAGCGTGCCAAAAACGGTGAAGGACCGACGCTTATTGAGTGTATGACATACCGGAACTACGGCCATTTTGAAGGAGATGCCCAGCGCTACAAAACAAATGACGAAAAAGCGGTGCATCAGGAAGAGAAAGATGCCATTGCCGTGTTCAAAAGCGAATTGCTGGCAAAAGGGCTGATGAGTGAAGAAGAGCAGTTACGGATTGAAAAAGAAGTTGAAGGAGCGGTCGAGGAAGCGGTTGCATTCAGCGAAAAAAGCGCTTATCCGGAAGAAACCGAACTGCTGACAGATGTATATGTATCCTATTAATTCATGAAGGGGGAAGGAAACATGACGAGGGAAATCAGCATGTCAGCCGCATTGAATGAAGCGATCAAACTTGCGATGAGAAAGGACGATCACGTCATTTTAATGGGGGAAGATGTCGCAGGAGGAGCGAATGTCGATCATCTGCAGGATGATGAAGCATGGGGCGGTGTGCTTGGCGTCACGAAAGGGATTGTTCAGGAATTTGGACGGGAGCGCGTCCTTGATACGCCGATCAGTGAAGCGGGGTACATCGGCGCAGCCATGGCGGCGGCTTCAACAGGTTTAAGGCCGATCGCGGAATTGATGTTTAACGATTTTATCGGCACGTGTTTGGACCAGGTGCTGAACCAGGGAGCGAAGTTCCGCTACATGTTTGGCGGAAAAGCGGAAGTTCCGATTACGATCCGGACGACCCACGGCGCCGGCTTTAGGGCAGCCGCCCAGCATTCGCAAAGCTTGTATGCCCTATTTACAAGCATTCCCGGCTTGAAAGTGATTGTGCCGTCGACCCCGTACGATGCGAAAGGCTTATTGCTCGCTGCGATTGAGGATCAGGACCCGGTTATCTTTTTTGAAGACAAAACGCTGTACAACATGACAGGCGATGTGCCGGAAGAATATTACACGCTTCCGATCGGAAAAGCCGATATCAAGCGGGAAGGCGCTGATGTAACGATTGTCGCAGTCGGCAAACAGGTTCATACGGCGCTTCAAGCGGCGGAACAGCTCTCACTGCGGGGAATCGAAGCCGAAGTCCTTGATCCGAGGAGTCTTTCACCGCTTGATGAGGAGTCCGTCCTTGCATCTGTTGAAAAAACAAACAGACTTGTGATCGTCGATGAAGCCAATCCGAGATGCAGCATCGCCGCGGATATCGCATCATTGGCGGCAGATAAAGGATTTGATTCGCTTGATGCACCGGTTAAAAAGGTAACGGCTCCACATACGCCGGTTCCATTTTCACCGCCTCTTGAAGACCTGTATTTGCCGACGCCGGAAAAAGTGGTGAACACCGTGCTGGAGATGCTCGGAGAAATCTCAACACATACGGTATAAAGATTGGAAAGGAGAGGAGAACATGGCTGTCGAGGTTGTCATGCCGAAATTGGGAATGGCGATGAAAGAAGGTACGGTTTCCGTCTGGAATAAAAAAGTCGGTGAAGCCGTTGAAAAAGGAGAAAGCATTGCCAGCATCAATTCCGAAAAAATCGAAATGGAAATCGAATCTCCGGCAAACGGAACCGTGTTGGACATCAAAGTGTCCGAAGGAGAGGGAGTGCCGCCGGGAACGGTCATCTGCCAGATCGGGAATGAAAACGAACAAACGCCGGAAAGTCAAACAAAACAGCCGGATTCCCCGAAAGAACGGATTAAAATTTCTCCGGCTGCACGCAAAATCGCGCAAAGCGCAAATATAGACATCAAAACGCTGAAAGGCACGGGGCCCGGAGGGAGAATTACGAAAGCGGATGTGCTGCAGGCGCTTCCCGACAGGCCGAACAAGCAGGCGGATAAGGCTGAAGATCGCCCGCCGGCAAGCCCGATGAGGAAAACGATTGCCGCAAGAATGACGGAAAGCCTGCAAAACAGCGCCCAGCTGACAATTACGATGAAGGCGGACATCACGAAATTAACAGCCCTGCAAAAACAGCTTAATGAAACAGCTCAATCCAGGTATGATACAAAGCTGACGATCACTGATTTTGCCGCCAGGGCAGCTGTTTTTTCGCTTTTGGATCATCCGTCTATGAACAGCGTTTATCAAGACGGAAGGCTTGCGACCTTTGAGCATGTTCATTTAGGAGTGGCGGCCGCTTTGGACGAAGGCCTGGCCGTTCCCGTCATCCGTCATGCCGAGCGGCTCCCGCTGATCGAACTGGCCAAGAAAATCAAATGGTACGCCAAAAAAGCGCGGGAAGGTAGGCTTCTGCACGACGAAATAGAAGGATCGACATTTACGATTACAAATCTCGGCGCATATGGTGTCGAGCACTTTACGCCGATCTTAAATCCGCCAGAAACCGGGATACTTGGAATCGGCCAAATGTATTCGGCCCCCGTCTATCAAGACGGAGAACTGACAAAGGGCGCCATTCTGCCGCTCAGTCTGACTTTTGATCACCGCGCGCTTGATGGTGCGCCTGCTGCAGCATTCCTTTCAGATGTAAAAAAATATTTGGAAGATCCTGCATCGATTCTTTTATAGAGAGAAGGTGGATAGACTGTGACACTCGCGATTATAGGAGGGGGACCTGCGGGTTACGTGGCGGCGATAACAGCCGCCAAGAATAGCAGAGAAGTCATCCTGATTGAAGATGGCCCCCTCGGAGGGACGTGTTTAAATGAAGGGTGCATACCGACAAAAGCGCTTCTTGAGAGCGCCGATATGTTCGAGAAAGTAAAGTCCGCCGGCGCATTCGGCATCGGGCTGGCAGGCGAAAGCCCGACGGTTCAGTGGGAGGCCGTCCAAAGCCGTAAAAGAGAGATCATTCAGCGGCTCGCCGGGGGTATTAAATATTTGATGAATAAAAACAAAATCAAGGTGCTGCAAGGAAAAGCATCGTTCTTGTCGGAACACGACATACTTGTTGAAAAGGACGGAAAACAGGAGGTCATCAATGCCGGGCATGTGATTATAGCGGCAGGAGCGGAACCTGCCGCACTGCCTTTTGCGTCTTTTGACGGGAGCTGGATCATCGACAGCGGAGATGCCATGTCATTGCCGTCCATTCCTGAAACAATTTTTATTATCGGCGGAGGAATCATCGGTTGTGAATTTGCCAGTATATACAGCAGGTTGGGAGCGAACGTAGTGATAGCCGAGCAAGCGGAACAGATTTTGCCTGAGGAAGATCCGGATATTGCCGCCTTTCTGCACACAAGTCTCGAAGAGTCCGGCGTCCGTGTTTTCACATCTGTACAAGTGGAGCGTCTTGATCCTGCCCGGCAGCGCGTCTTTCTGAAAAATGGCGATGACAGCTTTAATATTCAAGCGGATCGATGTCTGGTCGCCGTCGGCCGAAAACCGAGAACTGCTGATTTGAAGCTTGAGCATATCGGAGTCCGATATGACAGGAAAGGGATTCAAGTCAACCAGCATATGCAGACAAACATTCCGCATATTTATGCGTGCGGGGATATCACAGGCGGAGTTCAGCTAGCGCATGCCGCCTTTCACGAAGGAATCGTCGCCGCATCCCATGCCTCGGGCAAAGACATGAAGGTCAACAGTGAAATCATTCCGCGCTGCATCTATACCTCGCCTGAGATCGCAAGCGTTGGCTTAAATGAAAAAAAGGCGAGGGAGCGCTACGGGGATGTTCGTATCGGTGAGTTTCCGTTTTCTTCAAACGGAAAAGCACTTATTTTAAATGAGGCTGCCGGAAAGGTCAAAATCATCACAGAGCCGGAGTATCAGGAAATTGTCGGGGTTTCGATCGTGGGTCCGGGAGCAACCGAACTGATCGGCCAGGCAGCCGTGATGATGCACGCTGAGCTGACGGCAGACGCAATGGAGCACTTCATCGCGGCTCATCCGACTCTTTCGGAAACGATTCACGAAGCTTTGCTGCAAGTCGCAGGCCAGGCGGTTCATTGCTGAATAATGGAAAACTTCGCACAGCAGGTAAGTGCGGAGTTTTTTTTATCGATATTGAAAGCGCTTTTATAATATAATGAGGAAAAAGCATTAGGAGAGGATGGAATGAATCCGACGCCCTGCTATTTAAATACGTGGAAACGTTTTGTTCAGGAGGGGCTCCTTGACCAGGCCCGCTTGAACAAAAGAGTCATGGAATCATGGTACCGCTGCAAAAGCCGAAATGTAAATCCGTATTTAGATAAAGGACAGTCAATTTTAAAAAAGGATTTATTCAACGCTCAAAAAAAGAAACATTCGTTATTCCTCGATATCGCCCTGCCTTATTTACACAATATCAGCCGTGAATTAAAAGAGTCGGAAATGATGGCGCTCTTGATCGATGCCGACGGGTACGTATTGAGTTTGGCCGGATGCCTGAGGACGCTTGAAGAGGCGAAAAAAATCAATTTTGTTGAGGGTGTGCGCTGGACGGAAACAGAAGTCGGCACGAACGCCATCGGAACCGCACTTGAAATCGGCGAAGCTGTCACCATTCACGGGACCGAGCATTTTTCGGTGGCATCCCATCATTGGAGCTGTTCTGCTGCACCGATTCGCGATGAAGACGGCACTGTTATGGGTTTGATTGATATTTCCTGTCTCACGGATAGAAGGCATCCCTTTATGCTTGGGATGGCTGCTACTGCCGCACACGCCATCGAGCGCGAGGTCAGCGTACACACGAAAAAAAACGAAGCCGAGCTCATCAGCCATTGTCTTGAAAAAATCGATTCGGATCAGCCGTTTATCGTCTGCAATGAAAAAGACAAAATCGTAGCTGCGAGCAGACCGGTGCGGGAACGTTTTTCCGACTGGAGGAGAATGGATGTCAATGATCTGTATGAGCGCGGGTTTGCCGGCGTGCACAAACAGACGATTTTCTCCGCAAAAGACGGCAGGCCCCTCGGAAAGTCGATGGCACTGGCTGAAGTCTCCCGCAAAAAAACAGCTCCATCACTCGCATCCCGTTTCATCTATCCAGGAGAAACAGGAACAAGCCGGGCGTTTCAGCAGGCGCTTAACGACATGAGGCTTGCGGCTCAGACGGATGCGAATGTATACATATGGGGGGAGACAGGCTCCGGAAAGGAACTTGCCGCAAGGGCCATTCATCAGGCAAGCGCCCGGAGAAACGGGCCTTTTATCGCCGTCAACTGCGGCGCCATTCCTGAAAGCCTGATGGAGAGCGAATTGTTCGGCTATGCCGAAGGTGCATTTACAGGGGCAAAGCGCCGCGGTTCAAAAGGGAAGTTTGAACAGGCTCACCGCGGTACGATTTTTCTCGATGAAATCGGTGAGATCCCTTATCAGATGCAAGTGGCGCTCTTAAGGATCATCGAAGAGCGGAAGGTCACTCCGATCGGCGGAACCCGTGAAGTTCCCCTCGACATCAGAATCATCACAGCAACACACCGTGATCTGAAAGATCTTCTCCAAAAAGGAAAGATACGTGAAGATCTGTATTACCGCCTTCATGTTTATCCGGTAAAAGTACCGCCGCTCAGAGAGCGCAAAGAGGACATACCTGATTTGTTCCGCCACTATCAGCAGCAACACGGGTGGAAGGCCGATTTTCCGCCGATTTTTTTCAATCGGCTTCAAGAATATCACTGGCCGGGAAACGTTCGTGAGCTCTTTAATACGTTTGAAAGGCTCAGGGTTTTATTTCCGGACGGCGGGCTGATCGCCCCGTCCCAATACAGCGCGGTGCTGGACGGACTCCATTGGAAAAGCGGCGCGCCTTCTGAAGAAGACCGGCTCACATTCAGAGAACGTGTTCAAAAACAAACGATGATGGAAGCTTTGCAAAAAACGAAAGGAAATGTGTCCGAAGCGGCTAAGCAGGCCGGAATTCCAAGAAGCACATTTTACAAGCGGCTTCGAAAGTATAACCTTTAACCTCTCGGCGCCCAAAGCATGACGCTGACACCGGCTAAACAGATCACGGCCCCGGCCCAATCATAGAGGTCGGGGGTTTTTTTGTCCACCAGCCAACCCCAAAGCACAGCCAGAATAATAAATACGCCCCCGTACGCGGCATAGACGCGCCCGAACGATGGAAACGCCTGAAAAGCCGGGATTATGCCGTAAATGATTAAAGTCAGCCCTCCGGCTACCCCGTACCACAGCGGTTTGGCTTCCCTCAGCCACAGCCATACGAGATAGCCCCCGCCGATTTCAGCCAAGCCCGCCAGCAAAAATAAACCGATTGCGATCAGCATCAACAACACACTCCAATTCAGTGAATTGCCTTTATTCTACACGACATAAAACGGCCGGGAAAGTTCCCGTTTTTCGGGAAAATAAACAGAACGCGAGTATAGGAACTGTCTTTCCCGAACCTGTTGGAACGGCTCCTTCAGCATGATATAAGTAAATTGTAAACGCTTATAAGGGGGCTTTAAAAATGGATAAAACGTATTCGATTGTCATTGCAGGCGGAGGAAGCACATTTACCCCGGGAATTGTATTGATGCTCTTGGACAATTTGGATGATTTCCCGATCCGACAGCTGAAATTGTATGACAATGATGGGGAGCGGCAAGACAAGATAGCCGGCGCCTGTGAAGTGTTGGTTCGAGAAAGGGCTCCGCACATTCAATTTTTAGCGACAACCGATCCGGAAGAGGCGTTTTCCGATGTTGATTTTGTCATGGCTCATATCAGAGTGGGCAAATATGCGATGCGCGAGCTCGATGAAAAGATCCCTCTGAAATACGGAGTCGTCGGCCAGGAGACGTGCGGACCCGGAGGGATTGCGTACGGAATGAGGTCGATTGGCGGCGTCCTTGAGCTCATTGATTATATGGAAACTTATTCACCTGATGCGTGGATGCTGAACTATTCAAACCCGGCTGCAATCGTTGCCGAAGCGACGAGAAGGCTGCGGCCGACATCAAAAGTGCTGAACATTTGCGATATGCCGATCGGTATCGAAGACAGGATGGCTCAAATTCTCGGGCTGTCATCACGAAAAGAGATGGTCGTCCGTTATTACGGTCTTAATCATTTTGGCTGGTGGACGTCAATTTGTGATAAAAACGGCAATGATCTGATGCCGGCGATCAAGGAGCACGTCGGGAAGTTCGGCTATATTCCTGAACACGAACATGAAAAGGCTGAGGCCAGCTGGAACGACACGTTCAAAAAAGCGAGGGAAGTATATGAACTCGATCCTGAGACGCTTCCAAATACGTATTTGCAATATTATTTTTATCCCGATGACATGGTGAAAAAATCAAACCCTGAATTCACGCGGGCGAACGAAGTAATGGAAGGGCGGGAAAAATTCATTTTCGGCGAGTGTGAAAAAATCGCAAAAGCCCAATCCAGCGCCGGCAGCAAAATCAAAATTGATGATCATGCTTCATATATTGTCGACCTTGCGCGCGCCCTTGCTTTTAATACCGGTGAACGGATGCTGTTAATTGTTGAAAATAACGGAGCGATCCAAAACTTCGATTCATCGGCGATGGTTGAGGTGCCTTGCATTGTCGGCAAAAACGGTCCGGAGCCGATCACAATCGGCAAGATACCGCAGTTCCAAAAAGGGCTGATGGAACAGCAGGTGTCTGTTGAAAAGCTTGTCGTTGAAGCCTGGATTGAAAAATCGTATCAAAAGCTTTGGCAGGCTCTGATTTTGTCGCGCACCGTGCCGAATGCAAGAACAGCCAAACTGATTCTCGATGATCTGATTGAAGCGAACAAAGCATATTGGCCGGAGCTCTCCGCGGAACATCTTCAGCCGTCGCTTTAAGGATGAAAGCGCCTGGGCTCCTGAGCCATACCGGCCAGCCCAGGCATATCTCCCATTTATTCTCGTATTTTATATAATAGAGACAGAGAATAAATGGGGTGAAAATGATGCAGTTGGAAGAATTAATGAACAAGCATTATAAAAAATTGAACGAAAACGACTTTCATGTTTTGAAATATATTTTGAACCATCAAGACACTTGCTACAAGCTGGGCATCAACGAATTAGCAAAGAAATGCAACGTATCCCGCACATCGATTTTAAGGCTTTCTCAAAAATTGGATTTCAGCGGGTACAGTGAGTTCAGGGTGTTTCTGAAATGGGAGGCCGAGAAACGGGAAGAAGAGCGGGAAGATTGCCGTTCCTTTGAATGCCTCATGAGGGATATGGAAGCAAGCATGAAGTATTTGAAAAATACGGATTTGCGCAAGATGTGTCAGCTCATTGACGAAGCAGACCGCATTTTTGTCTATGGTTCAGGTACCGCTCAGACCACGTGCGCTTATGAGCTGCAGCGAATGTTTGTTTCTCAGCACCGTTATTTGACGGTGATCAAAGATCAAATCGATTTCGACCTCATGTTTCCTGATTTTAGCCCGGCCGATCTGATCATCATCATTTCGCTGTCAGGAGAAACCCCGTCGCTGATTCCGCAGGCACAGTCTCTGTCGGCAAAAGGCATTCCTTTTATCTCTTTGACTAATTTGAAAAATAATCTGCTCGCCCAGCTCACGCCTTACAATCTCTATGCGCCGAGCCAGACGGTGACGGTTTATCCAAAAACGGAGCTGACAGCTTTTGCGCCCTTTTTTCTCGTTGGGGAAGCGCTGTTTCGCAGCTATGTCGACTATGCTGAAGAAAAGAAAAATCAGGAATAACAGGGGGGATTCGCATTGATGCAAAAAGTACAGCGATTCGGAAGCGCCATGTTTGTGCCGGTTTTGCTATTTGCCTTTGCCGGGATCGTCGTGGGCCTCAGCACATTATTTAAAAATGAGCAGCTGATGGGAGCGCTTGCCCGTCAGGACACCTTTTGGTATCAATTCTGGTATATCCTTGAAGAAGGCGGCTGGACTGTCTTCAGGCAAATGCCGCTGCTGTTTGCGGTCGGAATTCCGATCGCACTGGCGAAAAAAGCGCAGGCGAGGGCATGTTTGGAAGCGCTTACTACCTATCTGACCTTCAATTATTTTGTCAGCGCCATTTTGACAGTATGGGGCGATTTTTTCGGTGTTGATATGACACAGGAAGCCGGAGGAACAAGCGGACTTGCGGAAATCGCCGGCATCAAAACCCTTGATACGAACATTATCGGGGCGATTCTGATTTCATCGATTGTCGTTTATATCCACAATCGCTACTTTGATAAGAAGCTGCCCGATTTTTTAGGAATATTTCAAGGCTCTTCATTTGTCGTTATCATTTCATTTGCGATCATGCTTCCGGTAGCGCTTGCGACCGCGTGGATTTGGCCGATGGTGCAGGGCGGCATTGCGTCGCTGCAAAGCTTCCTTGTCGCCTCAGGAGCATTCGGTGTATGGGTTTACACATTTTTGGAAAGAATTTTGATCCCTACAGGCCTGCATCACTTCATCTACACGCCATTTGTTTTCGGCCCGGCCGTAGTTGAAGGCGGAATTGTCACCTATTGGGCGCAGCATCTCAGCGAGTTCTCGGCAAGCTCTGAGCCGTTGAAAGAGCTCTTTCCTCAAGGCGGATTCGCGCTCCACGGAAACTCTAAAATCTTCGGAATTCTGGGGATCGCGCTCGCGATCTATGTAACAGCCAAAAAAGAAAAGAAGAAAATCGTTGCCGGTCTGCTGATTCCGATCACGCTGACAGCGGTGATTGCGGGGATCACGGAGCCGATCGAATTTACGTTTTTGTTCATTTCGCCGCTGCTGTTTTTCGTACACAGTCTCTTGGCCGCGACGATGGCAACCTTGATGTATGCTGCAGGGGTTGTCGGAAATATGGGCGGCGGTTTAATCGAGATTTTAACGCTCAACTGGATCCCTCTGTTTCATCAGCATGGCAGCACTTATATTTTTCAAATTTTGATCGGCTTGTCTTTCACCGCCATTTACTTCTTCGTATTCAGGTTCTTGATTGTAAAATTGGATATCGCCACACCGGGGCGTGAAAAAGACCAGCAGCAGGAGACCAAATTTTATTCGAAAAAAGAATACAAGGCGAAAAAAGAGTCCGAAAAAGAGGTTTCTGCTGCGCAGGAAATGGATGAAACCGATCAGGCGGTTCTTTGCATCAAAGCGCTCGGCGGAAAAGAAAACATAGCTGAAGTGACGAATTGTGCGACAAGACTGAGAGTCAGCGTGTATGATGAATCGAAAGTGGAGCCGGACAGTACGTTTAAGTCCTTTGGCGTTCACGGTGTCGTCAGAAACGGAAAAGCCTTGCAAATTATCATCGGTCTTTCGGTTCCGCAAGTCCGTGAAAGGGTTGAGAAGCTGCTGGATCAATCATAATTGTGCCGGGGAAAATAGCATCTCCTGAAACGACAAATGCAAGTTGCGGAGACTTGCATGTACGATTGGGGGATGCTCTTTTGATGCAGAGACAAGCTAACGCTTCACAGGTTATCCGCATTAGCTCGCTGCATGCCAATTCCCGTTTATTATCTTTTTTTGCAGTTCAGCACGTAAATTTCATTCTTCAGCTGTTCAGATGTTTTAATGACGACTTTTTCGCTGCCCTGAAAATCCAATATGCCGTCGTATCTTTCGATGACTTCGTCAATATGTTTGAAGTGGCGGACATGGGCGCGAGAATCATAGTTAGGCACAGAAATCACCATATCGCTCCCTTGAGGAAGACTTGATAAAAACGCCTTGTCTTTCTCGATATGCTCTAACACTTCCAGCAAAACAAAAACATTGTATTTTTGCAGCATCCGGACGATCGCCTCGTCATATACATTCCCTTCGATGAAAGTAAACGAGGGATTATACCTTTTGGCTTCTTCAAGCATTCCTTTGGAAAAATCGATGCCTAAATATTTTCTGTATCCTTTGTCATATAAAAGCTTTGCGAATCTCCCTGTGCCGCAGCCAATATCAACAATCGTTTCATCTTTGGACTCCGGCAATAGACGTGCAGCTTCTTCATACACCTTTTTCCAAGGGCTTTTTTCAAGCGGAATCAGATGTCGGTCAATAAATTGATCATAAAACTCAGCGGGCATTTCCGTTCCCATGTTTTTCACCTCGAAATCTTTTAAATCATCAGTAATAGAAATATATGTCCGAAAAGAAAATGCGTGCGGGAACAATCCCGCCGGATAAGAAAAATGGATCCATTCATCACCGTTTCCGCTGCTCCAAAAAATCTATTATCGCGTCTGCTATTTCTTGTGCGCGCGCATGATAGGTATGCCGCGAATGAACGAGACGGTAGCCGTTGTCTGTGATACGCTGCCTTTCTTTTTCGTTTTGAAGATAGTATTTTGCTTTATCATAAAAGTCTTCAACTTCACAAGCAATGAAATGGGTGCCGTCTTTAAAACCAAGATCGTAAATATCTTGATTTGGTTCCGCCAGCAACAACGTTCTGCAGGCAGGAGCTTCAAAAAATTTCAACAACGGATAGCGAAGGGTGCTTCCGCACGTGAAAAATATCTTGGCCCTGTTCAGTTCCTGGGCATACTTTTCATTCAAAAAAGCCTGCTTGATTTCTTCTTCATCAGTTATGACATTGCCGGGATGGGGGTGGTGAACAAACCCTTTTTCATGCTTCATGGTCTGCAGTACAGCTTCCCTAAAAAGGTACTTTCCTTTTGGAGGGTATCTTTTGTTTCCTTCATGCACGAGCCCCATGAGCAAATAGTCTATCGTTTTTTTCAACTTCCAGTCCTTGAATATTTCTGGATCAACTGCCCATGGAACCCATCTGAATTTTTCTTCATACTGGGGATATTCATTTAAAAAATGCTCTTTTGTCACTGAAAAAATTAAATCAATTTGGTTTTCTTCGAAATAGCTGCTTCTGATCTGTTGATTAAAATGAGAATCGATCACAAACGCGCCGGTGGGGATGTTTGTATCCTTGAGCCCCCTTATGTTTGGGGATAATGAGAAGCCGTAGGCAATGTCGTAGTGGAAAATGAAATCAGGGCGAAATTGGATTTTGTCCAAAATATCCGGAAGATAGCCGTCTGTATGCCAGTACATGACTTCGGCAAACTCCTCCAGAGATTTCATCATTTTATACTTTACTTCATGTTTGGGCATGGTCTTCCAAAACGTTTTAATCAGAACTAATATTTTCAAGCATCTCCGCATTTCTTTCTCCTCTCAGGAAGTAATCTTTCCCTATTTAATATATGAGGATTAAAAATTGATGTTCAGGCAAGCATGAAAAAGGCGGGGATCTGAAAAATATGCGGAATAAAACGGCAAAACAAAAAGGCGATGCACCTGAGATGCACGCCTTTTTTAATGATTTTCCCGTTCATTGGCGCCGTCCGGATCGATCCATTCCTGCGACCATTTTTCCATTCCTTTAAGGACCGATTCGAGCGCCTGTCCTTTTTCAGTCAGGGAGTATTCGATCCGCACCGGAGTTTCTGGATACACGTGCCGGTGGATGATGCCTTCGTGTTCGAGTTCTTTTAATCTTTCGGATAACAGCCTTCCGCTGATGGGAAGGGAAGATTCTATATGGCAAAACCGCTGCGGGCCGTTAAGAAGCTGGTGAATGATGAATCCATTCCAGCGCTGACTTATCATTTTCATTCCTTTTTCGAATTTCGGACATAAAGATGATAGGCTCATATTTCTCACCTCTCTAGGTCTATTATAACGGTATATCAATGAATGAGCAAAGCTCATAAAATGTCTTGACGTAAGTTTCTTATTTATATATACTAACTTACACAAAGTAAGTAACGAACGAAAAAAGGAGGACACTGCAGACTTCTTATGCGGATGATATGTTGATAGATGGATAAAGTTGGTGTACGTCATTGGTCTTTTAAATAAAAAATAAACTAGAGGAGAAAATAATGAACAACAAATACGAATTAGGTGCATTTATTTTACGTTTGGTTACCGGTCTTACATTTTTGCTTCACGGTCTTTCAAAATTTCAAGGCGGGATTGAAAATACTGTAGGATTTTTCAGCAGTGTCGGAATTCCGGGCTTTCTCGCCTATATCGTAGCGATTATCGAATTGGCCGGAGGGGCTTTAATGATTCTCGGGCTCGGTACGCGTGTGATTGGCCTTTTATTTGCGATTGTCATGCTGGGGGCCATTTTCACTGTTAAGCTATCCGCCGGATTCATGGGAACGGATGGAGGCGCAGGCTATGAATTTGATGTAGCGCTTCTTGCAATGTCTGTATACTTGGGCTTGAGCGGAAGCCGCATGCTGTCTCTTGATGGTTTATTCCGTTCCAAAGGGCAGGAGAAACCAAGGAAAGAAGGAAAAACAGATGACGCAGCAAATCCACCCGGGCACTGAGCTCGGATATGTGAAGCTGAAGGTGAGCAGTCTTGAAAGATCGGTTTCTTTTTACAGGGATGTGATCGGTTTTCAAGTATTAAAACGTGACGGAAAAACGGCGGAGTTCACAGTTGACGGGAAAAATCCGCTTCTGATTATTGAGGAAATTCCAAATGCTGTTGTGCTGCCTGAAAGATCGGCAGCAGGCCTTTATCATTTTGCCATTTTGCTTCCAAGTCGCAAGCAGCTCGGCATGGCTGTGAAGCATTTGCTCCGCTCCGGCATTGAACTCGGCCAGGGAGATCACCTTGTCAGCGAGGCGCTTTACTTGTCAGATCCTGATCAAAACGGAATTGAAATCTACCGGGACCGCCCGCGCGAGGGCTGGAAGCGTGATGAACAGGGGAACTACGTGATGGGTACGGAGCCGGTTGATGTCCAAGGTCTTCTTGAAGAAGCCGATGGTCACAAATGGCAAGGTCTTCCCCCTGAAACAAAAATCGGACACGTCCATTTTCACGTCAAGGATTTAAAGCTGGCGAAAGAATTTTACCACTCTGTGCTGGGATTTGATATTACAGGAGATTATCAACACATGTCAGCGCTTTTCGTCTCTGCCGGAGGCTACCATCACCATATCGGCTTAAACATCTGGGCCGGACAACATGCGCCATTTGCTCCACTTAATGCGGCAGGCATGACATATTACACGGTTCTTCTCCCGAGTCAGGCGGAATTGGACCGCATCGTGAAAAAACTGAAAAGCTCAGGTTATGCCGTTGAGCATCAAGAAAACGCATGGTTTGTTAAAGACCCGGCTTCAGGCATTGATATCAGGTTGACTGCTTGAAAAGGCGAAACTTTAGTTTCGCCTTTTTTTTATGCCATTCAATCAAAGGACAACAATAGCAAAGAATGAGAATAAACAGACATTAATAACAAAGATTCAGGGGTGGCAGCTGTGCTAACATGAATTTGAAAAATTGGAAATGAAACAGGGGTGAAGGTTGATGGCAAAAAGCCTGACTGGCAAGGCGAAACATCCGCCTGTCTGGAATCCGAATGTTGACGGCGGGCGGTTTTGCAATCCCGTTCTTTTCATGGACTACTCAGATCCCGATGTCGTTCGGAAAGGCAGCGACTTTTTTATGGCGGCCTCGAGTTTTTCCTGTTTTCCCGGAATTCCCGTTTTGCACTCGACAGATTTGGTGAATTGGTCTTTGATCAGCCATGTGTTTGACGAGCTCCCCTTCGGCGAATACGAGGCCCCTGCTCACGGCAAAGGAGCATGGGCGCCGAGCATTCGGTACCATAACGGGGAATTCCTGGTGTATTTCGCTACGCCTGATGAGGGAATCTTTATGAGCAAAACATCAGATCCGTTTAAAGGATGGGAGCCTCTCATACACGTCAAAAAGACAAAGGGCTGGATTGATCCTTGTCCATTTTGGGATGACGACGGAAATGCCTATTTGATCCACGCCTATGCCAACAGCAGAATCGGAATCAAGAGCAAGCTGAATCTCTGCCGAATGAAAAAAGACGGAACGGCATTGGAAGACGATGGCGAGATCGTCTTTGACGGTACGCTGAACCATCCTACCATTGAAGGGCCGAAACTGTATAAAAAAGACGGCTATTATTATATCTTTGCCCCGGCCGGAGGGGTGAAGACAGGCTGGCAGACGGTTTTGCGGAGCAAGCAGATTTACGGTCCCTATGAAGATAAGGTTGTCCTCCACCAAGGAAATACAGCGATTAACGGTCCGCACCAGGGAGGCTGGATTGAGCTTGATTCCGAAGAATCATGGTTTATCCACTTTCAAGATCGCGGAGCATTCGGCAGAGTAGTGCACCTTCAACCTGTCCGCTGGATCGACGGCTGGCCGTTGATGGGCGAAGACATAGACGGCGACGGGATCGGCGAACCTGTTTTGCAATGGGAAAAGCCGAAGACAAACGCCAAAGAAGTGAAACAGCCCTTTGACCATGCCAATGATGATTTTTCTTCAGATCGCCTTGCGCTTCATTGGCAATGGGAAGCGAATCCGAAGCAAGACTGGTACTCTCTCAGCGCCAGTCCCGGCCGGCTTCGCTTGTACAGCCGCGGCATCCCGCATCCGTTCAAACTGAGCCGTCTGCCGAACCTTCTGATGCAGAAATTTTCGGGCCCAAGCTTTACAGCAACAGTCAAATTGTCGCTAAACGCCTTCTCGGACACTATGCTGGCCGGCTTGGCTGTAATGGGAAGGGAATACGCCTATCTCGGCTTTTCGAAATCGGAAAACGGCTATCGGCTTTCTGTATACAAAGGCCGTATGGAAGGTGAGCAGGAAGATGTCAAAACAGAAGAGCACGGTGTACAGGCGGAAACGGTCTATTTGCGCGTGACTGTTGATGAACAGGCGGTGTGCCGTTTCAGCTACAGCATAGATCAGCGTCATTTCACACAGATTGGGGATTCGTTTCAGGCTGTTCCCGGGCGATGGACGGGTGCCAAGGCAGGTGTATATTGCACGGATACCGGAGGAGCAGACGGACAGGACGGCTGGTGCGATATCGATTGGTTCAGGGTCGAACCGGCAGGAGGGGAATGTCATGAATGGTGAACACACATATACGAACCCGGTGTTGACCGGTTTTCACCCAGATCCTTCAATTATCAGAGTCGGGGAAGATTTTTACATGGTGAACTCAACGTTTCAGTATTTCCCGGCAATCGTTATTTCCCACTCTAAAGATTTAGTCCATTGGAAGATCATCGGCCACGGAATTACGGAGAATGACGGATTGGATCTGTCTGATATCAATGATTCACACGGCATTTGGGCGCCCGATATCTCGTATCATGACGGAACCTTCTACATTTTCGCGACACACAGGCTGAACGGACCGACCGTCATCAATGGACGAGAGCTGATCCGCAGACAGATCATGATCAAGTCCAGCCGTCCCGAAGGCCCTTATTCAAAGCCCGTTTTCATTGATGAAGGAAGCGGCATCGATCCGTCTCACTTTGTTGATGACGACGGGAAACACTATATGCTGCTCAGTCCTGCTTGCACGCTCTTTCCTTTAAATGACGAGTGCACAGAAGTTTCCGGCGAGCCGGTTCAGATTTGGGAAGGGACCGGGAGAAGGGCGCCTGAAGGGCCGCATGTGCTGAAAAAAGACGGGTATTACTACGCGATATTGGCGGAAGGAGGCACCGGATATTCCCACTCGATCACGACAGCCCGCTCGACGCATTTGTACGGTCCTTATGAGCCCTGCCCGTATAACCCGATATTAACGCAGACAGACCCGGATGCTCCGATTCAAAGAGCGGGGCACGGCAAGCTCGTTGAAACCCAGAATGGAGAATGGTGGGCGGTGTATCTATGCGGGCGGCCCAATGAGGGAAACTATACAACGGTTGGCAGAGAGACCGCTTTGGATCCCGTCGAATGGAAGGATGACGGCTGGTTTGTCATCAACGGCTTGAACGGCCCGAGTCTGATCCAGCGCGCTCCCAACCTTCCTCCGGTCAAATGGGATGAAAAGACTTTCGACGATTTTGACGATGATACGCTCGGTCTTGACTGGCAGTTTGTCAGAAATCCCGACCATTCAGGCTGGTCTTTGACCGAAAGACCGGGATATCTCAGGCTATGGACAGGTGATTGGGATTTACACGACATCAGCGCAAAAAATACGGTCGTCAGAAGGGAAAAGCACCACCAATACAGCGCCGGCGTGAAACTCGACTTTTCACCTGCGGCGTCCGGCGAGCAAGCGGGGATCGTCTGCTACTACAGCACGCATAATTATTTGAAATGCTGTCTGACCTATGAAGAAGGATTAAAGATCAAGGTCATGGAAAATCGCTCCGGCTTCCAAAAAACGCTTGGGGAAAAACATGCCGAAGCCGGCCCGCTGTATTTAAAAGCCGTCATCAATAAGCAAAAGAGGGATTTTTACTACAGTTATGAAGGGAAGCATTGGCATCACGCAGGCGGTACTTATGATGCCCGTTTCTTAAGCGATGAGGGGTCGCGTGACGCAAAAGGACATACGGGAACGATGGTGGGGGTATTCGCCAATAATGGCGGAAGCGGCAGAAAGGCCGTCGCTGATTTTGACTGGTTCCGTTATACCGCATATTAAATGTCTCTGCTTTTTTTCCTGTATTGAAGCGGCGGGATGCCGACGATTTCTTTAAACACTTTATTAAAGTGGCTGATATGCTTAAAACCGGTATCCGCGGCGATGTCCAATATTTTCTCGTCTGTATCACGAAGCCGTTTTTTCGCTTCGCGGATTCTGATATGCCGGATATACTCCTGAAGATGAAAGCCGGTCACTTTTTTAAACACTCTGCTTAAATATGATGGGCTGATATAAAATTGTCCGGCCAGCCGGTTTAATGTCATCGTTTCTTGAAAGCTGCCATTGATATATGAAGCGATTTCCGAGATTTTTTCATCCATCGGGTGAAGCGGCCGTGTTTGATTGCGTCCGCCGCCCGCAAGGCTCCGGTAAATGGTAAAAAGCAGCTGAAACAATAGCGCCCTCACGACATCTTCGTGTCCTTCTTTTTTCAGCTTGCACTCCTTCTTCATCTCCATCAGCAGGTGTTCGACTGCCGCCTGTTCACGGAGGGAAAATGCGATGAAATTTTGATGTTCCGGAAACGGAAGCAGCCGATAATGGCTGCACTCAAGCAATGGTTCAATGAAATTGTGCGAGAAATTAATCAGGATGCGTTCGAACTCTTGAACTTCCGTGCTTGACGTTCGGTGGAGGTCGTGGGGGTTGATGATGATCATCGAGCCTTTTTCCGCGGTATAGACGCTTTGGTTAATAAAATACGTGCGTTCTCCGCTGAGCAGATAATACAGTTCATAGCCTTCATGAACATGCGGCGCGTTCATCTCGGTAAATCCTTTTCTCTGCATATATTGAATCGAAAAAGAATGCTCGGCTATGAAATATTTAGGATGGAGCATGTCGGGCATTCCTCCTTGAAAACGTTTTCTTATCAAGCGGGAGGGATCATATGAAAAAGTTATGTTGCCTGATCTTGATCTTGGTTTTTTCAGCGGGCTGCACGCAGCAAAAGGCGTCAACAGAAGAGGGCGGGGCGCTTGAAATCGATTGGCTCGTACCGCTCCACACGCCGCAGCCTCCGAAGGAGAAGCCGCTTGATATCATTGAAGACAAAACGAATACAAAGCTGAAGCTCATTTGGGTTCCGGATTCAACAAAAGAAGAGCGGATCAATACAACGCTTGCTGGCGGAAGCATGCCTAAAGTGATGACATTGCCTGATCTTGAAGATTCAGCGGTTGTCAGCGCGCTGCGTTCGGGAATGTTCTGGGAAATCGGTCCGTATTTAAAAGACTATCCGAATTTAAGAACGCTTGATAAAACCATTTTAAAAAATATCTCGGTTGATGGCAAAGTTTACGGGATTTATAGAGAAAGGCCGATGGCCAGACAGGGAGTCGTGATTCGGAAAGATTGGCTCGACAATCTCGGCTTGGAAATGCCGGAAACCGTTGATGACCTTTATAAAATAGCAAAAGCGTTCACAGAACAGGACCCCGATCAAAACGGAAAAGACGACACGATCGGCCTTGCCGACCGCAATGACCTCACCTTCGGAGCGTTTAAAACCTTGGCTTCGTACTTTGGCGCACCGAATGAATGGGGGACCGACGAAGACGGAAATCTGTTTCCTTATTTTAAGCATGAGGCCTATAAAGACACAATGGCATATATGAAAAAGTTTTATGAAGAAGGCCTGATGAACCGGGACTTCGCGGTGACAAGCAAAACGCAGCAGCAGGATTTAGTGATTCAGGGAAAAGCGGGAATCTACATCGGCGCAATGAGCGATGCCATGAACTTGCGTGATCAGGGACTCGCTTTGAATCCCGAATTTCAGCTTGAGATCGCAAACCGGATCAAAGGCCCCGACGGCAAGGAGCGCACATGGGCGCTCGGCGGTCATGGCGGGATGTTCGCCATTTCGAAATCAAGCGTCAAGACTGAAGAAGAGGTCAAAAAAATTCTCGCATTTTTTGACAGAATCGCTGAAGAAGACCTCAACAATTTAATGCTGTATGGAATAGAAGGCGTACACTATGAAAAGAAAGGCGACAGCGGCTATTTTCGAAAACAGGAATACTACCATCTGTGGGAAGCGGAAATTCAGCCGTTAAACCAGCTGATCGGCATCAATAAACAAGCTTTAAAAAGCGCTGAAGATCCACTGCGCGCCAAAAATGAAAAGCTTGAGGAGGACAACCGGGCAATCGCAGTCCAGAATCCGGCCGAACCGCTGTATTCCGCCGCACAGATGGACAGGGGAACAGAATTGAAGAAAATCATCGATGACGCCACATTCAAATTTATTCTCGGGGAAATCAATGAAAAAAGCTTTGACAAGGCAGTCGTAAAATGGGAGAAGCATGGCGGCGGAACGATTATGAAAGAGCTGAATGAAGATCTGAAAAAGGCAAACTAAACAGAAAAACCCTTTCCGTTTTTTCAAAAGGAAAGGGTTTTTCATCATATTTGCTCCAAGTTCATTTTCTTTAAATTCTGCAAAATAAACAATATAATTCCATCAAAGGACGAAAAGGAGGAAGCGATATGCAGACTGCCGTTATATATGCACACCCAAATCCAAACAGTTTCAACGGAGCCATTTTAAATCAAGTCATAAAGGCGCTTGAGGACGGTAAGCATTCTTATGATGTCATCGATTTGTACAAAGACCGGTTTGATCCCGTTCTTTTATTTGATGAAAAGAAGAGGCGCTCTGATATGAAGCGCGACCCGGAAACCGCCGAATATCGAAGAATTGTCAAAAACGCCGACCATCTGATTTTCATTTATCCGCTTTGGTGGGGCGGGATGCCGGCGATCATGAAAGGATTTATTGACCGCGTTTTTGTAGCCGGAGAAGCTTATACATATCAAGGAAAGCTGCCAAAAGGCCTGCTGAAGGCGCCTACGGCTTCGGTTTACTACACGGCTGACGCCCCATCATGGTATTTGCGGTTTTGGCGGCGGGATGCCGGCTGGGTGACGGTTAAAGATGTGATGTTGAAGTTTTGCGGCGTACGGCGGGTAAGGCGACTGCTGTTTGCCGGTGTGAAAGACAGCTCCGACGGAAAACGAACGCAATGGCTTGACCGTGTCTACCGGTCTATAGCTCCTGCAGATCGGGGGATCAGCGAATGAAAAAGGATCTGAAATGGCTGGATTGGGCAAAGGAAATTCAAGCCATCGCCCAGGCGGGGCTTGCCTATACAAAAGATGACTTTGATCGTGAACGTTTTGAGCGGCTTCGCGAGTTGAGCTGTGAAATTATCGCCGATTATGCGGAAACCGATTTCTCAAAAGTGAAAGAGCTTTTTGCCGGAGAATCAGGCTATCAAACACCTAAAGTCGATGTGAGAGCCGTGATTTTTAAAGATCATAAGCTCCTCCTTGTCCAGGAAAAAGCAGACGGTAAATGGGCGCTGCCAGGCGGATGGGCAGACATCGGCTTTACGCCGAAAGAAATTGCGGTTAAAGAAACGCTTGAAGAGACAGGTTTGAAAGTCAAGGCGCACAAACTTTTGGCGGTCATGGATAAAAAGCGCCACAACCACCCTCCTTCCGCCTTCCACATCTATAAGCTGTTTATTGCCTGTCAAATTGTCGGAGGCAAGGCGGAAGCGGGGATGGAAACGCAAAACCTTGGATTTTTCCCATTGGAGAATCTGCCTGAATTATCGGAAGCAAGGAATACGTATGAACAGATCGAATACCTTTTTGGAAAGCATGATGCAGTGTATTGCGACTAGGGGAGGAACAGACAATGGATCAGTTGAAATATCCGATCGGCACTTTTTCAAAACCGCTTGAAGCGGAAGAAAGGGAACGGAAAAAATGGATCGGGGATCTGAAGCAAGCGCCGCATCTCCTGAGTAGCGCGGTGGCGGGACTAAATGAAGAACAGCTTGATACGCCGTACCGGACCGGAGGCTGGACTGTCCGGCAAGTCGTTCACCATCTTGCCGACAGCCATATGAACGGCTATATTCGAAGCAAATTGGCACTGACTGAGGAGGTGCCTTTGATCCGCACGTTTGACGAACAGAATTGGGCCGGACTTACCGATGCCAGAACGCTCGATCCGGCTTTGTCGCTGGCGCTTTTGAACACGCTGCATCTGCGCTGGACCGCTTTTTTTGAATCTTTAACAGAAGCGGATTTTGAAAAAGCGTACATTTATCCTGACACAGGAGAGGAAATGAAGCTGTATCAAGCGCTCGCTCTCTATGTGTGGCACTCACACCACCATATTGCCCATATTACAGAGCTTCGAAAAAGAATGGGTTGGAACTGAAAAAACGCGCCGCTGCGCGTTTTTTGTTTACCGTTTGTTTTCAGGGGGGATGGTTAACACTAACATAACAGCAGAATCGTTGGTTTTTGCTTTTTCTAGCCGGTAAATTAAGGTAAGATATATGAGTTATCACTCAAAACGTGATGGATTTATCCTGTGATTAGAGAGAAGTGGTTTTTCATGAAAAAAAATGCGCTGGCGATTTTAAGGATTGTAATTCCGGCGGCTGTTCTTTTGTTTGTCTTTTTTCAAGCGAAAAAAGAACTGGCCGGGCTGTCTTTTAAAGCAACATTTTTGATTATCGATCAAATTAATCGGGTTGACCTGTTTATCCTTGTTTTTCTCGGACTTGCCGCCATTTTGGCGATGACATTATACGATTTTGTTCTGGTTCGCTCCCTCGGAATGAAGGTTTCGAAATGGAAGACGATCAAGGTGTCCTGGATCGCTAACTCGCTTAACAATGTTCTCGGGTTCGGCGGATTGTCCGGTGCAGGATTGAGAACGATCCTTTACAAAGAGCATGTTGATGATGTGAAGAAGCTGATCAGGGGGATCGCATGGCTTGCGTCTTCGATTCTTCTCGGGCTGTCTGTCCTCTGCCTTCTCGTCCTTGCCGGGATTCTGCCTGCCGGAGATCTGTTTACAGAAAAAGCGTGGGTGCTGCTGGCTGTTACCGGTACGGCGATAATCGCTCCCGGTACGGCCATCATTTTAATGATCAAAAAGAGGAGAAGCGCAGGAGCCGAAAAAGGCATGCGGCTTTCGGTCTTCTTTTCGTATTTGGGTGCATCTGTGATCGAGTGGTTTGCCGCTGCAGCGGTTATGTATTATTCCCTTGTAACGATGGGGGTCGATTTAGATGCGAAAACCGTTCTCGGCGTTTTTACAATTGCATCTGTAGCCGGAATGATCAGTCTCGTTCCCGGCGGATTCGGTTCGTTCGACCTGCTTTTTTTGGTGGGGATGAGCAAGCTTGGGGTTGATCAGGAAATCACTCTGACGGCGATTGTGCTTTACAGGCTTGCCTATTCGTTTATCCCTTTTGTATTCGGCCTTATTTTTGCAGCAGCCGATTTGACTGGGAATACAATGAAGAAGCTCGAAGAAAAGCCGATTATTGCCCCGGCAATAGAAACGACCAATATTCTGTTGATTTTACACAGAGCGCTGTTATTCAGACTGCTGAACGGTTCGCTTTCAGTCATCGCGTTTTGCAGCGGAGCGATTGTGATCGCATCCGTGGCGCTGCCGATTGACAGGATTACATTGATACCGAATATTCCGAAGTACATGCTGGTGTTTTTTAACGGCTTGTCCCTCAGTTTCGGCTTGATTTTGCTGATCCTGCCGCTGGAGCTTTATCGGAGGACAAAGAGATCTTATTATATGACGCTGACCGCTTTGGTTCTTGCCTTTCTGTTCACGCTTTTTAAAGGTTTTAATATTAGCGCGGTCTTCATGATTCCTGTGGTATTTGTCCTGTTTGTCCTGCTGAGGGGGCAGTTTACAAGGGAGCGGGCTGTCTACACATTCGGGCAAATCGCATGGGGAGCTTTTATCTTTCTCTTTACTTTGCTGAATTACAATATTATCGCTTCAAACATTTGGGAGGCGCTCGGCCATATTCTCGTAAAAGATTATTTCATTCACAGTGAACGTCATGTCGACTTCGCGACGTTTTTTGCATTATTTTTCGTTCCGCTGTATTTCGTTGTTTTCATCTGGACGTTTAACAGGAAAACGAAAGAGGTCGGTGAAGCTCCTGACCCGGAGAAACTGGAGGCATTCTTAAAAGAAAAAGGCGGAAACGCTTTGAGTCATTTGGGTTTTTTAGGTGACAAGCGGTTTTTTTATTCAAGCGACGGGAATGCGCTGATTCAATTCGCCAAAGTCGGTCAGCGTCTCGTTGTGCTCGGCGACCCGTCCGGCCTGGAAGGCTCGTTTCCGCTCGTGATCAAAGAATTTCTTCATACGGCTGACCAAAAAGGGTATCTTGTCATTTTCTATCAGATCGAACGAGAAGACATGGGGCTCTATCATGATTTCGGATACCGTTTTTTCAAGCTTGGAGAAGAGGCGATTGTCGACCTTGACACCTTTACAATCACCGGAAAAAAGCGGGCCGGGTTAAGGGCGATTCACAACCGCTTTGAACGGGAAGGGTATACATTTCATGTCGAACAGCCGCCGTTTTCGGCAGAATTCCTCAACGAGTTGAGGCAGGTATCTGATGAATGGCTCGGCCGAAAAAAAGAAAAAGGCTTTTCGCTCGGGTTTTTTCATGAAGATTATTTGCAGAAAGCGCCGATTGCCGTTTTAAAAAGCGAAGAAGGCGAGATCGTCGCGTTTATGAATATCATGCCGATGTACCGCGAAGGGGAAATATCCATCGATCTGATGCGCTATTCGAAGAAAGCGCCGAAAGGAATCATGGATGCGCTGTTCATCTATTTATTTCAATGGGGAAAAGAACAGGGCTACACGGCCTTCAATATGGGAATGGCCCCTTTATCGAATGTAGGGACATCGTTTCAGTCATTCTGGACGGAGCGATTAGCCGCTGTGATTTTCAACAATGTCAGCTACATGTACAGTTTTAGCGGACTGCGGTCTTTTAAAGAAAAATATAAACCGGTTTGGCGGGGAAAATATTTAGCCTACCGGAAAAACCGATCTCTCCCGGTGACGATGATCCTTGTGACGAGGCTGATCGGAAGGAGAACGAAGTGAGGCCGTTTTTTAAAACGGTCTTTTTTAGATTGCCATTGTAAGAAGCAATGAAAGGCGGTATACTGCAAATGATTGGAAGGAAAGGATCGAACTCGACAAATGGGGGATCAAAATGAAGCAAATTGAAGTATTAAGATATGACGCATTTTCAAAGACGGCGGGTCTGGGAAACCCGGCGGGCATCGTGCTTGAAGCAGACGGATTGACCGATCGTGAAATGCAGAAGATCGCTGAACAGGCAGGCTATAACGAAACGTCTTTCCTGCTGCCGAGCGAGTCGGCCGACATAAGGATCCGCTACTTTACGCCGGGCCATGAAATGAATCTATGCGGACATGCGACTGTTGCTTCACTTTATGCGCTTCTGGAAAAAGGCGCGATCGAAGCCGGGGCGGAGTTGAAGGTCGAAACAAAAGCGGGTGTTCTTTCCGTGTATACCGCTTCTGACGGCAATCAGCGGTTTTTGGTGACGTTGGAGCAGGCGCCACCGAGTTTTCAGTCATTCACAGGAAGCAGAAGCCAACTGGCGGAAGCGCTGGGGATCAGCGAAGCGGACTTTCATGAAGCATTGCCCGTTGTTTATGGCAGCACAGGGATATGGACATTGCTTGTGCCGGTGAGAGATTTGGCCGCAATCCGCAGGATGAAGCCCGTTCAAGCTGAATTCCCCAACATTTTAACCGAAATGCCGCGGGCATCAGTCCACCCGTTTTGCCTGGAGACGATTCATCGGGATTGCCAGCTTCACGGCAGGCATTTTTCATCGCCTTATTCCGGAACGAGTGAAGATCCTGTCACAGGAACAGCATCAGGAGTGATGGGCGCTTATATGAAAACGTACGGAAAGGAATTCTGTGAAGAGGGCCGGACTGATTTTCTAATCGAACAGGGCCAGGAAATGGGAAAAGACGGAAAAGTGAAAATCGAAGTTGCGGAACAAAACGGCATCATGAAAGTGCGGATGACAGGAACCGCTGTATTTGCTGAAAAGCAGAGCTTCGAGGTGTAAAACAGATACCGCCTTTTTTTAACGAGTGATGATCATTGCAAACGCCAGCGGTAAACATTATAATCAACAATGATAATCATTTTCATTTGAGGGGGCGGCCACATGAACGACACGCTGGAAATTCAAAGTATTCGCGATTGTGTCAGAAATAGAAGAACGATTCGAAAGTTTAAACAGGATCCGGTGCCGAAAGAAGTGGTGCTGGAACTCTTGGAAGATGCGGTTTATGCGCCGAACCACAAGCTGACAGAACCGTGGCGGTTCATTTATATCGGGACGGAAAGCGGGAAAAAGAAGCATGCCGACAATTTAAAAGCGGCGTTTAAAGAGCTCAAGCCGAATATGCAGGAAGAACAAATCAATAAGTTCAGAGAGCATATTCTCAGCGTTCCGGCTTTTCTCTTCGTTATTATGAAAGAAGACGAAAACGAACGGGTCAGAAGAGATGATTTTGCAGCCGTCAGCTGTTTGATCCAGAATCTTCAGCTTCTCGCTTGGGAAAAAGGCATCGGCATGGTATGGAAGAGCGGGGAAGTTCTTTCTCATGAAACATTGCACAGGTTAATGGGGCTGAAGCGCGATGAGCGGGTAGCAGCTCTCTTGCAGATCGGATATCCTGCGGAAATTCCTGAAGCGAAGCACAGGACCCCGGCAGCACAGCTACTGACCGAATTAACTTAAAGAATGAGGCCCGGGAATCCCGGGCCTCGATTATTATTTTGACTGCCGCTTTTCCGCGCGCTTATCAGCCGCCTGCATGCGGGCTTGTGCTTCGCGGTCATCCTGATCGGCGAGTTCAGCAGAATATTCCTCGTATACTCCGTCAGCTTCTCTCTTATACTGATCAGGAACTTGAGGGAGCTTTTGCTTGTTTTTGTCACGGTTTTTGTGGATTGCATTTCTGCCCATATGATCACTCCTCATCAATAATCGGCCGGTCAAGCTTTATTGTTCGCTGATCAGGCTCCCGCTATGCATTACGATTTTTCCCTTGCGGCGCGCTCAGCCCTTTTAAATTCGCGCGAATATCTGACTTCCTGCGTCTTGTTCAGAGAGGATTTAAAATGCTCCCGTTTTTTCTTGTCAGCCATCTTTTCAAGCCTCCTCAAAACCTCAGTTATTCACAGGCTGTCCGTTTCAACGGCATTTATACAAGTTTTAAGCTTCTTTTAACCGGCGGTTTTCCTCTTCGAATGTTCTCATGCTGTACAGCGTGTACATATCTTTCGGAATTTCATACAGGTGAAATGTATCGCTGCCGGCCCAGTCAAGATCAGTCTTGACGGCATAGGGGAGCTTTTCCGCCGCTTTGAGGGAGCGCATATTTGTTTTTCTGATTTTCATAAAAACGGCTTCGATTTGCTTTTCATAAAAAAGCTCGCAAAAAAACGTGTCTTTCGCCCGTTGATTCAAGCCTTTTCCATGATAAGGTTTGCCGAGCCATGTGCCAAGGAAGCCTTTTTGATCTTCGATTTCATACAAGCTGATGCAGCCGACCGGGTTTTCCCATTCATCAAGTATCGTTCGCGATATCAGCTTTCCCTGTTCTTCTTCTTCGATCATGTTTTTGACATGAAACATATACTCTTCAATCGTCTCCGCTTTATTTCTGACAAAAGGGAAGACATCCGGATGAATCATCAGTTCAAAAAGTGCATAGCAGTCGGTCAGTTCCCGTTTCTTCAGCATGGCAGCCCCTCCTTAGTTTGAGGGCGGCTTTTACAGCAGAACGGGACGCATAAATCCACCCTCGGAATTTTTTAATTTGCGGAAACAGTTGTCCGCGTATCTTGCACATCCATTAAAAAATTCGGGGTGGGAATCGAACCCACTAAAACCAGAGACCTGGTGGCGCACCATTTGCCTTCCCTGTATTGTATGCTGCTAAAAAGATACTTACATTTTACGCAGCTGGGAAAGGAAAAGCTACAAGGCTTTTGTTGGGAAAACAGCTTTTATGTCAAAAGGTGTTGCAGGGCATCTTCCAGTTCGGGATATATGAAATGATAGCCGTTCTGAAGCGCTTTTTTCGGGAGGACGCGCTGCCCTTTCAGCACGAGCATGCTCATTTCTCCGAGGATGCCTTTTATTACAAATTCGGGAACCGGAAGCCAGTGGGGGCGCTTTTCTACTTTCGCGACGGTTTGTCCGAAGGTTTCCATCTGAACGGGATTCGGTGCCGTGACATTGACAGGGCCGGACAGCTGAGGCTGCTCAATCGCTGATAATATCATGCCGACGACGTCTTCGATATGAATCCACGGCACCCATTGCTGCCCTGAGCCGACGCGTCCGCCTGCAAACAATTGATAGGGGAACACCATTTTTGGGAGCGCCCCTCCGTCTTTTCCAAGCACCATGCCAAAACGCATCCAGACGGTGCGGATGCCAAGCGCTTCAATTGGTTCGCTGTCGTTCTGCTTAAAAAATCCTCAGCTGAGACGGGGGATTCCTCTGTGAATGTCTGTTCAAGACTCGTTCCGTAAATGCCGACTGCGCTCGCCTGAATGAAGGTGTTCGGCTTCTTCCGAAGACTTTGTATGATACGGGCCGACTCCTGCACGGAGCGGAGGCGGCTTGCAGCGATTTCCGCCTTCGTTTTTTCATTCCAACGGCCGAAAAGTGATTTTCCGGCTAAATTGATCCAAACATCGATATCGGTCAGCTCTGTTTCAGGGCGGGTGCCGTTTTTTTGCCAGAGAACGTAAGAAGTGTTTTTTTGTTCGGTTTCAGCCGGTTTTCTTGTTAAAATATAGACGTGATGTCCCCGGGCGGTTAAGGCGTTTGTCAAATGCCTGCCGATAAAACCCGTCCCGCCGGAAATCGCAATCTTCATCATGATTCCTCCCTTTCATGATCATTAACCTTATTGTAAAAGAAGAAAACAAAAGAAGGGAGTTATTTATGCCATATATTACAAAGATTTCTGCCCAGAAAAACAATGAAGAGCGGGTCAATATTTTTCTGGATGAAAAGTATGCGTTCAGCGTCGACCTGGACGTGCTCGTCAAGTTTGACCTGCGAAAAGGCAAAGAGCTTGATGAGCTTGATATCATTGAGATTCAGTACGGAGACGACGTTAAAAAAGGGTTCAAAAAAGCGCTCGATTATTTGTCATACCGGATGCGCTCGACAAAGGAAGTTAAAGACCATCTCAAGAAAAAAGACGTCGCAGACTCCGCGATCACAGAAATCCTGCATATGCTTAAAGGTTATAATTATTTGGACGACCGCGAATTTGCGGCTGCATATGTCAGCTCCCACAGAAAAACGAGCGGCAAAGGCCCCGATGTCCTATTCAGAGAGCTTAAATTGAAAGGGATCGATGATGAACTGATTCAGGAAGCGCTCAGTTCGTTTTCGTTTTCCGATCAGGTCGAGGCCGCGGTCAAGCATGCGGAAAAAGTGCTGAAAAAAGAAAAAAAGCTGTCCTCCAAAGAGACGAAACAGGCCATCGAACAGCACCTTGTCAGAAAGGGGTTCTCCTTCGATGTCATCTCGGCCGCGCTTCAGGAAACGGATTACGAAAACGACGACAGCGCTGAAAGGGAAGCGCTTGAGAAGCAAGGGGAAAAAGCGATGAAGAGGTGCGGTTATGACGGATCATACGAAACGAAAATGAAGGTCAAACAGCATCTGTTCAGAAAAGGCTTTTCAATCGACATGATTGATCAATTTTTAGATGAAAAGGGATGAGAATATGGAGAAAAGATACAGTGAAATGACTGCACACGAACTGCACCAGGAAATCGCGGGTCTGACCGAAAAGGCAAGAAAAGCGGAACAAATGGGGATTGTGAATGAACTGGCCGTCCACGAACGAAAAATCGCGATGGCGAAAGCTTACCTTCTTGATCCGGCCGATTTTAAAGCCGGCAACGTATACGAAATCGAAAATGGGGGCGACGATTTCCATATCCGCTATATAAACGGCGTGTTCGCCTGGGGATACCGTCTTTCGTCACCTGATCATGAAGAGGCTCTGCCGATTTCTTTATTAAAAGAAAAGGGCTAAGCCAAAAGCTTAAACCCTTTTCGCAAATGTTATCTTGTCCGGATGCGCGTGTTGCGCTGGAGAATGATGAGGTCCTGGGTCTGCTGCGTTTCTCCGTTTACCTGCGCGCGTGCATGCTTTGTGTTTGCCCATGGCTGCGGATAGTTTTGCGTTTTCATCTGGTTAAAATCGTTTGTATACGGTTTGCGATTTGCACACAAAAGAAATCACTCCATCCCAGAAAAGTTTAGCGTTTGCCAGAAGCCCTCATTCTTTCTTGCGGATGAGTATTTGTGCTTCCGTCAGGGCGCTTTGAAGCAAAATCATCTTTGGCCCGGGGCTCGCCTTCAAATTTATTGTTGTTCATGTTCGGAAAGCCTCTTGATTTATTTCGCATCTCTTTTAGGCTCCTCCAATCAAGTCCATAATGTTTGCGTCTTCGGTTCGGAAGACGTAAGGTTAGTATATGAAAAGGACGACGTTTTCAAAAAGAAAGTTTTTTCCTTAGGGAAAGGGGGAAAAGCCAAGTGGAAGAGTACTTTGAAAAGCTGACAAATGCGCTTCTTGAAAAAAATCATATGCTGAGTTACGCACAAGCCAGAACATGGGTTGAACTGCTGTGGGGGGATTTCGAGGCGACATTTGCAAAGGCCGGCCACCCGTACAGAGGAAAAGAGCTGACAGAGCGTGTCGTCAAAGAGTGGATTGAGCACTATGGCAGCAAGTTGCATTTATTTCAAAATGATAAGCCTTATTACAAGGATCTGTTCTCCGGAGGCCGCGGGCTGCTTCATTAAGCATTTCTTTCGAAAAGAATGATTGGCGTGAAAGCGATTGTCATTGGTTCCGGATTGCCGGTGCCAGCGCCGCATATCAAAAGGAGCCCGGATGGCGCATGAAGGGCGTGAAGGCAAGGCGAGGCCGGAGCGGGAGCCGTCTGTCCGTTGAAGCGAAGACTGGTGTAAGCTTGCCTGATCAATGACCATTACATTGTGTCATTCGCCGATTCCCGGGTTGTCGGGAGGAGCCGCAAGAGGAGCGGGGTCACGGTTTCGACTGCAGCATAACGGCGTGAAGTCATGAAAAAAGCTCTGTCTGCAGCGTTCGGTCTTCCATCATGGAACAGTCGGAGAAATCAAATCCGGTTTTCACCCGATGACAAAGGGCATATTAAGGGGAAGGATTTGATTGCGGCGGCGGGCTTTGACCTCCGGTTTGACAAGCGGTCCTTACGAGGTTTTCCCTGCGGCTTCTTTGGCTTTTGGTGAAGAGCAGGGGTTTAATTTGGAAAAATATGATTCAATGCGAAAAATGTCGTAAAATGGGAAAACCATTAGGCTATCGTGTTTGATTCTAAAGCAATATCATTTTTTTACCACTTGTTCATAGATGTCTGATATAATGACAAAATAATCTTGTAGAAAATAGTACAGCGTGCCCACAGTTTTCCTTTTGTTGTGTGGGAAGCGGCTAGATGCAAGTATCCTGCCAAACGGATGCCGGATGCAATTTTATTATGTCCAAAAGAGGTGCCTTTAAGTGAAGAGAGGATTCGTTTCAATCATTATTCCTTCATACAATGAAGCAAGCAATATTAAATTGATTTATGAATCGTTGAGGAACGAATTTCAATCCATTGATTATGATTATGAAATTTATTACATAAATGATGGAAGCACTGATCAAACATTGGAGGAAATTAAAAAGCTAGCCGAAAAAAGCGAGCGTGTGAAATATATTTCGTTTTCACGGAATTTCGGCAAGGAGGCAGCCATCCTTGCCGGTTTTCAGCATGCCCGCGGCGATGCCGTTGTGGTGATGGATGCGGATTTGCAGCACCCGACATACCTCCTGCACGATTTTATTAAAGGGTATGAGGAAGGCTATGATCAAGTGGTCGCCCAGCGCAACAGAAAGGGAGACAACCCTGTGCGCTCCTACTTGTCGTCCCTTTATTACCGCTTTATCAATAATGCCGTGGAAGTCGATTTAAGGGACGGCGTCGGCGATTTTCGTCTTTTAAGCAGAAAAGCCGTCAATGCGATGCTGAAGCTGAGCGAAGGCAACAGGTTCTCAAAAGGGCTGTTTTGCTGGATCGGTTTTGACCAAAAGATTGTTTATTACGAGAACGTCGAAAGGAAAAACGGAAAGTCCAAGTGGTCGTTCCGCCACTTGTTGAACTATGGAATCGACGGGGTTGTGTCGTTCAACAACAGACCGCTGAGAATTTGTTTTTACGCCGGTATTTTTATCCTTTTTCTATCGCTTATTTATATCGCTGCGACATTCATCAGAATCTTAAAATACGGTGTGATCGTTCCCGGCTATTTTACGATTATTTCCGCCGTCCTGTTTCTCGGCGGCATCCAGCTTCTCAGCCTCGGAATCATCGGCGAATACATCGGGCGCATTTATTATGAGACGAAAAAGCGGCCTCATTACTTAATACAGGAGGCAAACATCGCTCATGGAGAAACTCATGAAAATCGTGAATCCTGAATTTATTCGCTTCGCCGTCGTCGGTGCAGTGAATACTTTGAATTACTATGCGGTGTATTTGCTGCTGCATGTTTTGCTTCAGTTGAATTATATGGTTTCTCATATTGCCGCTTTTTTCGTCAGTCTTGTGATTTCTTTTTTCTTGAACTGCTATTTTACATTTAAAATCAAGCCGACGCTGGCAAAGTTTTTGCAATTTCCGCTGACACAGCTGTTTAATTTGACGGTATCTTCTTTGTTCGTCTACACGTTTGTGAATTTTTTCAAGATGAACAGTGAGGCAGCTCCGCTTGCCTCCATGTTTTTAACCGTTCCTCTGACATTTTTAGTGACAGGGAAGATTTTGAAAAAAGACAGGGGAAGAGTATGAAGAAAACAGTTTTTTTATTTGTGATCGCAAGCGTTGCAGTTTCCTTGGCCGCCCATTCCTTTTTTCTGTATGAATGGGCGCATGACCGCTACATGACTGGGAACGGCGATGGACTTGCACAAATGATTATTTTTAAGTCGTTTCTTTTTGAACAATACAAACAAGGGAACTTCTTTTATTCGTATTCTTTCGGTCTCGGAGGCGGGATCTACAGCCAGCTTGGCTATTATTTCACGACGTCTTTTGTCTTCATCGCTTCATCCGCAGCCATTTTTCTGATGCAGCTTTTGCATTTGGCCGGGGATGCGGACCCTTTGTTTTGGGCGCAGGCCTCTGTATTCATCAGTGTCATCAAGCTCAGCCTGATCATTTTAGCGTCAGCGTATGCGTTAAACGGCATGGTGAAAAACAAGCTTGCCGCCTTTACGGGTGCGGTCTTGTACGGTACGTCGGTCATCTATTTCAGGCACACGGTGTTCTGGGAATTTTTCAGCGACGCCATGCTGTGGCTGCCGCTGCTTGTTGCCGGAGCCGAGAAAGTTATCAGGGAAAAGCGGACAGGATTGTTTATTACGGCTTGTTCTTTAACGCTGATCAATAACTTTTATTTTGCCTATATCAACTTGATTTTCATTGCGATCTATATTATCTTCCGCTGGCTGATCCGGCTAGACCCGGAAAAGGAAGCGCCGAGGTGGAAACAATTCGGGATGTTCGCCGCTTCATGCCTGATTTCTTTCGGAATCAGCGCGGTTTCCTTTGTGCCTGCAGTTTACGGATTTTTAAACAATTTACGGCCGCCGTATGAACAGGCTGTCGCTGTATACGATCTGACGGACAACATTCTGTTTTCCAGCCGCATTGTCTTGCTGCCTGCTGTCTTTATGCTGTTCTTGTTCGCGTTTTCGTTCTATAAAAATAAAACGTTCAGGCTGTTTGCCTCAATCAGTGTGCTGCTTGTGCTTTTGCACTACAGCCCGCTTGCGGCAAGCGCGTTCAACGGCTTCTCCGCTCCGCAGAACCGCTTTGAATACCTGCTCGCTTTTACGATCGGGGGAGCGGCGGCCGCAGGAATGACCGAACTGAAAAACATCAGGCGGAAAGAGATGATATGGTCCATCCTGCTCGCCCTTCTGGTTTATATCGCGGTCATTTGGCGAAAAGACGTGGATTTATCACTGATGCAAAATTGGAGCATGCTTGTGCTTCTGTTCCTGACAATCGCCATCTTTACGGCGGCGGGGTTTCAATATAAGAAATCGCAGCTTTTTTTGCAAGCCTGCATTTTATTATCGTCCGTTCTCGTGGCGAACACGTATCAGAAATATGTTCTGTCTGAGTCAAGCGGCATTAAAGACGTCACAAAAAGCTATTTGACCAGCAATGAGTACAATGGCGAAGAACAGCGCCGCCTCTTAAACAACATTCGAAAAGACGATGACGGTGACCCGTATACAAGAATCGACTGGATGAACGGCGTGCGCAACAATACTCCGCTGATGCAGGATTTTAACGGCTTCAGCGCCTACTCAAGCATTCTCAATCGCGATCTTCTCCTGTTTTATTGGGAAGACCTGCAAATCGATATGGGAAGGGAAAGCGTCAGCCGCTACGCATCGATGGGCGACCGGGCCAACTTGTACAGCTTGCTGTACGGCAAGTATTACATGACGGAAAAAGAGAATGCCGCCAATGTTCCGTACGGGTTTATCAAAACGGATGAATCAGAGCACTACGCGGTCTATAAAAACAAATACACCATGCCGTTTATCCGGACCGCGCGGACAGTATTTACGGAAAAAGATTTAGCGGATGCGCCTGTTTTAGCGCGGGAGCATGCGATGCTTGAAGGAATCGTGCTTGAGAATGGCGATGATGGAAAAGTGCAGCCGCCGGACGTTCCTGATTTGATGAAACAGACAAAGCTGAAAACCGAAGGGGCGAGCTATCATAACGGCGTCCTCGACGTCACCGCCGAAAATGGCGGCATCGATCTCATTCCCGAAGGCGGGCTCCTGAAAGAAGGCGACTATTATGTCGGATTTTATTTGAAAAGCCTTGCAAAAGACCAATTCTTTAACTTGCGGGTCAATGATTATGTAACATCAAGAAAATCGAACGAGTCGATTTACAAAACAGGTGTTTACGATTTAACGATCAGGGTCCCGAAAACAGATAAAATTTCAATCAGGCTGCCAAAAGGGAAATATCAATTGGACCATTTGAGCCTGCACCAGGAAGACTATCAATTGCTGAAAAAAGCGGCCGCCCAAAAAGCGCCGGCCGCCGACTTGGACTGGCGGAACAATCAAGTGTCCATCAGCTTTGACAATCAAAATGGAGACCGCTACATGGTCCTGCCGGTTCCGTACGAAAAAGGCTGGGAAGTCACTGTAAACGGAAAACCGCAAACCGTCCATAAGGCAAATTACGCGTTTATCGGATTTTCAATAGAAAAAGGGAAAAACGACATCCGGCTCGTTTATTACCCGCCGTACTTCAAAGCTGCCTTGGCCGTGACAGTCATCAGCCTCATCATCGGAATCTGGTACGGCAGAAGGAGAAAAAAGCTTGGCTCTTAAACAGAGCCAAGCTTTAATTTTTTCTGAAGTTTTTCCTCGCTGAAAATCCATCCCGTATAGGAGGTGATTAATTCGAGCGTGTCTCTGTCGATGTGCGCGATCGCCACGAAAGGGTAGTGTCCTTTGCTGCGGTATCGCAGGTCGATAAAGCGGACTTCGTAGTGATCTTTATACGTATCGATCTCCCATTTGTAAACCGGTGAGAATGAAAGAAACGCCGAAATGTTCTTATCTTGTTTCGCCGCTTTCATCACGTTCGTATCCGGCACAGGCACCCTGTTGAAGGTGTCGACGATGACGACGTTTCCGTCCATGCTTCGTCCGACGTAAAAAGCCGATTTTGCTTTGACGGCAATTCGCCACTGCCTGAATTTCATCGTAGGCGAAATAATGATTTCTTCAATATCTTCGATTTTTTCACGGAGCTCATGCTTGATGTTCCTCTGCATGAAATACCTCACCAGATAATAACCGGCCAAGACGATGTAAAGAGCCAAAAATGTATAGCCCTGATGAGCGCCTGCCAGCCAAAAGGCGATGGCTATGAGATGGCTGACGAAAATAAACGGATCAAATGTATTAATCAAGCCGAGCGCTACCCATTTCCTTGAAAAAGGTCTGATCGCCTGTGTTCCGTATGCATTAAAAATATCCACGAACACATGAAGCGCGACCGCGGCAAAGGTCCAAAGCCACAGGTGAAGCAGATTGGCTTCGGGATAAAAGAGCATGAGAATGCCCGGAATCATCAGCGACCAGGCGAGAACAGCGGGGATGGAATGGGTGAATCCCCTGTGGTGCCTAATATAAACAGCGTTGTTTTTCAATTTCAAAACGGTATCGATATCCGGAGCCTGAGATCCGGCGATTGTCGCAATCATCACGGCTTGAGCCATTGATGGGTCCATTCCGACAACTGGATCAAGCGTCGCAATGCCTCCGAGTGCAACGCCCATGACAACATGTGTGCCAGTATCCATTGGTGACCTCCCCTAATGGTGCTAGAAAATCATTTTATTTTCCAAAAACAGAACGAACGACGGACCTTGCCTGAAATATTTAACGCTTTTGCTTTCTTCACTTTTAATGTAACATGTTATCGTATATGCATATAGTTTACAACAAAAAGCCGAAGTAACAAAAGATCGGTATGCAAATGTGACGTGCACAGGCAAGGAGAAGTTTCATGATGGATCTGCAAAAGAAATTAGAGCAAAAAAACATCAAACAATTTCAAGAAGATTTAATTTCTTGGTATGAGCAAGAAAAACGGGATCTGCCATGGCGCTCAGACAGCGACCCTTATAAGGTATGGGTGTCAGAAGTGATGCTTCAGCAGACGAGAGTGGACACGGTGATTCCTTACTTCAACAACTTTATCGAAAAATTCCCGACCGTTGAAGCGCTCGCTGAAGCCGACGAAGAAAAAGTGCTTAAAGCCTGGGAAGGACTGGGATACTATTCAAGAGTTCGGAACTTGCAGAGCGCTGTCAGGGAAGTCCACGAACGATACGGAGGAGTGGTTCCTCCTTCAAAAGAGGAATTCGGCAGCTTAAAAGGTGTCGGCCCTTATACAAGAGGCGCGGTGCTAAGCATCGCCTACAATCAGCCGGTACCCGCGGTGGACGGAAATGTCATGCGGGTCATGTCACGGATTCTTTCCGTATGGGATGATATCGCAAAGCCTAAAACCAAAACCCTGTTTGAAAAAATTGTCGAAGCGTTTATTTCTGAAGAAAAACCGTCCGAATTTAACCAGGGGCTGATGGAGCTTGGCGCTGTCATCTGTACGCCGAAATCGCCATCCTGCCTTCTCTGTCCCGTCCGAGAACACTGTTCCGCTTTTGCAGAAGGCTGTGAAAAAGAGCTTCCGGTTAAAAGCAAAAAGAAAAAACCCTCGGTAAAAACTCTTGCAGCCGTTGTCCTGACTGATGAAGAAGGATACATCTATATCCATAAAAGACCGGCATCAGGCCTTTTGGCAAACCTTTGGGAATTCCCGAACACAGAAACGCAGAAAGGGCTGAAGCACGAGCGCGAGCAGCTTGCGGCTTTTTTGAAAGAAGCAGCCGGAATAGAGGCCGAAATCGGTCCGCTTGAAGGAATCGTAGAACACGTGTTTACACACCTTGTCTGGAACATTTCTGTCTTTTTCGGGAAAACGCTCGATCAACCGGATGATTCATACTTTAAAAAGGTCACGAAAGAAGAGCTCGCTGAATATGCCTTCCCGGTTTCGCATCAGAAAATATGGAATATGTATATGAAATAGGCAGCTTGACTGTGCATGCTGCCCGTTAGTCGTACTGGATGGTGGTGCCGTGCGTATAATCGGCTTCCTGGCGGCGCAGTCCGCCTCTTGCTTGAATTTCTTTCACAACCTCCAGGTATTCGGCATGCCCTTCTTCATTAAGGAATGGCATGATTTGCTGGAAGGCGCGGTGAAAATAGAGAAGCTCCGCATCTTTCCACTCGTTTTTCGGCGTGTGGTCGAGCTCGCTCATATCGCGTCCTACGTACATAAGGCGAATGCCTCCTTTTTGATCGTGTTATGAGCTATTTTTTATCAGATTTTTAATCACTATACTAGGAGATGAATGACAAATGGAACAAAGAAAATGTGCCCTTATTACAGGAAGCAGCCGCGGCGTCGGCAAAGCAGCCGCCCTGAGGCTTGCCGAAAACGGCTACAATATCGTCATCAACTATGCAAGAAGCAAAAAAGCGGCCCTTGAGACGGCTGAAGAAATCGAAAAGCTCGGTGTCAAAGCATTGGTCGTCAAGGCGAATGTCGGGCAGCCGGCGAAAATAAAAGATATGTTTCAGCAAATCGAGGAAGCCTTCGGCAGACTGGACGTGTTCGTCAACAATGCTGCATCCGGCGTATTACGCCCCGTCATGGAGCTTGAGGAAAGCCATTGGGACTGGACGATGAACATCAATGCGAAAGCTCTGCTATTCTGCGCGCAGGAAGCGGCAAAGCTGATGGAGAAAACGGGAGGCGGCCACATTGTGAGCATCAGTTCGCTCGGTTCGATCCGTTATTTGGAAAACTATACGACAGTCGGCGTTTCAAAAGCTGCGCTTGAATCATTGACAAGATATCTCGCTGTTGAGCTTGCGGCGAAAAACATCATCGTCAATGCGGTTTCCGGAGGCGCGATCGATACAGACGCCCTGAAGCACTTCCCGAACCGCGAAGAACTTTTGGAAGATGCCCGGCAAAATACGCCTGCCGGCCGCATGGTTGAGATTAGCGACATGGTCGATGCGGTGGAATTTTTAACGTCAGGGAAAGCGGATATGATCCGCGGACAGACGATCATTATTGACGGCGGCCGTTCACTGCTCGTGTAAATTTTTCGCGTTCAATGAATAGGATATCATCCTCCTGCACAATCTAATGGTCGTGGAGGTGATATACAATGGCTAACCAACAATCCAAAACAAACGCACAAAAAGTAAGACAACAAAACCAAGCTTCTGCACAAGGTGGTCAGTTCGGCACTGAATTTGCCAGCGAAACTGACGCGCAGCAAGTAAGACAAAATAACCAACAAGCTGAGCAAAAAAAACAGCAAAACAGCTAATCACTGAAACAGGAAAAAGCACTTCACCATCGGATGAGGTGCTTTTTTCTTTTCGTTTTTTTGATCCGACAAAACATCCGAATCTTAGCCAGAATCAGTCAAAGGACATCCGGCATGTATAGAGAAATGTTAGTTAGGCAATAAATGGAGTAGAGCATAGAATGGAGGATCCCGAATGCCGGAATTTGAAAACTTGGTTCAGGGGCAGATGGAGATTATGGATAAGCTGCTGTATCTGCAAGCGGAGATTGAAAGATGCCAGAAAATTGAAAAAGAATTGGCTGCCCTTGAAAAGAAAGCCCAGCTTTTATCGATCCGGGAAGATATATCCCAGAAGCGGAAAGATCTTGCTCAAATTCAGGATTTATTCCAAAAGCAGACGGAGCAGGTGATTCAGGCTTATCAAAGAATCGAAGCATGAGCCTCTCTTTATCGTTTTTAGAAAAGAGCCATTCCTGTTCGGGAGTGGCTGTTTTATTTTCATTTTTTATTTTCAAACGTTATAATAAATAAAAGAACTGTCGGACAGGCGATGTGACACACTGACTTGTAAGGCTTTTGCAAAGAAAGTAGGGGAGAAAAACATGGGCTTTCCCAAGGAAGGAGAAACCATTCAAATTCATAGCTATAAGCACAATGGACAGATTCATCGGATTTGGAATGAAACAACGATTTTAAAAGCAACGGAATTGTGCATCATCGGCGCCAATGACCGGACAATGGTCACAGAATCTGACGGCCGGACATGGGTGACGCGAGAGCCCGCAATTTGTTATTTCCATGCAAAGCAGTGGTTTAACGTCATCGGCATGCTTCGCGAAGACGGGATTTATTACTATTGCAACATCAGCTCGCCGTTTGCTTTGGACGATGAAGCCATCAAATACATCGACTATGATTTAGACGTGAAAGTCTTTCCGGATATGACGTATCATATTCTTGATGAAGATGAGTACGCGGATCATAAAAAGGCGATGAATTATCCGAAGGAAATCGACGGCATTTTAAGGTACCACTTAAATACGTTGCTGCATTGGATACACCAAAGAAAAGGCCCGTTTGCATCTGAATTTATTGATATTTGGTATGAACGGTATTTGCATTATACAAAATAAACCTGAAAAACCTGTTGAGACCAACAGGTTTTTTGCGGTGTACTCACACATCAAGATATAGAGGGGGGAAGACGTGTGGGGGTAATCAGAAGGTACATGGAATTTGTGAAGCCGTATAAATGGAAAATCGTTTTGACGGTTTTAATCGGTATTATTAAATTTTCTATTCCGCTGGTCATCCCGCTTCTGCTGAAATACGTCGTTGACGACATCATCCAGGGGAGCGGAACCACTGAAGAAAAAACATCCACATTATTCATGGTAATGGCGGTTATGTTCGCCATTTTTTTGGTGCTTCGGCCGCCTGTCGAATACTATCGGCAATATTTCGCACAGTGGACGGCAAGCAAGGTGCTTTATGATATCAGGGACAAGCTGTTTGCACACATTCAAAAGCTGAGCCTCAGGTATTATGCAAACACCCGCGCAGGAGAAATCATTTCAAGGGTCATCAACGATGTCGAGCAGACAAAGGAATTTGTCATCATCGGGTTGATGAACGTATGGCTTGACGTGATGACGATTTTTATCGCCATCGCCATCATGCTGACGATGGATGTGAAGCTGACGCTTATTTCGATCGTGCTGTTTCCGCTTTACGGACTGTCTGTTAAATTCTTCTACGGCAGGCTCAGAAAGCTGACGAGAGAACGTTCCCAGGCGCTGGCCGAGGTGCAGGGCCACCTTCATGAAAGGGTTCAGGGGATGCCTGTCATCAGGAGTTTTGCGATCGAGGATTATGAACAGAAGCAATTTGATCACGAGAACGCGAATTTTCTCGGCAAAGCAATCCGCCATACGGCCTGGAATGCCAAAACGTTTGCCGTCGTCAATACGGTTACAGACCTCGCTCCGCTGATCATCATTACGGTTGCGGGTTACTATGTGATTCACGGGTCCCTTACTGTAGGAACGATGGTGGCGTTTTTCGGATATATTGAACGCCTCTACAACCCGCTGCGCCGCCTGATCAATTCGTCGACAACATTGACGCAGTCGATCGCATCGATGGACAGGCTGTTTGAATTTATTGATGAACCGTATGAATTAAAAGATAAACCCAATGCTGTAAAAGCAGAGCGGTTAAAAGGAATTGTTGAATTCAAAAATGTTTCCTTCCAATACGAAAAGTCGGAAGAAATGATTCTGCAGAATCTTTCTCTGAAAGCCGAACGGGGCGAAACGGTCGCACTCGTCGGGATGAGCGGAGGCGGAAAATCAACGCTCGTCAGCCTCATTCCGAGATTCTACGATGTCTCAGCCGGAAGCCTGGAGATTGACGGCATCGATGTGCGCGATTACCAGGCGCAGAGCCTTAGAAACCAAATCGGCATGGTGCTTCAGGATACATTTTTATTCAGCGAATCGGTACGTGAAAACATATCGATCGGAAATCCCGAAGCTTCGATGGAAGACATCATTGAAGCGGCAAAAGCCGCGAATGCCCACGATTTTATTATGGAACTGCCGCAAGGCTATGATACAAAGGTCGGAGAAAGGGGCGTCAAGCTGTCCGGAGGCCAAAAACAGCGGATATCAATCGCCAGGGTGTTCCTGAAGAATCCGCCTCTCTTAATTTTGGATGAAGCGACATCAGCGCTTGACCTTGAAAGCGAGCACTATATTCAGGAAGCGATGGAAAAGCTCGCGAAAGACCGGACGACCTTTATCGTTGCCCACAGATTGTCGACGATTACCCACGCTGACAAAATCGTCGTCATCGAAAACGGACGTGTCGCGGAAGTCGGCACACATGACGAATTAATGAGCCGCGACGGCCACTATAAGCATTTATTTACCATTCAAAAATTAAACTAAAACCGCCAAAAGCCTGACTTTCGTTTGAAGCCGAACGATTGTCAGGCTTTTTCTTTCCATGCAAATTTCGTACATATTTCCTATCCCGTCTAAATACAATTTAAAAAATACAAGCTCCGGAGGTGTATAAGTGACAAAAGAAAAATTGCTTGAAGTATCGGATTTGTCGATTTCGTTTCACCAGAAAAAGTCTGAAACCCCGATTGTGCAAGGCATTTCTTTCGATCTCCATCCCGGAGAAATCATGGGAGTCGTCGGAGAGTCCGGCTGCGGCAAGAGCGTCACCTCTTTGGCTTTAATGGGGCTGAACGCAAACACCCGGACGACGGGCCGGATCAAGTTTCAAAACAAAGATCTTCTCATGCAGTCTGAAAAAGAATGGAGACAGATGCGCGGCAATGACATCGCAATGGTTTTTCAAGAGCCGATGACCTCCCTCAACCCCCTTTTCACAATTGGCGATCAATTAACAGAAGCACTCTCCAGCCATACCAATATTCATAAAAAAGAAGCAAGAAGAAAAGCCGTTCAAATGCTGGAAACCGTCGGCCTGCCGAGGGCGGACCAGCTGATGAAGCAGTATCCCCACGAACTGTCGGGAGGCATGAGGCAGCGGGTCATGATCGCAATGGCATTAATTTGCGAACCGAAGCTGCTGATCGCCGATGAACCGACAACAGCTCTCGACGTCACCATCCAGGCCCAGATTCTGTCCCTGCTGAAAAAGCTCAATGCCGAATTTAACACAGCCATTCTCCTCATTACCCACGACCTTGGCGTCGTTCACAATACATGTGAACGCGTGATGATCATGTATGCCGGCCGGATCGTTGAAGAGGGCGGTGTCACCGCTGTTTTTGACAGTCCGAAACACCCTTATACAAAAGGCTTGTTCGCCTCTATTCCGGCATTCACAGACAAATCCGAGCGGCTGTCTTCGATTGAGGGGCAGGTGCCGAAGCCGGGATCGATTAAAAAAGGCTGTATGTTTGCGCCGCGATGCCCCCATAAACATGAACGCTGCATTGAAGAAGCGCCTGGATTGAACAAGCTGAAGGATGATCATGCTGTAAGCTGCTTTCTCTATGAAGAGGAAGGTGTTTTCACATGAATCGCGAACTGCTGAGCGTTCAAGAGCTGAAAACGTATTACCGCGTGTCCCGTAAGAAAATCGTGAAAGCGGTAGATGATGTTACACTGTCAGTTGAAAAAGGCGAAATCTTAGGGGTTGTCGGGGAATCCGGCTGCGGAAAATCGACCTTAGGAAAATCGATATTGCGGCTGACCGAACCGACTTCGGGAAAGGTGACTTTTCTCGGGCAGGAGATGACAGGCCTTGATGCAAAAGATCTTCGCAATATGAGAAGGCATATACAAATGATTTTTCAAGACCCGTACGCTTCGTTAAATCCGCGCATGAAAATAAAGGATATTTTGGAAGAACCGCTGATCGTTCATCAACTCGGAAAGAAGGCGGAAAGGAGAGAGGTCGTGCGCTCGATGCTTGAAATTGTCGGCCTTGATGCTTCATACGGCGACCGGTACGCACACCAATTCAGCGGCGGTCAGAGGCAAAGGATCGGCATTGCAAAAGCGCTGATCACTAAGCCAAAACTAATCATTGCCGATGAACCTGTCTCCGCGCTTGATGTATCCGTTCAGGCGCAGATCTTAAATCTGCTGAATGATTTGCAGGAGGCATTCGATTTAACGTTTCTGTTTATTTCTCATGATCTCGCAGTCGTTCGCTATATCAGCGACAGGGTGGCCGTGATGTATTTCGGAAAGATCGTCGAGATGGCGGACGCCGAATCGTTATTTAGAGAGCCGAAACACCCGTATACAGAAACGCTGTTAGCGGCAGTACCGGTCATCGGCAAAGGCGAAGCGGTTCATACGGCACCGGATATTGCCGCGCCCCGCATGAGTGAAAAGGGCTGTCCTTTTTACAGCAGATGCATGAAGCGGGCAGCGGTTTGTCTGGAAGCGGAGCCGCCTCTTGAAGAGACTGCGGACGGGCATTATGTCGCATGCCATTTTACCAATAAGGAGGCAGTACGATGAAAAAGAAAAGCTGGCTGATCTGTTTGGGAATGATTCTGTCTGTTTCCGCTTTTTTAATGGGATGCTCCGGTAACGAAAGCGGAAAAAACGACGGAGAGACGAACGGGGGAAAAGATACGCTGATCATCGGCAGAGGCGGTGATTCAACATCGCTTGATCCGATCACAACGACAGAAGGCGAAGCGTTTAAAGTGACGATCAATATGTTTGAGACCTTGCTGAATTACGGAGAACAAGACACTACGCTGAAGGAAGGCCTCGCGGTCAAATGGGACGCTTCAGATGACGGTTTGACCTACACACTGGAGCTGAGGCAAGGCGTGAAATTCCATGACGGAACGGATTTTAATGCAGAAGCCGTCAAATACAATTTTGAGCGGTGGATGAGCGGGGATGAAGAAAAATTTCCTTACTACGGCATGTTCGGAGGCTATAAGAAAGATGAGGGGCATGTCATCAAAGATATAAAAGTGCTCGACGACCATAAGATTCAGTTCATTTTAAAACGCCCGCAAGCGCCGTTTTTAAAGAACCTTGCCATGACTTCATTCGGGATTGCGAGTCCTGCCGCCATCGAAAAATACGGCGAAAAATTCAGGGAGCACCCCGTCGGCACGGGCCCTTACAAATTTGTCGAATGGAAGCCGAACGACCGGATCGTTCTTGAAAAAAATGAAGACTATTGGGATCAAGGCAAACCGAAATTGCAGAAGATCATTTTCAGAGCCATTCCTGAAAACTCAGCCCGCTTAAATGCGTTGAAGACGGGCGAAATCGACCTAATGGACGGCGTCAATCCGTCTGATATCGAAAGCATCAAAGCAGACGCCAATCTGAAAACATTTGAAAGGCCTTCAATGAACGTCGGGTATCTCGGAATGACGACGACAAGAAAACCATTTGACAATAAGCTGGTCCGCCAGGCGCTGAATCATGCTGTTGATAAACAGGCGATTATCGATTCCTTCTACGGAGGCCTCGCCGAATCTGCCAAAAACCCGCTCCCTCCTTCACTTGAAGGATACAACGATCAGATAAAGGAATATCCGTATGATTTAAAAAAGGCAAAAGAACTCTTAAAAGAAGCCGGATTCCCGGACGGGTTTAAAATGAAGCTTTGGGCAATGCCTGTTCCGCGGCCATATATGCCGGACGGTATGAAAATAGCCGAAGTGATTCAATCAAGCTTCGAAAAAATCGGCGTCAAAGCGGAAATCGTCACTTACGACTGGGCGACGTATTTGGATAAGGTGAGCAAAGGGGAAGCTGACGCGTTTTTGATGGGCTGGACCGGAGACAATGGAGATCCGGACAACTTCATTTATACCCTGCTTGATAAAGATAATATCGGCGGTAACAACTATACGTACTTCAGCAATGACGAGCTTCATGACATCTTAATCGAAGCGCAGTCAGACCCTGACCAAAAGAAGAGAAATAAACTGTATCAAGATGCGCAGGAGCTCCTCCATGAAGAATCGCCTTGGATTCCGCTTGTCCATTCCACGCCGATTTTGGCCGGTTCAAAAGATATCGAAGGATATGCTCCGCATCCGACAGGGAGTGAAGTATTGTCCGGCGTAGAGTTTAAATAGGTGGTGACAGCCATTGCTTGCGTACTGTTTAAAACGGACGGGGATGCTGATCCCCGTTCTCATTGGCATGACACTGGTCGTTTTTTCGGTCATCCGCTTTATTCCCGGCAACCCCGCCCAGGTTATTCTCGGCCAGAGGGCGACAAAGGAAGCGGTGCAGCAGCTGACCATCCAGCTCGGCCTTGATCAGCCGTGGTATGTGCAATACGCCAGATATATCGGGGATTTGCTGAAAGGGGATCTCGGGACATCAATCCGCACGGGAGCGGCGATTACGCAAGAAATAAAGCCGTATTTGTTCGCCACTCTCGAGCTTGCTTTTTTCGCGATGCTGATCGCAGTGTTTGTCGGTGTGAATGCCGGAATCATCAGCGCGTGGTTTAAGAATTCGGTATTCGACTATATTGCGATGCTGGTTGCTTTAATTGGCGTGTCGATGCCGATTTTTTGGCTTGGTCTGATGGGCCAGTGGTTCTTTTCGATCGAGCTCGGCTGGCTGCCGACAACGGGAAGGGAGAATGTCAGAAATCCGGTCGAAGCCTTTACTTACATTCATACACTGGACACCCTTTTACACGGAAGATTTGATCAGTTTGCAGAAACCATCCGCCATTTAATTCTGCCGGGAACCGCTCTTGCCACCATTCCCGCCGCGATCATTGCGAGAATTACAAGGGCCAGCATGATAGAGGTGCTGCAGTCCGATTATATCCGCACGGCAAAAGCAAAAGGCGTGCATATGTTTTTCGTTATCTATAAGCACGGTTTAAAAAATGCGTTCATTCCGGTGTTGACCGTCATCGGCCTGCAAACCGGACTTTTACTGGGCGGCGCGATTTTAACGGAGACGATTTTTGCCTGGCCCGGCATCGGCCGGTACATTTATGATGCGATCAGCTACCGCGACTACCCGGTTATCCAATCGGGCATTCTCGTGATCGCCTTCATCTTCGTCATGATTAACTTCATTGTTGATCTGCTGTACGCTGTCATCGATCCGAGAATTAAATATTAGGAGGCGGGAAATGTGGTTGTGCTTCAAAATGAACAGCAGAGGGAGGACGTGAAGGTGCGTTCGCCTTTGGCGGAACATATTCGGCGGTTCTTTGAGCATAAACTGGCTGCCGCCGGCACGATTTTAGTCGCGCTGTTTATCCTGCTGGCCATCTTCGCGCCGCTCATCGCACCCTATGGAATAAACGACCAGTCACTGTCAGACAGGCTTGCCGCTCCGTCTGCTGAACACCTTTTTGGAACGGACGATTTTGGCAGGGATATTTTTTCAAGGGTGCTGTACGGCGCGAGGCTGTCTTTATGGGTCGGCTTTTTCTCCTGTCTGGCATCGGCCTTGGCGGGGACGCTGTTAGGGCTGATCGCCGGTTTTTACGGCAGATGGGCTGATGCGTTGATTTCGCGGCTGTTTGATATCATGCTCGCGTTTCCCAGCATTCTGCTGGCGATCGCCATTGTGGCGATTCTCGGGCCTTCCCTTGAAAATGCCCTGATTGCCATCGCCATCATCAACGTTCCGACGTTTGGCAGGCTCGTTCGTTCAAAAGTGCTCAGCATCAGGCAGGAGGAATATGTCTTATCTGCGCGTGCTGTCGGGATGTCCAATATGAGGATGATGTTTAAACACATTCTTCCCAACAGCATGGCCCCGGTTATCGTTCAAGCGACACTGAATATTGGAACGGCGATTATAGAAGCGGCCGCGCTCGGATTTTTAGGGTTGGGGGCGCAGGCGCCGAACCCGGAGTGGGGAAAAATGCTTGCGGATGCCAGGCCTTATTTGGCACAGGCCCCGTGGACATTATTTTTTCCGGGATTTGCGATCATGCTGACCGTGCTCGGCTTTAATCTGATGGGAGACGGCCTGCGCGACACCCTTGATCCGAAAATGAAGGAAGGAAAATAAAAAAACCGGTTAACGTATTCGTTAACCGGTTTACTCTTCCTCAACTTCAAGCTCGCTGTCTTTTTTGTGGTACGTCTGAAAGCTTGTGAGCAAGGTTTCCAAATGTTCAAGCTGTTCTCGGTATTCTACGGTGCTCGCCATAATGGTCAGCATATTGTAGTCCAACAGTTCTTCTTTCAATTTGTCCTGGTTTTTCAGGAATGATTCGGTCAAGTGCTGTTTGTACACGTCTCCTTCTTCGTGAAGGTCGACGTGATCCTGCGTTTTAATCCTGCCGACGAATCTCATTAAAATTCGCTCGTGCCAATGGAGAAGATAATCAAGCTCTTCGACCAGCGTTTCTTGAAATTCTTCAGGCATATGACAAAACTCGTTTTCAAGCCGGTGCAGTTTTTTCAAAGCATCAAGCGCGCGGTTCGATGCAATGATCGCCTGTCTGAACAGCACGAGCTTTCGCTGTTTTACATATGTGGAACGTTTTAAATAGCTTCTTTCTTCTTTGTAAAGCAAGTAAAGGTGATCGACCTTCATCATTTTTTCTTTCAGCTTTTCAATGTCTTCTTTCAGCATGGAGTGTTCCGTTGTCTTCCGCGTCAACAATCTGATCCATTTAATGACTTCATCTGTATTTTCAACAACATGGCTGACGAGCTTCGTTTCATATTTAGGCGGCAGAAAAATCAGGTTGACCAGGAACGCAGACAATACGCCCAAAATAACCGTTCCGGTTCTCACCAAGGCAAACCATAAAAAGTTGTCGCCGGAGCTCTCCAATATGGCAATAACGGTGACGAGAGCGATCGAAATTGTATTCTCGATCTTCAGCTTCAGGTTGATCGTAATGACGATTACCGCCGTCAATCCGATGATGATCGGACTGGGTTCAAAAATAAGTCCAAAAATAATGGCTGTGGCAGCTCCGATTATGTTCGCCTGCACTTGATCGACAATCGTCAAAAATGAACGATAGATCGAAGGCTGTATCGCGAAGATAGCCGCGATTCCCGCGAAGACAGGAGTCGGAAGGCCGAGCCAAGACGCGAGGTAAAGCGCAAGCGTAATGGCAATGCCTGTTTTGAAAATACGGGCACCAAGTTTCATTAGGCTGTACTTGCATCCCTTTCTATAATAAAATTCGTTCTTTACAGAAAATGAATTGTATTGAACATTCCCTCTCTGTTAATTTGCCAAACAATAAAGTAATATACAGCGATCTTCCGAAATATTCAACCCATTTTTAAGAAAAAACAAATCATTGACAAAAAAGAAAAACAAGCCGGCGGAAAGTGCCTGTTCACCGCGTTCTCAAAGTGCTCCGCATTTGATAAAAAAGAGAGCGGACCCGCTCTCTTTTTATATGCGTTGTTTCAATTGTTTAAATGAGTCATCCACGGCTTTAAGCGTCGCTTTAATGTCCTCTTCCGTGTGCGCGGTGGTGATAAACCATGCTTCATATTTTGAAGGCGCAAGATTGATTCCGCGCTCAAGCATCAGTTTGAAAAAGGCAGCGAACATTTCTCCGTCCGTATTTTCGGCTTGCTCATAGTTTTCGACTTTTTCGTTCGTAAAGTATACGGTGAGCGCGCCTTTAAGACGGTTGACAGTGATGTTGATGCCGTGGGTTTCGGCGTGTCCCAGGATACCTTCTTCAAGCATAGCGCCGAGGCGGTCAAGTTTTTCGTATGTGCCTTTTTCTTTCAGCACTTCAAGGCAGGCGATACCTGAGAGGATCGAAGCCGGATTCCCCGCCATCGTGCCCGCTTGATAAGCAGGTCCGAGCGGTGCGACTTGTTCCATAATCTCTTTTTTGCCTCCGTATGCGCCGATTGGCAGGCCGCCGCCGATGATTTTGCCAAGCGCCGTTAAATCAGGTTTGACGCCAAGCAGATCCTGGGCGCCGCCGTACATAAAGCGGAAAGCGGTGATAACTTCATCATAGATGACGAGCGCCCCTGCGTTATGCGTCAGTTCATTGACCTGTTCGAGGAATCCGCTCTTCGGTTCAACGATCCCGAAGTTTCCGACAATCGGTTCAACGAGAACTGCCGCAATATCGTTCCCCCATTTATCGAGCGCTTCCTTATAGCTGTCGATATCATTGAAAGGAACGGTAATCACCTCGTTGGCGATGCTTTTTGGAACCCCCGCTGAATCAGGTGTGCCGAGCGTTGACGGACCTGAACCGGCCGCCACCAGCACAAGATCGGAATGGCCGTGGTAGCAGCCGGCGAACTTGATGATTTTCGTTCTGCCTGTATAGGCCCGGGCGACGCGAATCGTCGTCATCACAGCTTCCGTTCCTGAATTGACGAATCTCACTTTATCCAAGGCAGGAATCGCTTCTTTAAGCATCTTGGCAAATGTCACTTCATGCTTTGTCGGCGTGCCGTAAAGAACTCCGTTTTCAGCAGCTGTTTGAATCGCTTTCGTGATATGCGGGTGAGCGTGGCCCGTAATAATCGGTCCGTATGCGGCAAGGTAGTCTATGTATTTGTTGCCGTCTACATCCCAAAAATAAGCGCCGCTTCCCCTTTCCATCGCGACGGGAGAACCGCCGCCGACCGCTTTGTAAGACCTTGAGGGGCTGTTGACGCCTCCGACTATATGTTGAAGAGCTTCTTCATGAAGCTTTTCAGATTGAGTATGCTGCATAATATCCTCCTCATTTCTGCACCTTTTATCTATTTCTATATTGTAACACGAGGCGGACAGAGCGCAAAAAAGAAGCCGCCGAACATTTGAACAAGCGGGCGCTGTTTTTTATAATGGGGGAAAGCAAGCGATTAAACATAACAGGAGGCAAAACAATGACTGTTGAAATTGGACAAAAGGTGCCTGATATTGAACTGCTGGGCGATCACGGAGAAAAAGTAAAGCTGTCGGATTTTGAAGGAAAGTATGTCGTGCTCTATTTTTACCCGAAAGATATGACGCCGGGATGCACAACGGAAGCGTGCGATTTCAGAGACCGACATGAAAGCTTTGCCGAACTTGATACCGTCATCATCGGAGTCAGCCCTGACGACCAGACAAGACATGAGAAATTCAAGCAGAAACACGATCTGCCGTTTCTGCTGCTCGTCGATGATGAACACAAGCTCGCTGAAAGCTTTGACGTATGGAAGCTGAAGAAGAATTTCGGCAAGGAATACATGGGTGTCGAAAGGTCGACATTCCTGATTGATAAAGAAGGCCGCCTTGTGAAAGAGTGGCGGAAAGTAAAGGTAAAAGACCATGTCGCAGAAGCGCTTCAAGCAGTAAAAGAAATCGCCGAAGCGTAAAGCTCTGGGGGAGGCCGGACTGTATGTTAGTTTGGTCTCTTTTTACGCTCATATTCGTCTGTCTGACCGGACATGCTGATCATATCGGCCTTTTTCGCCTTAAAAATAGCTTTTTCACAGGGATTGGAATTGACAAAGATTCTGATCAGGAGTTACACTAATTATAAACGTTATAATGTAAGAATTTTTTTTAGAAGAGAGGTGCATGACGATGGCTGAACATAACCTGAAAGAAGCGTTGGAAGCGTTGAAGGAAACCGGGGTTCGAATTACTCCTCAACGTCATGCCATTCTGGAATTTCTCGTGAATTCTATGTCTCATCCAACTGCAGATGATATATATAAAGCTCTGGAAGGGAAATTTCCAAACATGAGCGTAGCAACGGTTTACAACAATTTGCGGGTTTTTAAGGAATCAGGGCTCGTTAAGGAATTAACGTACGGAGATTCCTCCAGCCGGTTTGACTTCGTGACATCCGAGCATTATCACGCAATTTGCGAACGCTGCGGGAAAATCGTCGACTTTCATTATCCCGGCCTCGACGAAGTGGAGCAGCTGGCTTCACATGTGACAGGATTCAAAGTCAGTCACCATAGACTGGAGATATACGGTTTATGTCAGGAATGCGACAAAAAAGAAAGCCATTAAAAAGAGCTGGCCGCTTTTTTAACGGTCAGCTTATTTTTGTTGCAGCATTTACTGAGACTTTCGATTATACGATTCGTTAAACTCTTTTCCTTCGAGGTTTTTATCCAGTGTCAGAGGCTCCCTGCAATGCATGCACATATCGACCCGGCCTAAAATCTTGGTCGGTTTTTCACAGTTTGGACAGACGACTTGAACCGCTTTCGTTGAAAGCATGCCGATCCAAAAATAAACCGCTGTGCTCAACAAGATAGACAATACCCCCAAGATCATAAACACCGACATCAAGAGGATCGAGGACCTAAAAAAGATTCCGACATACATAATAATGAAGCCTATAAATACAAGGCTTAACGCAAACGTTCTGATTTTGTTGATTTTGCTAGAGTATTTTGCCATATCCATCCCCCTGTCTCTAATATAGCATAGAAAAGATGTGTTATTCTTTAATTAAAACGAATCAATTGGAAAATTTCTATAGAGAGTTTTGGGGAAATTGATTATAATAATTCAATGTGTTTTCAAAATAAAGGAGTTTTTATTGGCTCGTAGAAATAGGTAGAAACAAAGAGAGAAGCTTTTAGAGCAACGCATTTACATCGTATTGGAGGAATGGTGATGGAAAATCTTCTCCGTCCGATTTACCAAGAAAGAGCAAGCCGCCCTGACACACTCGCTGTCATGCTGATTGAGAGGAGAAATCAAACCTCATCTGCGACAGATAATTTTGATGCGGCATTGTTGATTATCGTTAATAAGGCTGAAGACCCTGTATTCGTGAAGCATTATGAGTTCGACGGAAAAACGGCTTCTCTTCATATTATTTCTGTTGAACAGCTTCAGGAATGGATTTTGCTCGGAACAAATAGAAGAATCATAGACTGGGTCCTCAATGGAAAGGTGCTTTTCGACCGAAACGAATTTATCGCCAAGCTGATTGAGCAGCTTAATACATTTCCGTTTTCAGAAAGAAAACTAAAAATCGGACTTGAATATGGGAAATTAATCAGAAGATATATAGAAGGGAAATCGTTTTTTGAGGACGGTCAATTTTTGGACGCCTACAATTCCATCGTACACGCCCTCCATCATTTGGCCAGAATCGAAGTGATCGATAAGGGTTTTCACCCAGAAGTTACGGTATGGAACCAAGTCCGCCACATGGAGCCTCAGGTTTATAAATTGTATAAGGAATTAATTGAGAGCAATGAAAGCTTGCAAAAACGGCTGGAGTTATTATTCCTCGCAAGCGATTTTCTCATTCATTCAAAAGCCGAAATCGGGGCCGCACATATTCTCAATGTCATGGATGAAAAAGAGGTTTGGCAATTTGCCGATCTTCTCAAGCATCCGGATCTCAAGTATTTCACGGCAGACCTGGGAGTCATACTGGAGTTCTTGGCTGAAAAGGACTTAGTCGGAGTCAAGCCGATTGAGACAAAGGGCCAAAAGATTTTTCACCGAGGATATTTTATCAAAAAAAGTGTTGACACTAATTTATAACGGTGATATATTATTAAGCGTCGCTGTTAGCGGAACGGTTTTTGAACTGAAAGCAGCAGCGACGAAAAAACAAAAAAACATTTGACACTCCTTGTTGAAAATGTTATACTGATAAAGTCGCTTCGGACAGGAGCGGAAATGATCTTTGAAAACTAAACAAGACAAAACGTACCTGTTAATTCATTAAATAAATCGCACATTTTGTGCGTAGTCATTATCAAACTTCATGGAGAGTTTGATCCTGGCTCAGGACGAACGCTGGCGGCGTGCCTAATACAT
>NZ_JAJNDM010000015.1:0-55740 GCF_021043345.1 Bacillus sp. BS3(2021)
ACTACGCACATTCGCATGTACGATTTATTTAATGAATTAACAGGTACGTTTGTCTTGTTTAGTTTTCAAAGATCATTATTAAAGCGACTTTTATATTATATCCAATCTCGGATATTAAGTCAAGAACTTTTTTTAAGTTCTTTTTTTCTTTCGCCGCCGTTTTGCGGCAACGAATAATAATATACCACCGTATTTATGATTGTGCAATACTTTTTTGAGAAAAAATTTAATTTGTTTTAAATGCGCAGCAGCCGCTTGTTACACGGCTGCTGCCCAAACGTCATTTAACGATGTCTCATTTGCGGGAATAGTAAAACGTCCCTGATTGAAGGAGAATTCGTCAAAAGCATAATCAGTCTGTCAATGCCGATTCCAAGACCGCCGGTAGGAGGCATTCCGTACTCCAGTGCTTCGACAAAGTCTTCATCCATCATATGCGCTTCATCGTTTCCTTCTTCACGTTCTTTTAATTGAGCTTCAAAGCGTTCTTTTTGGTCGATAGGATCATTTAATTCAGTAAATGCATTCGCGTGTTCACGGCCGACGATAAACAGCTCAAAACGGTCTGTAAATCGAGGGTCTTCAGGGTTTTTCTTAGCAAGCGGAGAAATCTCCACAGGGTGTCCGTATATAAAAGTAGGCTGAATCAACGTTTCTTCAACTTTTTGCTCGAAGAACTCATTAATGATATGTCCTACTGACATGCTTTCAGAAATTTCAATTCCGTGTTCTTTCGCGAATGTTCTTGCTTCTTCTACCGATACTTCTTTCCAGAAGTCTACACCGGTGGCTTCTTTAACAGCATCGACCATATGAAGTCTCTTCCATTCAGGCTTGAGGTCAACTTCATAATCTCCGTATTGAACGGTTGTAGTGCCAAGCACTTCTTGTGCAATATGAGCGATAAGGTTTTCCGTCAAGCTCATAATATCTTTATAGTCAGCATAAGCTTCGTAAAGTTCAATCATTGTAAATTCAGGATTGTGCCGTGTGGAAACTCCTTCATTTCTGAATACACGTCCGATTTCATAGACTTTTTCCAATCCGCCGACAATCAGCCTTTTCAAATGGAGCTCGATAGCGATCCTCATGTAAAGCGGCATATCAAGCGCATTATGATGCGTAATGAACGGACGGGCAGACGCTCCGCCCGGAATCGCGTGCATCGTAGGCGTCTCAACTTCTAAGTATCCGTGGTCATCTAAGTATCTTCTCATCGATTGAATGATTTTGCTGCGCGTAATAAACGTATTTTTGCTTTCCGGGTTTACGATCAAGTCCAAATAACGCTGACGGTAGCGCTGTTCGATGTCTTTTAATCCGTGATATTTGTCCGGAAGCGGACGAAGTGCTTTTGTTAATAAATCAAAGGATGTAGCTTTGACAGACAATTCGCCAACATTCGTTTTAAACATGACGCCTGTAACGCCGACAATGTCCCCGAGGTCAGAGCTTTTAAACCATTCGTACTGCTCTTCACCGACACTGTCTTTCCTGACATAGATCTGAATCTGGCCCTTTAAATCCTGAATGTGCGCGAATCCCGCTTTTCCTTTTCCACGCTTTGTCATCATCCGGCCGGCAATCGTCACTTCAATTGCTTTTTCCTCTAATTCTTCTTTTGAGAATTCATTATATGATTCAATGAGATCAGTTGATTGATGGGTGCGGTCAAAACGCTGCCCGAAAGGATCTTTCCCGTTTTCTCTCAATTGATTCATTTTATCGCGTCTGACTTGCAGCTGGTCGTTTAATTCTTCATGGTTATGCTCTTCATGACTCATCATATATCACTCCGTTACTTTTAGTCTTTCAGGAAAAAAGCAGAAAAACTGCCAGTGAAAACTGGCAGTGAGCAGAGGTCGGATTTATCCTACTTTTGCATCCTGAAGCTCTTTTGCCTCGGCTTCAATCGTAAACGCGTCTAAAAGCTGAACGAGCTCATCCCTCGTTTCGCAATGATTAATTTCATTCCGGACCTTTGCGTTTCCTCTTATGCCTTTTAGATACCAGGCTGCGTGCTTTCTCATTTCGCGAACCGCAACATTTTCGCCTTTCAGTCCGATTAATCGGTCAAGGTGAAGTTTGCAGACAGACATTTTCTCACGCACTTTCGGCTCATCTTTCAATTCGCCTGTTTCTAAATAGTGAACCGTACGGTAAATCATCCACGGGTTACCCAGCGCTGCACGGCCGATCATGACACCGTCAACCCCTGTTTCATCAAGCATGCGTTTTGCATCTTGCGGAGTTTTGACATCACCGTTTCCGATTACCGGTATTGAAACGGACTGCTTCACTTCTTTGATAATATCCCAATTTGCCGTTCCTTCGTACATTTGCACGCGGGTCCGCCCGTGAAGAGCGACCGCTTTTCCGCCTGCGCGCTCTACAGCTTTCGCATTCTCAACGGCAAAGATATGGTCTTCATCCCAGCCCATTCTCATTTTTACGGTCACCGGCTTGTCAACAGCCTCCACTACTGCAGAAACCATTTCATAAATTTTATTCGGATCAAGCAGCCATTTGGCTCCTGCATCACATTTTGTAATCTTTGGCACCGGACATCCCATGTTTATATCAATAATATCCGCAGTTGTGTTTTGGTCAACAAACCTCGCCGCTTCGACAAGCGTTTCTTTTTCGCCGCCGAAGATCTGCAGGCTGAGCGGCTTTTCACGTTCATCGATATAAAGCATTCCCATTGTTTTTGCATTATTGTAAAGGATCGCTTTATCGCTGACCATTTCGGCGCAGACCAAACCCGCTCCGAATTCCTTAACCGTCAAGCGGAAGGCGGAGTTGCAGACACCGGCCATCGGCGCAAGCACAACCCTGTTTTTTAATTCTATATCACCGATTTTAAACATTTTTAGTCCTCCTTTCTTATTCTTCTGATGGAGATAATTCCTCCACTGTTATATTTAAAGTATTGGCTACATCCCTGAGCATGCTCTCCGACGGCATACGATTCCCGCGTTCTACTTCACCAAGCACAGAAACGGATATACCCAATGCTTTTGCAAACCCTTCTTGAGTATAACCCTTCAGCTTTCGATATGCACGAATTCGTCTACCCCAGATTTCTGCTTCCATACTCTTACACCTTCTTGATTTTTCGCATGATTGACAGCTCCCTCAAGCTCGGGATAAATCTCCAGCAGCGGGATGAGCACAAACAAACGTTCATGCATTCTAGGATGAGGAACGATAAGTTGCTCTGTCTCAATATTTTCACGATTATACAACAAAATGTCAAGGTCTGCAGTTCTCGGCCCCCATCTGATGTCGCGTTTGCGGCCGAGTTCTTTTTCAATACGCTGAGTCAAATCAAGCAATTCAAACGGTGAAAGAGATGTTTTAACAGCTGCAGCCATGTTTAAAAATAGATCTTGGTCTGTATACCCGACAGGATCTGTTTCATAAATCGACGAGATGTCTGTCACCTGTACAGACGGATGTTGATGGAGGAGAGAGACAGCTTTTTTTAAATATTCTTCCCGCTGGCCGATATTCGAGCCGAGCGCTATATATGCCGAATTGTTCATTGTCGTTTCCTCGTCATCTCGATGGCCACCGATTTATAGTGTCCCGGTATAGGCGGGTCAGGCTTGACGACTTTGACCGTGCATTCCTGAACCGCTTCAAAATGCTTCAGCACTTTTGCGGCAATCGTTTCTGCGAGGGTCTCCACAAGGTTGACCGGCTCTCCCTCCACAACCTCTTTGCACAGCTTATACAAATCAGCATAATTAATGGTGGCATCAATACGATCCGTTTTTCCGGCTTCGCTTAAGTCTAGAAATGCTGTCAGATCAACGCGGAATCTTTGGCCAAGTTTGTTTTCTTCTTTGAAAACACCGTGATATCCGTAAAACTCCATGCCCTCTACATACACTTTATCGATGATAAACGCCTCCTTTATCAATCATGGCATCCATCATTTTTGCCATCCTGGAAATTTGCTTGACGTCATGCACCCTGACGATATCGCACCCTTTTTGAATACCGAGGCATACCGTCGCGCCCGTGCCTTCCGCCCTCTCCTCAGGCGGCAGATCCAGAACACGGCCGATAAATTTTTTGCGTGACGTCCCCAATAAAACCGGGTATCCGAGTTCGCTGAATTTCTCAAGCTGGTTCATGACCGCCAGATTGTCATGATACGTTTTGGCAAAGCCGATACCCGGATCAAGTACGATGTGATGATCTTGAACGCCTGCTGATTTTGCAATGCTCACACATTCCATCAAATCAGACAGCATGTCCGGGATCAAGTCCTTATAATTCCGTTCCTCGCGGTTATGCATCAAGATAATCGGCACATTATGAGCGGCCGCAACCCGGGCCATGTCAGGGTCTGCTTTTGCTCCCCAGACATCATTGATAATCGTTGCACCGGCCTTAAGGGCTTCATCCGCCACTTTTGCTTTATAAGTGTCAACAGAAATCGGCACGTCGATTTCCTGAACAAGTTTTTCAATTACAGGTATGACCCTTGACAGCTCCTCATCAAGAGAAACCTTTTCCGCCCCCGGCCTCGTTGATTCTCCTCCGATATCAAGGATATGGGCGCCGTCTTCGATCATTTGCTTTGCATGAATAACGGCGCGGTCGATGCTGTTATATTTTCCGCCGTCTGAAAAAGAATCGGGCGTCACATTTAAAATCCCCATGATCAATGTTTTATCTTCATAAGACAATGTGTATTGCTTTGCGGTCAACTTCTTTGAACGCACCGCTGTTTGAAGCGCCATATCCTTCACCCTTTAATTGAAATATAGTCTTTTGCTGCTTTTCTATCGTTAGTGTATGCCTCTTGCAGACGTTTCGACAAATTTCCATCCTTTCCCGGAAATTGAGTGCTGCCGATTCTCCGGAATGGAACGATTTCCTGAACGGAATTGGTCATCCATGCTTCGTCCGCAAAGAGAAGCTCCTTTAAAGGGTATACCCCCTGCATAACTTCGATTCCCATATCTGCAAGGCGCTCGATGACATAACGCCGGGTGACGCCGCCTAATATGCCGGTATCAAGAGAAGGTGTATACACACAACCGTCTTTTCCCCAAAAAATGTTGGAAATGATCCCTTCGGCTACAGCTCCGCCTTCGGTAAGAAAAATCCCTTCTTTGGCAGCGTCTGGTCCGAGCTCTCTTTTTCCGAACAGATTATTTAAAAAGTGATGTGATTTCAAGCGGAACGGACCTTCTGGCGTATTGCGTCGGACCTGTAAAATGACACCCTCCTTTTCAACCGGAACCGATTCAGGATGAAAAGGATTCATCATCACCATAACACCGGGTTTTTTGTATGAATCAGGAAAAAGACCTGAGTCACCGGGACCGGCAGATATATTTAACCGGACCTTGGCATCCAGATTTGGGGGCTGATTCAACTGAAGCAGCCTGTCAAGAATGGCAAGCACTTCGCTTTTTGTCAGCTCAAGCTCAATTCTCAGCTGTTCCAAAGCGTTGTTCAGTCTGTCCATATGCCAGTCTAAAAGGAAGGGCTCCCCTTCATAAAGGCGGAACGTTTCAAATACCCCGATTCCGTATAAAAAACCATGGTCAAAAGGAGAAAGTCTTGCTTCCTCCTCCTTCACATATTGACCGTTCAGGTAAATGATCATGTGTTCACTTTCTTTCGGTAAGTCTCAATAAAATTCTTCAGCATTTCTTTTCCGGAGGCAGTCATAATCGACTCCGGATGGAACTGAACGCCTTCAATAGGCAGTTCTTTATGCCTGATGGCCATAATCTCCCCTTCTTCCGTCCAAGCCGATGTCACAAAACAACCGGGCAGCGTATCCGGTTTGACGATCAACGAATGATACCTCGTGGCCGTGAGCGGATGTTCCAAGTCTTTAAAGACCGTCAACCCGTCGTGCAAGATCTCGGAAGTTTTCCCATGCATTAACCGTTCCGCCCTGACGACATCGCCTCCGAAAACCTGGGCGATCGACTGATGTCCGAGACAGACCCCGAAAATCGGTATCTTCCCGGCAAAATGGCGGATCACTTCAAGGCTGATCCCGGCCTCATCCGGACTGCAAGGACCGGGAGATATCATCAAAAAGTCAGGCGACATATCCTCTATTTCCTGAAGCGTGATCTCATCGTTCCGCTTGACGACTAACTCCTCGCCAAGCTCACCTAAATACTGAACCAAATTGTACGTAAATGAATCGTAATTGTCGATCATTAGAATCATATCTCAGCTCTCCTCTGCTCTTTTTTCTCTTCTTCACTCAACTGCAGCGCCTTTTTCATCGCCAGGGCCTTTTTAATTGACTCTTTATATTCATGCTTAGGGTTGGAATCGATGACGATTCCAGCTCCGGACTGCATGAACGCCTGGCCCGCTTTCACATATATCGTTCGGATAACGATATTAAAGTGCATATCCTGATTATATCCGAACCATCCTATAGAACCAGTATAAAGCCCCCGTCTCGTCGGCTCAAGCTCCTCTATAATTTCCATCGTTCTAACTTTCGGCGCTCCTGTAATCGTACCGCCGGGAAACACGGCATGGATGACATCCACGGCATCGCATTCGTCCCTTAGTTCCCCGCACACATTAGAGACGATATGCATGACATGGGAATACTTCTCAATCACCATGAATTCATCGACCCTGACCGAACCGTACTTGGAGACCCTGCCGAGGTCATTACGCTCTAAATCAACGAGCATCACATGTTCGGCGCGCTCTTTTTCATTCATGATCAGTTCGTTCGCGAGCGCTTCATCCTCCGCTTCATCCGCCCCGCGGGATCTCGTCCCGGCAATCGGTCTTGTCTCAAGCCTGGTGCCCTTTTTCTTAATGAGCAGTTCGGGCGACCCGCAGATGATTTGAAAATCCGGGGTTTCCAAGTAGGACATGTACGGCGAAGGGTTGATTTCTCTTAACATTTTGTATACCTCATAAGGAGGCGCAGACAGGCGCTCCGACTGGCGAACAGAAAGGTTCACCTGAAATACGTCGCCGCTTGCAATGTATTGCTTCACCTTCTCAACAGCCTGAGAAAAGCCGGCTTCTGTAAATGAAGCTGCGAATGACGGGCTTTTATTATCATTTGATTGATGACCGCCAGCGGTCTTCGGATGTTCCGTCTTCCACATTTGCTCAAGCCTGTCCAGTTTCTCTTCCGAAGCGGCCGGCGATTCTTCAACGGTGTGGGTAATCACCCAAAGCTGCTGCTGCTTATGATCATAGACGGCTATATCATCAAATACGAGAAAGAATAAATCCGGCGTTTGCAGATCATCGATAGACAGGATTTTGAATTTCTCAATATATCGGGCATAGTCATAGCTTAGAAAACCGACAGCCCCGCCCTGAAAGTCGGGAAAATCTGCAACCGTCTCCGTTTTCAGCGTTTCAAACCACTGAGAAAACTGCTGAAACGGATCCCCCTCTTTGAATATGATGTCCCCTTTGTATTGAATCGTCGTGATGCCGTCTTTCCCTTTTGCTATTGCGACAGGGTCGAGCCCGGCTATGCTGTATTCTCCGCCTCTCGCACTTTCGAGCAGAACGCGGTATTGCTTTCCTTTCGACAGGCTTTCAAATTGCTCTAAAAACCGTTGATTGGAAAATGGGAACGCTCTGGCTACAGGCCTTCGTTGTCTCATCATATCATTCCTCTGCCGTTAGTCTAATGTCCTTATTGTAATGCATATCTTTTTTCTAGGAAAAGAGAATTTCATTTCCAATATAGAAAAAAGTCCTTGAGCATGTTCACTCAAGGACACCGAGCTTTTAAAAGGGCTTCGCCCGTGAAAAACAAAAGGCCGCCGACATTGTCGGCAGCCTCCCGTTTCAACTGGAGCCTATTCAAATTGATAAAGAGGCGTGCTTAAGTATCTCTCTCCGTTACTAGGAAGAACAGCGAGAACTTTTTTGCCTTTCCCAAGCTTTTTAGCGACTTGAAGAGCAGCACAGATCGCAGCACCCGAAGAAATTCCTCCGAGAATTCCTTCTTCTCTCGCCGCTTTACGGGCAAATTCAAAGGCTTCTTCGTTTTTCACTGTGATGATTTCATCGTAAATTTCCGTATTCAAGATTTTCGGAACGAATCCCGCTCCGATTCCCTGAATTTTGTGCGGACCTGGTTTTCCTCCGGAAAGAACAGGAGAATCAGTCGGTTCCACCGCGAAAATCTTGATGGACGGATTTTTTTCTTTCAGGACTTCTCCGGCACCTGTTATCGTTCCGCCGGTTCCGATACCTGCAATGAATGCATCTAAACCGTCTCCGAATTGTTCGGCGATTTCTTTTCCCGTTGTGCGGCGGTGAACTTCTGAGTTCGCAGGGTTGTTAAATTGCTGAGGCATAAAATAGCCGTGCTCCTCAGCCAGTTCTTCCGCTTTTTTAATCGCGCCTTTCATTCCTTCAGCACCCGGAGTCAGCACAAGCTCAGCTCCATATGCACGCAGAAGGTTGCGGCGCTCAGAACTCATTGTATCAGGCATAACAAGAATCGCTTTGATGCCCTTCGCTGCAGCGACCATGGCAAGTCCGATTCCCGTATTTCCGCTGGTCGGTTCAATCAGTGTATCTCCTTCTTTCAGAAGGCCTTTCTCTTCAGCATCTTCTATCATGGCAAGCGCAATCCGGTCTTTTACGCTGCTTCCAGGGTTCATATACTCCAGTTTCACATATACTTCAGCACTGTCTTCATCAACTAGTCGATTTAATTTAACGACAGGTGTATTTCCGATTAAGTCATAAACAGAGTTTGCAACGCGAACCATTTGAACACCTCAATTTCCGAGTAATTTTATTGGGATTATATCTAATTTATCAATATCAAAATATTTTGTCAATCTTTATTTTTTATCGTCATAAAACCAAGATACTTTCGCATCTTTCCAAAGTGTCTTCACCGAAGCTTTGTCGCCTAATTGATCCATCGCGATCTGCCTTCTGATTTGATTTTTCACTTCGCTGTAAGTGAAAGCTTGCCCCGGGAGCTTTTCTTTGAGCTGGATGATTGCATAGCCTTGGCTCGTTTTAATTGGTTCATCCACCCATTGATTTTCCTTTAGCTGCTCAGCTTTCTCTAAATATTCGGCCGGAATGTTTTCGTGCTGATCATTGACGAACCCGAGGTCGCCGCCGTAAGGAGACGTATACCGGTCAGTCGAATGTTCAGCCGCGGCCGCTTCAAAGCTGGATCCTTCCTTCAGCTCTTTAAGAACTTGTTCTGCTTCGTCTTTATCTTTGACAACGATATGCTTGAGGCGATAAGAATCATCGAATTTATATAAGTCCTTATTTTTGTTATAGAATGACTTCAATTCGCTGTCAGAAATGACAATATCTTTTGTCAGGAGCTCTTCTAGAAGAATATTATGCTTGATCTGCTCTTTCCATTCTTTTTCTGTTGTGGCTTCGTCTTCGTAGAAGGAATTGTATACAGCTTTAATCAGCAGAAATTCTCTTTCAATGTCTTCATCAGACACTTTGATCTTATTTTTTTCGGCCATTTGGGTAACAACGCGGTCGTTGATCATATCTTCAAGCGTTGATTTTCCATAGCGCTCTTCCATTTCGCTCAGCCATTCTTCACGCGTGATGCCGTTTTTTCCGATATGTGCAATGACTTCTTGAGCGGACGGTGAAGAAGCAGTCTGCGATTTCGTCAAAACATACGCGATCACGATACAGTTGACAAAGATCGCACCTAAAATAATCGGCCAAAGTGTTCTTGATTTCAATATGGTGTCTCCCCTTTCCCCATTGTAAAAGACCCGCTACTGCATAGCGGGCTTATATTTCATCTCGAAGCGCTTCAAGCTCTTCCTTTGTAAACAGATACTTCTCATTGCAAAAATGGCATTGAGCCTCAGCTTGGCCATCTTCATCAATCATCTGTTGAATTTCATCTTTGCCAAGACCGATGATGCCTCCTGAGAAACGCTCTTTTGAACAATTGCATGTAAACCGGACAGGAACGGTTTCCAGTATTTCCGGTTCTTCTCCCAATACCGCAGCCAGCACTTCCTCAGGTGTCAAACCTTTCTGAATCAGCTTTGAAATGGGCTCCACTTGAGAAAGGTTTGTTTCAAGCTTCGTGATTGTTTCATCGTCCGTGCCCGGCAGCAGCTGAAGGATAAATCCGCCTGCAGCTAAAATCGTATTGTCGGGGTTGACGAGCACCCCTACACCCACCGAAGAAGGAACCTGTTCAGAAGATACGAGATAATATGTAAAATCCTCGCCGATTTCTCCGGAAACGATCTCAACCTGGCCTGTAAATAAATCGCGGAGACCGAGATCTTTTACTACGCTTAGTGTGCCGGACGTACCGACGGCTCTTCTGACGTCCAGTTTGCCGTGTTCATTTAAGTCAAAATGAACGTGCGGATTGGACACGTAGCCCCTGACATCTCCTTTTGCATTTCCGTCAGCGACAATCGCGCCGATCGGTCCGCCTCCTTCAATCTTGACGGTAAGCTTGTCTTCGCCTTTCAGCATGGCACCGAGCATGACAGCCGCCGTCATCGTTCTTCCTAAAGCGGCGGAAGCGGTAGGCCATGTGTTATGCCTTCTTTGGGCTTCATGAATCGTTTCTGTTGTATTCGCTGCATATGCTCTCACTTTGCCGTCATATGCGATGGCTTTCACTAAATAATCCATACCTCATCCTCCTATACACTTTCAACACGATTCCGTTCATAAATAAGCTCTAGTCCCTTCAATGTAAGGAACGGGTCAACGATATCGATGCAGTCCGATTCGTCTGCTATCAAGGAAGCAAGACCTCCCGTCGCAATGACTTTCGGATTTTTCTTGGACTGCCATTTCATCCGTTTGACAATGCCTTCAACCTGTCCGACGTAGCCGTAAAGGATTCCGGACTGCATCGCGCTGACCGTACTTTTGCCGACAATATGATCGGGCCGTGCAATTTCAATTCTGGGAAGCTTGGCAGCTCTCGAATAAAGCGCTTCAGTTGAAATCGTGATGCCCGGCGCGATCGCACCGCCCATGTACTCCTTGCGCTCGTTAATATAACAGTACGTCGTAGCGGTTCCAAAATCAACGACAATCAGGGGGCTCCCATAGAGATGAATAGCCGCCACTGCATTTACAATGCGGTCTGCTCCGACTTCTTTCGGATTATCGTATTTTATGTTTAATCCTGTTTTCATTCCCGGACCGACAATCTGAGGCTCGATCTGAAAATATTTAATACACATTCTTTCGAGGGAGAACATGATCGGAGGTACAACTGATGAAATAATAATTCCTTCGATCTGGTCAAACATCAGTCCGACATAATCAAATAAAGAACGAAGAAGCATGCCGAATTCATCTTCCGTTTTATGGCGGCTTGTCTCAATCCGCCAATGATATTCGAGCTCTCCTTCGTGGTAGATGCCAAGGACGGTGTTTGTATTTCCCACATCTATAACAAGCAACATTCTGATCACCACTTTTGACTAGTTTCTCTTACTTGGGCATAAAACATTCTACCATCATACAATACACGATGCCGATTCTGTTTGTAAACGAATCAAATCGTAGTGAACAAAGATTTTCCAAAGAGGTTTTTTAACCATAAAAAAAGAAAACTGCCAAAAGCAGAGCTTGGCAGTTTTCCTGAAGAGGCGGAAATAAGTCGTTATTCTTTCTCATCCTCGTTTTTTTCTTCGTCATCTCGTTTATTGATGTTGACTTTCACATCGTCTGTCTTTTCCTGATCATCCGAATATGTGCGATCAGGAAGTCTTCCGTGCTCAGACAAATGTTTGATTTGCTCAGCGTCGAGCGTTTCAACTTCCAGCAATGTTTGAGCGATCAGCTCAAGTTTGTCGCGATTTTCAGTAAGGATTGTTTTTGCACGTTCATAACATTCCTTAATGAAGCGCTGAATTTCTTTATCGATTTCATACGCAATCGCGTCGCTGTAGTTTTGGTCATTGTTGAAATCGCGTCCCAAGAACACTTGCCCGCCTTGCGATTGTCCGAATTGAAGAGGACCGAGCTTTTCAGACATACCGAATTCAGTTACCATTCGTCTGGCAATGCCTGTAGCGCGCTGGAAGTCGTTATGGGCACCCGTGCTGACCTCACCGAAGATGATCTCTTCAGCTACACGGCCTCCAAGCAAGCCGACGATCTTATCGAGAAGTTCGGGTTTGGTTTGGAAATAACGGTCTTCCTTAGGAAGCATAACGGCGTATCCGCCCGCTTGGCCGCGCGGTACGATCGTTACTTTATGCACCATATCCGCTTCATCCAAGACAAGTCCGATTACAGTGTGTCCCGCCTCGTGATAAGCCACGATATTGCGTTCTTTTTTCGAAATGACCCTGCTTTTCTTTGCAGGTCCGGCGATGACGCGGTCTGTCGCTTCATCGATGTCTCGCATATCGATCTTTTTCTTATCTTGACGCGCTGCTACGAGAGCCGCTTCATTTAAAAGGTTTTCAAGATCTGCACCTGAGAATCCAGGCGTCCGCATCGCGATCGCTTTTAAGTTTACGGATTCATCAAGCGGCTTGTTTCTTGCGTGTACTTGAAGTACAGCTTCACGGCCTTTAACATCTGGGCGGTCAACTGTAATTTGACGGTCAAAACGTCCCGGACGCAGCAATGCAGGGTCTAAAATATCGGCGCGGTTTGTCGCAGCGATAATGATGATTCCTTCATTGGCGCTGAATCCGTCCATTTCAACAAGAAGCTGGTTGAGCGTCTGTTCACGTTCATCGTGCCCTCCGCCAAGACCTGCTCCCCGCTGGCGTCCGACAGCATCAATTTCATCGATGAAAATCAGACACGGTGCATTTTTCTTAGCGTTTTCGAATAAGTCGCGAACACGTGATGCACCAACCCCGACGAACATTTCAACGAAGTCAGAACCGCTGATGCTGAAGAAAGGCACCCCTGCTTCTCCGGCACAAGCTTTCGCCAGCAATGTTTTACCGGTACCCGGAGGTCCGACCAAAAGCACGCCTTTCGGAATCCTTGCTCCGAGTTCAGCGAACTTGCGGGGATCCTTGAGGAAATCAACGACTTCCACAAGCTCTTGCTTTTCTTCATCCGCTCCTGCCACATCTTTGAATTTGACGCGTTTCTTTTCTTCTGTATAGAGCTTCGCCTTGCTTTTTCCAAAGTTCATAACACGGCTTCCGCCGCCTTGAGCCTGATTAAGCAGGAAGAAGAAAAGAATGAAGATAATAACAAAAGGGATGATGGTGGTAAAGAACGTCATCCATCCATTTGCTTCCTGTGCAGGTTCTACTTGTATCTTCGTTTTTTTCACTTGATCAATGATTTGATCTGCCCCTTTTCCTTCAGGAACATGGGTCAGGAAATATTGATCTTTCTCATAGGTCGTCAGCTGTCCCCGAACCTCGTACACGCCCCTGACAGGCTGGATGGAGACATTTTCAACCTTCCCTTTATCTAGGTTTGAAACAAAGTCACTATACGTCATATTTTCTGTTTTCGGATTTGCGGTTTGGAAGTAGCTCACAACTCCGATCACAACTAATAAAATAAGTAAATAAAAAATGGTATTACGGAAGACCCGATTCATTCCTTACCTCCTCCCACAGTAAGCACAACTATGTTCAATAGTATCATAGAAAATCGTTCCAATACAACAGATATCCCTTTCGCTAACAAGCCCGAATCAGCTCTCATAAACCGCAGGTTTCAGCACTCCGATGTACGGAAGGTTACGATAGCGTTCAGCATAATCGAGACCATATCCGACAACGAATGCATCGGGAACTTCAAAGCCGACGTAATCCGCTTTGATATCCGCTTTTCGTCCGCTTGGTTTATCAAGAAGGGTTACGATCTTAATCGATTTTGCTTTGCGGTATCGGAAAAGCTCTACAAGATAACTCAAGGTCAGCCCACTGTCGATGATATCCTCAATAATTAAGATGTCACGGCCCTCTACAGATGTGTCCAAATCCTTAATGATTTTTACCTCTCCGGAAGAAACCGTTGAACTGCCGTAGCTTGATACATCCATGAAATCCATTTCCAAATATGTATCAATATGCTTCAAAAGATCAGCCATAAACGGCATGGCTCCCTTTAACACACCGATTGCCAGCGGAAACTTGCCGCTGTACTCTTCTGTCAGAGTTGCGCCCAGCTCCTTGACTTTCTTTTGGATCTCTTCTTCTGAGATCAAGATATTTTCAATATCCTGTTTCATTCTTTGCTAGCCCCCTACACTTTTCATGCTGTCTATATTGTAATACAATGCGATCATTGTTTGTAACATCAAGTTCCTCAAAAATGGTTTTTTTCAGACCAGGTATCCAAATAATGTTTCCAACCGCGTCTGTTACAATGGGCCAGCTGTCTCTTTTCGCAAGAGGCACTTTTTCATCAATAAATATATCTTTAACCTTTTTTGAGCCGTTCATCCCTTTAAGTTTGATTCGGTCTCCGTTTTGCCTTGTCCGTACATAAAGGGGGAATTGAACCTGCTTGGGACTTGTTGCAAAAACATCGTTTCCTTGCAGCTTCCGGGTTGAACCGGGTCCGCTCACATGAAGGGAGGAGCCGTCGGGAAGCTTCAGTTCTTCTTCGTCTGCCCCGCTTATTTCATAATGATAGGAAACATTTTCACATTGTAAACGCTGAAATGTAAACAAACATGTATGATAAGATTTTGCAACTTTTAGCCCATTCGGAAAATCAAGGGAACCGGATGGTCCACCTTGTGAAATCCAATCCAGAAACACTTGAATATGATGGGCTGAAAACGCTGATGGAACGTTTTCATAAAGATAGTTTAATATTAGATGAACTCCCCTTCTTTGTAAAGGCATAGGGAGCGCAAGAAGCCGATCGATGCTGATTTCGACACCGGAACTTGACTTGCTTGTGATTACTGTATTCATTTTGTCTTTCGTTAATGCCTGTAAGTATAATTCGTCTTCTGTCAGGAATTCACTTACGGATTGAAACCTTTTATGGACATCTTCCGACTCTTTCTTCAGAAAAGGGAGAACATGGTGCCTGAACCGGTTCCTTGTGTAATCATCCTCACTGTTGCTCGGATCGGTTCTATACGGTATTCGATTCTCTTTGCAGTAAGCCAAAAGATCATCCTTTGACAGCCTTAGAAACGGCCTAAGCAGCCAGCCGCTGTCAAAACGGCGCTTTGGCTGAATTCCAGCAAGCCCGAGCCCGACAGTGCCTTTTGCCATCTTCATCAGCATCGTTTCCACCTGATCATCGCCATGATGAGCCAGAACCAGGTATTCAGCCCGGCGCCTTTTCATTAATTCTTGAAAAAACGCATACCGGCATTCTCTCGCAGCAGCCTGTTTATTCAGATTGTTTTCCGCGGCAAATGTCAGGACATCGATTTGCACCGCCTCGCATTGTATGCCTTCCGCCTCGCAGTAGTCCTGAACGAACCGCATATCATGCTCAGACTCTTCGCCTCTGAACATATGATCGACGTGTGCGGCAATCAGCGTCGCCGAGGCAGGAACCGTACGTTGCAGAGCATGCAGCAGCGCCATCGAATCAGGCCCGCCGGAGACGCCTGCAACCAGTGTCGCTTCATCAAATGACAGTTCGTATTTTCTCATGAAATCTTCAATACTTTTCACAATGTCCTCCCACTAAGAGCAGGGTGTATTTCAAAAGATATAAATATCCTAACACTTTCAATCGGTCCCTGCAAAGAAGAGCTATCCGCCAGCAAAGCAGAGCTAAATAAAAAAGAGAACGATATACGCAAAGTAAAGGGCAAGAACGCTTACGACGATCAGCAGCGTTTCAAAAACACCGCCGGATTTAGAACTGTTTCTTTGCTTTCTGCGCCCGCTTCTTAACATTTGCTGCTGAGGCGTCCCCCGCTTATGCCGCGAGCCTTGAGACGGGGCGGATGCCGATGAAGAGCGGGCGGTTCTCGACTGGCGGCTGCTTTGCATTCTGGCCGGCCGTCCGATTGCCAGGAGGTCTCCCTTCATTTCATCAGCTGTTCGATAGCTTCCTTTTAAAGCAGAAGCAAGAACCGGCTTATACCGCTTTAAAAACGGCTGTCCGTCGATGACTGACATAAGCTGTTCCTGAGGTCTTGCTGTCTTTTTAAATTCTTTTTTCACCGCACAGTTCACCATAATCATGGCGACTGAAAACAGATCATACGAAGGCTCAGCCTTACGGGTTCCAAATTCCCAATAGCCTCTGTCAAAAAACTCTGTATATTCCTTGATTGCCCGGCCTTCTTTTGTCGTCCCGCCCACATCAATGCAGCGGATTTGCGGCGGCGGGCCCGTCACGATTAAATTCTCGGGCTTTAAATCTCCAAACACCCATCCTTCGCGATGAATGGCCGACAAACTTGAGAGAAGCTGGCTGATTAGCACCGGTATCCATTCCTCGCCTTTTTCGTTTACATATCTTAAAAGAAGCGGACCTTCAATATATTCCATGACATAAAATGAAAGTTTTTTGCCCGCACCCGCAACCATCATGTCATCCACATCAAAAAAAGAAGGCCCCATTGCTTTTGCCTGGGCCTTTGAGAAAGATTTCAGAACATTCACTTCCGAGGTAATGGACAGGCTGTCATCGCTCACTTTTAATGCAACGCGGCCCTTTCCCGAATCGGCCAGATATACAACGCCATTCGCCCCTTTTCCAAGCTGTCTGATGATCTTGTAGGAATGATTGTTCCACTTTCCAACAACGGCTGCACCCGGCTTTAGACTAGCCGCCAAACTCGTCGAAGTGTTTTTCATCGTCTTCTAACATTCTCCTTCTTGAGCCGATTTTGTTAAAATGCTGAATCGCCTCTCGTATTGCGGGTCCTGTCGGCGTAATGCCGCCGGCTGAAAGCTTGGAAAATATTGAAGAAAGAGATTCAAACTTCGGGGTCCAATCAAGCACAAGCTCGACCTCTTGTTTTTTCCCGGGAAATATAAGCATCGCAAATTCATTTTCGCCGATTCTTGAATTGAGACTGATGGAAAGGTCTATCAATGCTTCTTTAACAGTCGGCAGCTTCGGATTCATGCTCGCGCTTGTATCGACAAGAACCAATACATGAAGATGTACGGTCTCGCCGAGCTCATCTACGACTTCCATAACTTCACCGCGTTTATCAGGAGGCAGTTCATCCATTTCGGTATGCTTGCCGAGAATTTGTTTGAGCTCACTATTGACAACGCCTTGAAGGGTTTGCGTCATCGCCTTTTTTGTCACCATTTGAACGGTCTGCGACAGCTGCGACGCGTAAACAACCTGGTGAACTCCCCCGCCTGCGAGGGCGATCCCTTCAACTTCTTTCATCGCCTCCTGATCCATTTCATGCTCGTCCATAATCCCAATCACATTCACGGTAATTCCCTGCTCCTTCGCAAAGGCGGCCATGGCCTGCGGGTCTTCGCCGCGGTTTGAACAGCCGTCCGTCAAAAGCAGGATTTGATTCAAGTGCCCCTTTTTCATCGTTTTTATTCCTCCTGGACAAAGATATCTTGATTTAGTTCCATCATCGCCAGAAGAAATTTGATTTATACGAAGGCTAAGAAATCTCTTGATTCTTTTGGAAAAAAGACGGCGCCGGAATGGAGGCCCACTTTGGCGTATTATGGTCCAGCTTGATAACAATCACCGTCATATCGTCCTCAATCAGACCCGACCTTGTCCGAATCACTTCTTCCATGATCAAGTCGGCGATTTCCTGCGGCTCCTCGGTTTTCAGAGATTTCAATTTACGCTTCATCCACAGATCATGATTTTCAACATGTCTAGGCCCTTCAAAGATTCCGTCGCTCATCATAATCAAAAGGTCTCCCGCTTTTAATTGCTCGCTGACTACATCAACATCGAATTCTGTAATGATGCCGATCGGCAGATTGCTGGCCTGCACTTTGATAATCTGATCGCCTCTTTTAATAAAGCTCGGGGTGGAGCCGATTTTCAAAAACTTGCAGCTCGCATCCTGAAGATCGATGACCGATAAATCCAATGTCGAATATATTTCATCTGTCGTCCTTAATGAAAGAATGCTGTTGATCGTTTTAATCGCCACTTTTTCGTCGATGCCCGACTGAAGAATCTTTTCCAACAGCTTGATCGTCTCATTGCTTTCAAAATGGGCCCTTGCGCCATTTCCCATACCATCGCTGATGGCGGCCGCATATTTGCCGGTGCCGAGCTCCATCATATTGTAGCTGTCGCCGGAGACAAGCCCTCCTCCTTTTGCTGCATGTGCGGCTCCCGTCACCACCCTGTATGACTTCGCCGAACCGAAAGCAACATGACAATATCCATTCGGATGGCCGGCGCACTGTTCCGCTTTGACGATAATTTGTTCTTCCAAAATATCGGACAGCATCGGAGCGATGATTTTTTCACACTCCCCGTGGCCGTTGCAATACGGGATACTCATTTCGATATCGATATTTCCCTGCTCTAGGCTGTAAATTTCGACTTGTTGAATTTCAATGCCGAAATGCTGCAGCGCATCCCGAATTTGTTCTTCTTGAATAAAATGCTGCTCCCTCTCCCTTTTTATTTCCCGAGAAAAGTCCGCCATGACCTGAGAAACCCCGAGCAGCTGCTCTGCGACGAGACGCCTGCTGTCATGCACCTTTTGTTTTAATGTCTGGTTTGCCCTAAAATGAGACAGCTCGTCTTCCATCAGCGCTTCTACTTGCTTTGATTTGGAGCAGTGCTGATGAAACTCCTTTTTCAGCTTGCGGTTTTTAAAATATTGCTTTTCTTCTGTTTCCTGCATAACTCGTTTCATCAAGTCATATGTTTTATCAAAGTTCTGAACCCAGCACTTGTTTTTCTTATAACAGGACTGGCAGGAGTGTTCTGTTACCGTGCTCAAAAACAGATCGATCTCTTTTTCTTTTCCTTCATCATCCGGAACCGAATGATAAAAGGTAGCGAAGCTTTCGGATAATGCGTGAAAAACACTCGAAAACTGATCGACCTTCTGCGCGGTGACATCGCGGATTTTTCTTGCATATTGCTGCTGTTCCTGAGCGTGTTCAGTCGTTCCCGGTATATACTTAGCCACTTTTTTCGTAATCGACTGAGGGGTTAAAAGGAACAGGCCGATTGCAATCAGTGATTCATAAAGCGTCGGCACAAGTTCAGCTGAACCTTCTCCGTACAGAGAAATCAATAGAGATCCGATCAATAAGCCGACCGCAGCACCGAACTTTTTTCCTTCTTTTAACAAACCGCCGAGAAGGCCTGAAAAAGCCAGCAGGCTCATCTGATATAAATTGCCGATATTTGAAAGGCTGAGGATCAGCCCGGTCACAACACCGACTGTACAGCCGATGCTCGCGCCCCCGATGAACGCGAAAGCGAGCACGACATAACGGGCCAATATCAGTTCAGCCTGCATGCCTTGAAAAGAAACGCCTGTCAAACCTGTGAGAACAGAAGCGATTAAAATCATAAAACAAATGATCTCTTCAATTTTCAGCGACTGTTTCGCCCGCTTTGATGTAACAATCGGCAGGCTTTGCAAAAAAATCAGTGTGAGGATAAACGATAACCCGGCTTCAACAAAAGCCATAATATAGTGATAACCCGAAACCGTTCCGTATTCGGCATATACAAATCCGCATCTTGTCACAGCCATCGCTAAAAAGACGACGACAGGCAGCGTTCTGACGCGATCTTTTATAATAAGAGACGTCATTTTGGAACATATCGCAAATGCAAACAGAGCCGCAAGCACGAACAGCGAATGCTGAGGCGATATGCTCAGAGCCCCGGCAAGAAGTGCCAGGCATGCAAGAAAAGCTTTATCTTTTTTAATTAAAAGCATCGCTCCGAAAAATGGAAGAGCAAAGGGAATGACCTCTGACAGAATGAAGGCTCGTCCCAATAAAAAACCGATGATCATATAGATCAGCCCTTTATAAAAAAAGAGGGAATATAAATGCTGCATTACAAGCTTCGTCGTGCTGCCAATCCATGAATACAATTTTTGAACAACAGGTCCAGCTATTGGGCTGTTCACTCTTCTTTCCGCTTTTTCCATGCTCTCATCTCCCACTCGTTTATTCGTTGCTTGCCATTATAACGAAAGATGAAATAGGATTTTGTCAAAAGAAGGTAATGAATTCAAAGAACTGTTCGACGCTTTTTGTAGCATGCTTCAATCACTCTTGATAAGTCGAGTCCATTCCCGTTATTTTGCGTATTTTTATGCAGCAAAAAAACCGGCTTCAGAAGAAGCCGGTTTCCGGAATGACCCGTACGGGATTCGAACCCGTGTTACCGCCGTGAAAGGGCGGTGTCTTAACCACTTGACCAACGGGCCTTCATATAAGTAGCGGCGGAGGGGATCGAACCCCCGACCTCACGGGTATGAACCGTACGCTCTAGCCAGCTGAGCTACACCGCCATGTTGTTGATTTCTTTTAACGCACAAGTTCTATAATACAAAGGATTGTCCTATCCGTCAATAGAAATTTTAATAAAAATTTTATAAGACAATAAAAAGGCATCCGTTGGGATAAGACGAATGCCTTTCGTATATATAGAAAGCAGCAAGTTAACCTCTTCTTGCTCCGCGCCCTCCACGTTTTGATTCCGTGTTGCGTTTTAGAGACGATAAGCGATCTTCACTGTCTTTTAAAAACTTATTCATTTTCTGTTCAAACGTTTCTTTAGAGCGGAAATCATTTTTAGGTCTCGCAGGTCTTGATGATTGAGGACGGTCTACAGCCTTTTTGATCGACAAGCCGATTTTCCCATCTTTCTCAACATTGATGACTTTAACTTCTACTTGATCACCAACCTTCAGATGATCATTAATGTCCTTCACGTAGTTATCGGCTACTTCGCTAATATGAACAAGACCTGTTGATCCTCCAGGCAGTTCAACAAACGCTCCGAAATTTGTAATACCTGTTACTTTCCCTTGCAACTTGCTGCCAACTTCAATCGACATAAAAAAAGTGCTCCTCCTTAGACTTAAAAAAGATCATTTGTTTAATTATACATAAAGAAAAAATTAAGTGTCAACAAGGCTACTTGCTCTTATCTTCAAACTTGAAGATGATTTCGCCATCTTTTGAGAGGTAATAATCCTTTCTGGCAAGCTCTGCAACGTAGTCCTCATCCTTTAATTTCACAATCTCATCTTTCAAATCCGATTTTTTTGCTTCCAGTTGTTCCAATTGTTTCAAAAGGTCTTCTTTCTTCTCTTGCTTCGCGCTGATATCCGAAGTCTGCGACCAAAGCGAACTGACAATCACAATCGCCGACAGCAGCACAACGGCGCCGAAAACCATCAACCGTCTGTATAGACCGCGTCTTTTTCTTTTCAGCTGCTGCTGTTTTCGCTCCATCTGCTCTTTGTATTCGTTCTGTATTTGCGATATGTTGCGTCTCGTGGGATCATTCATTCCAGACGGCCTCCCCTCATTTTTTTAAAAGTTTTGCCTTAATTGTTATGAATAGTTTCTTCCCCTTTTCGAAAAATCCTGCTCCTTTTTGCAAAAAGCGTCTCAACAATCCCCGAACCGGGGCGGGAAGAAGCCTGCAGCATTGATATAGTATAAAATAAATCGGATATCCTGCAAATTTTAATATCTTATATAAACATACCGCAAAAAAACGAAAAAGAACATAGATATTTCTCATTGTAAAAAGAATGATGGCAAAAATAGCTTGAAACGTCCATACAACAGGCCGAAACACCATCATCTGCATCATCTTTGAGACCAGCCTGGAGATGAATATGAAAAAGGAAATCATCCATTCCAAAAGCTTGATATAGATCTGCTTAAAAAGGCTTTGATAAGCGGCAAATCCAAGCATGACCGCCAGAAAGATATAAATTCGGAATTCCCCTTCATTCACGCTCAGCAAAACATAGAAAAAAAGGAGACCTTGTACCACCCAAAACAAAAAGTCATGGAGAAACAACAGCCACCTTGCTGTTTTTGAGCGAACGACAAAACGGGTGTAGGTGTCAAGGGAAGCGCCAAGCCATGCCCCCATTCCGGCCATGGCCAGCATCGTATAGAACTGAGTGGTCAGCGTCATTTAAACAACTTGCTAAAAAATCCTTTAGCTTTCTCCCCCTGCTGCTCATCCAAATAGACGAGATCAAGCACTCTTCCCTTGATGGAGACAACGCCTTTTTCCACATCGAGATTCTTCATCTGCAGGTTTTCGCCTCTGACTGCCAGCATGCCCATGACCGTCTCAAGTAAGAATTCCTCATTGTCAAAGCTCTCGACCTGTTTGACACCGGATATATCCAGCAGCTTGCGGCCCTTCATCGTCACATTATGTTCAGGACCAGATGCCCCGCCGGAAGGGTTGTGCTGATCATAATATACATTCATCGATTCATCCCCCATATCCTCATACTAAAGATTCGATACTGCATTGTATGAGACGGGGGATTTTTTTAGAACAAGCCTATTCTCCTCCCAGCTTCTCTTCTTTGAGAACGGTATACATATCAGCGGCTTCTTCTTTTTTTGTCGTATCCTTCAATTCATTGACTTTGACGGTTACAAGCTTTTGGCCAAAACGCACCGCAAGCTCGTCTCCCGCTTTGACAACAGAGCTTGCTTTCGCCTGCTGGCCATTGATCGAAATTCTTCCCTGGTCAGCCACTTCTTTTGCAAGCGTCCGTCTTTTAATCAGCCTTGATACTTTGAGAAATTTGTCGAGTCTCATCACTTGTCAGCTCCTTTCAATGTCTTTCGCTTCATTCCACAATTCGTCCATTTCTTCAAGCGTCATACTTTCCAGATCCTTGCCCATGCGCTTTGCAGATTGTTCAATATGCGTGAACCTTCTGTAAAACTTGGCATTTGTCATCGCCAGGGCTTCTTCCGGTTCAATTTTATAAAACCGGCCGATGTTGACGAGAGCGAATAAAAGGTCGCCGAACTCTTCTTTCATTTTTTTGCTGGACTGTTCGGCTTCGGAAATTTCTGAAGAAAATTCTTTCATTTCCTCGTGAACTTTATCCCAAATATCCTGGACATTCGACCAGTCGAATCCGGTCTTTGCCGCCTTTTTCTGAAGCTTGTTCGCTTTTGACAAAGCAGGCAGCGGCTTTGGAATGTCGTCGAGAAGGGATGGATCGTCCGCTTGTTTCTCCTGTTTCTTGATCTCTTCCCAGTTTACCATGACGTCGGCCTCATCACGAACAGATACTTCTCCGAAGACATGCGGATGCCTTCTGATCATTTTTGCCGTAATGCCGCGAATCACATCGTCTATTGTAAAAAGACCGTCATCCTCGCCGATCTGCGCATGCAGCAGAACTTGGAGCATCACATCGCCGAGCTCCTCAACAAGGTGGTCGGGATCTTCTTCATCAATCGCCTCGAGCACCTCATAGCATTCTTCAATTAAGTATTTTTTGAGCGATTCATGGGTTTGTTTCCGATCCCACGGGCAGCCGTCCGGTCCGCGCAGCTTCCTGATGACGCTGCGGAACATCGAAAATTCCTGGTACAGAACCTCCTCGTCTTTGACCGGCGGAACGTAGACGCTCGTTAAATTATTGATACCCACACTTCTGTCCAATTCGTAAAGAGGCACTGTCCGAATGTCTTGCATACTGCTTCCGGCCGCTGTGACAATGACGACTTCATAGTCATCAGGGAGCTTTTCCATCAACGTCAGTTTGACCTCTGATGCCGTCATTTGATCATATACCTGGCAAATAATCAAATGATGACGGAGCTCGACTTCGTCAGCGGAAAACCGGACGGCGTCGACAAACTGAAACCCGTCAATCGGATCGATCTGCAAAGCATTTAATGTCGCATCAATAAAGCTGTGGCCTCCCTCGACAACGACATCGGCCTGATGAGCGCCCCGTCTCTCGAGCAAAAGCTGAACCGTTTTTTCAGCGACGAACGGATGGCCTGGAACGGCATAGAGCACATCGCGTTGCTTCGCCTCCTCAAACAGCCGTTCTACGATCTCCTCGTAAACATCTTCGAATTGATCATGCTTTTCATAGACCTCATCAAAAAAATGAATCTCAGCTATTTCTTTTTTCAGGTCTTCTATTAACGGATGGTCTTTCGTCCTGACATAAAGAACCTCCGCTTGTGTGAGCCGTTTATATACACCGAGGGTTAATTGATTCATATCGCCTGCCCCCAGGCCGACTACCGTGATTTTACCGGCCATGCCTGCCGCCCCTTTCTCGTTTTAATGTCAGGAGCTTGCTGCCAAAAGGTACAAGCTCAAGTTCTTTTTCTGAAAACACGCGTAATGTGAAGATACCGGACAAAAAGACAATGCCGCCGACGAATACGGCGCTAAGACTTTCCGCCGCCGCGATCCATCTGTTTTCATGAGGTATGGCCGCTTCAAAAGCAAAAAGCCACACCGCCAGAGCGGCCGACATGATCACAGCCGACAGCAAAACTCCCGCTATCCTGTATTCCGGCAACTTGATCCAGCCTTTCCTTTTCAGCTGAAAAAAATTGAGTCCAGCGACAGCAGCGAATGACATCATAGTCGCAAAAGCGGCGCCGGAAATGCCGAAACCGGGGATCAGGAACTCGTTCAATACGGCTTTCACAAAAAAGCCGCAGCAGACGGAAACAGCTGGAAGACATGTATTGCCGAGTCCTTGCAAAACAGCAGTCATCGTGATCGCCAACGATGCAAACAGAATCGACACGCTGAAAATCTGCAGCGCAGCCGTTCCATCGCTGTTCTTAAACAGCATGACATTCACCGGCTCCAAAATGCATATCAGACCGGCGGCTGCTCCAGTGCCGATGACGAAGCTCATTTTTAGCGAATAACGGATCTTTTCCTCCAGAACCGCCGTTTCTCCATTTTTCTTCGCTTTTGTAAGGGACGGGACAAGAGCTGTCGCAATGCTCGCAGCAAAAACGGTTCCAAGCTGCAAAAGCGGCTGACCTCTGTCATACACCCCTTTTGTATGTTTCGCCTGAAGTTCGTCCATTCCTTGTCCGGCCAGCAATGAATACAAGTTCAATGCGTCGACGAGCTGGATGAGAATCAGCATGAGGCCGGCCGTGCAAATCGTAACCGAGTACAGACACAGCTGCTTCAAAATATCGCCTGTACCGGCCTCTATCCCGGCGGCAGCGGGATGCTTTTCACGCTTGGCCCAAAACACGGCGAGAATGAAAAACGCCGCAAGGCCGCCGACAAGGGAGCCAAAGGCAGCCCCTGCCCCGGCGTCATATAAGGAAAAGCCGTTTTTGACGAGCCACCACGTCAAAATGAGGATCGCCCCGACCCTGAGTGTCTGTTCTCCAATTTGAGAAAGTGCCGTCGGAAGCATCCGTTCGCCTCCTTGAAAATAGCCTCTAAGCAAAGACACGAGCGGCAGCAGCAAATAAGAAAACGACACCGCGCGGATCACCCCGTCAAGGTCGGGATCACCCATAAACCCTGCGATGGCTTCGGCTCCGGCAAACAAGAGAAGAAAAAAGCCAAGGCCCACGACCGACAAAAAAAACATAGACACCCGGAGAATTTTTGCCCGGTTTGCCGTCCCGTAATCATTCAACAACTTTGAAATGATGACCGGGAACCCGGAGGTGGCAAGCATCACAGATATTCCGATCATCGGATACACCTGCTGAAAAATATAAAAACCGACATCTCCAACTATATTTTGAAAAGGCATTCTATATACAGCGCTTAATATCTTTGATAATATCCCCGCCAATGATAAAACAAAGGCGCCTTGCCAAATCCATTGTCTTTGGCCTTTTAAAAACCCCATTCCTTTAAGCTCCTTCCAATGCGCTTTCTCTCAGCTTTCTAAAAAGCGCACGAAACGTGCTTATTATACCATATTCAAGACTCATACCCCGCCTGCAACTGTGAACTAAAAAAGAACAGCCCAAAAGGTGCTGTTCCAACTGCTGATGCTGATTCAAGCTGAGAAAAACGCTTTCGGCATTCCAGCTCGTTCGAGCAGGAATGTCAAAATAAAAGGAATGAGACCTATTGTTCCATTTGACGGGCCAAAAAACCAGCGGCGGTTTCAACCGCTTTATGTTCCACTTCGCCGATTGACTGGTCTTTCGAAAAAATGACAACCGCTCCGATCGGATCGCCGTTTGCAACAATCGGACCGACGGTATAAGAAGCAACCTCTTCGTCAATACCATCAATAAGCTGAATTGTCTTGGCGTCTCCTTCCAAAACAGAATTTCGCTGATCCATCGCCTTTTCGACCATGTCGCTGATCGATTTGTTTAAATAGTCTTTTTTAGACCCCCCGGATACTGCGATATACACATCCCGGTCGCAAATCAGCACGGAATGGCCCATGCTGTCATAAAGCGCATCAGCATACTCCTTTGCAAAGTCGCCGAGCTCGCTGATCGGAGAATATTTTTTTAAAATAACCTCCCCATCCCGGTCCACAAATATTTCCAAAGGGTCTCCTTCACGAATGCGCAAAGTTCTGCGGATTTCCTTCGGGATCACGACCCGGCCTAAATCATCAATTCGACGTACGATACCAGTTGCTTTCATCTCTGCTGCCTCTCTTTCATTTGATGATATATCTGGTGGATATAAACAGAGCTGTGTACTTATGTAACACTCTCCACTCTTGATTGGTTTTAGTATCCTTCACATCAAATGTAATATACGCGAGAAACAACAAATTTTTATGATGAAGCGATCGTTTGCTTTTTAACGTTTTGAAGGCCTTTCAATATTTCGAGAAGCGTTTCCAGCCACTCTTCCGGATTTCGGTTTTTCACTTGAATCGAAATTTTCAATTTCTTTCCTTCCATCCCGAGGCCGATCTGTCTGCCGTACTTACTGCCGAGTTCAAACAGTTTTTGGCCGTCTATTTCGGCACTAGCTTTTTCGTCAATCGTCAGTCTGACGGCGTCTTTATCCTGCTTGATCAGCTCGACGCGTTCGGTGATGGCATATACCTTCGCCTCTGCGATGGCGAATAAATATTCGACTTCTTTCGGGTATTCGCCGAAGCGGTCGATCATCTCGTCTTGAAGCTCGCTCTTTTCTTCAATGGTTGAAATCGCTCTGAACCGTTTATACATATCTATTTTTTGCTTGCCGTCTGTCACATAAGTCTGCGGAATATATGCGTCAAGCTCCAAATCGATTTCCGGTTCAAATTTTTCAGCTTGCGGTACATCTCCCTTGCGAGCTTCTATTGCTTCCTTGAGCATTTGCGAATATAAATCAAAACCGACAGAATCAATGAACCCGTGCTGCTGCGCACCTAAAAGGTTTCCGGCGCCGCGGATCGTCAAATCGCGCATCGCGATTTTAAATCCTGACCCGAGTTCTGTAAATTCTTTAATCGCCTGAAGCCTTTTTTCGGCCACTTCCGTAAGGACTTTGTCCTTCCGGTACGTAAAGTAAGCGTAAGCTACACGGTTTGAGCGCCCGACACGGCCCCTCAGCTGGTACAGCTGGGAAAGCCCCATCTTATCTGCGTCAAATACAATTAGGGTATTGACGTTTGGAATATCAACGCCCGTTTCAATAATCGTTGTGCTGACGAGCACATCCGATTCTCCCTCTAAGAAATTCAGCATGACCGATTCGAGTTCGTTTTCTGTCATCTTCCCATGGGCATACGTCACCTTGGCATCAGGCACAAGCATCGAGATTTCTTCCGCTTTTCTTTCAATATCCTCCACCCGGTTGTACAAGAAGTAAACCTGACCGCCCCTGGCCAGCTCGCGTTCTATCGCTTCTCTGACTAGGGCCCCGTTGTATTCGACAACGTACGTCTGTACAGGGAAGCGGTTTTCCGGAGGCGTTTCAATGACTGACAAATCTCTGACACCGAGCATGGACATATGAAGGGTTCGAGGTATCGGAGTTGCCGTTAACGTCAAAACGTCGACATTCGCTTTAATGCGTTTAATTTTTTCCTTGTGCGTGACACCAAACCTTTGTTCTTCATCGATGATAAGCAGTCCAAGATCTTTGTACACGACATCCTTGGACAACAGCCTGTGAGTGCCGATTACGATGTCAATCGTTCCGTTTTTTAAGCCCTTGATCGTTTCATTTGCTTCTTTTCTCGTCCGGAACCGGCTGAGCAAACCGATATTAATCGGGTAGTCCTGGAAACGTTCCAATATCGTTTCATAGTGCTGCTGTGCGAGGATCGTAGTCGGCACGAGGATCGCGACCTGTTTTCCGTCTGCAATCGCTTTAAAGGCGGCGCGGATCGCCACTTCCGTTTTGCCGTAGCCCACATCGCCGCAAAGGAGCCGATCCATCGGTCTTTCTTTTTCCATGTCTCTTTTAATCTCATGGATCGATCTCAGCTGGTCCTCTGTCTCCTGATAAGGAAATGCGGCTTCAAACTCACGCTGCATTTCATGGTCGGGAGAAAACGCGTAACCTTTGCTTGCTTCCCTTTCGGCATAAAGCTTGATCAAGTCATCGGCGATATCCTGGACAGAGCTTTCAACCTTTTTCTTAACCCGTTTCCATTCGCTTCCCCCGAGTTTATAAAGCTTCGGCTCTTTGCCTTCGGAACCGACGTATTTTTGCACCTGATCAATTTGGTCAACCGGTACGTAAAGCTTGTCGCTTCCCTGGTAGTGAATATTCAGGTAATCCTTATGAATGCCGTTGATCTCCAGCGTTTCAATCCCTAAATACTTTCCGATACCGTGGTTCACATGGACGACATAATCGCCGATCTGAAGCTCCGAGTAGCTTTTGATCCGTTCGGCATTGGTCAGTTTTTGTTTGCGCGCCTGCTTTTTGACACGCTTTTTAAACAGTTCTTCTTCGGTAATGACGGCCAGCTTGATCATCGGAAGTTCAAAGCCGGATTGAAGACCGCCTTCCATAATGTAAATCTGGCCTTGGGCAAGCGCTGCATCCTGGTCGGCCTGGGCGGCTTCGATCTCATAATCGGACAATACAGACGCAAGTTTTTCGACGCGTTCTTTGCTGTCCCCTAGAAAAACCGTTGTATATTTCGATTTCTTAAACCGTTCAATCTCATTTTTGAGCACATTCATTTGTCCGTGAAAGCTCTGCATTTGCTTGCTTGAAACATTGACGATGTTTTGCGGACTGGTGTGCTGCACATGCCTTAAAAACAGCGAGTAATACAAAATCGGGCGGGACTGTTTTGAAATGAGGCTGTGAAAAGGAAATGACATTGCTGTATCATGAAGGATTTTCCCTTCTTCCAGCAGGCTCGTAATCCATTCTGCCTCTTCCTTTTGAAGCTGGTCTTCCATTTCATGAATACGGCTGATCTCATCTAGTATCAGCAAAGTATTTTTCGGGAAATAATCTAGTAAACTAGCAGGTCTCTCATAGAAATAAGAAAGGTATTTAACCATTTCCTGGCCGATATGACCTTCCTTGAGCAGCTCTTTATCTTCCGCGATATTTTGATCGAGAATTTCCTTTTGTTTATCAAGCTTCAGCTTTTTAAGACTGTTGGCAAGACCTTTATCGATTTGTTCAAGCGCTCTTTGCCGATCTTCATCCCGCACGATCAGTTCCTTCGCAGGGCCGATCGTTACTTCATCGCGCGTTTCCAGTGAGCGCTGATCATCCGTATTGAATATACGAATCGAGTCAACTTCTGTATCAAACAATTCAATCCGGACAGGGTTTTCTTCGGTCAATGAATAGACATCGATAATCCCCCCGCGAATACTGAATTCGCCTGGAGCCGCCACCATATCCGTACGCTCATACCCCATTTGAACAAGCTTCTGAAGCAGCTGTTCCGGGTCGATGTCGCGCCCCGTCTCAATGCGAATCTGACTGTTTTGCCATACTTCGACAGGGGGCAGCATTCTTCTGACGGCTGCTGCCGGAGCAATAACGATAGGCGTTTCACCGCTTGCAAGCCGATTTAAGACATCAAGCCTTTGCGAGCGCAGCTCAGGGCTTGCCACCGCAATTTCAGAAGAAATCAATTCGTTGACAGGATATAAAAGGACAGGCTGATCTTTTATCAGCCCTGTCAAGTCATCTGTAATTTTTTGAGCCTGATAAAGGTTATGCGTAATTAAAAATACCGGCCGTCTCGTTTCTTTTGTAAGAGCGGCTGTAAATAACGACCGGGCAGATCCGGAGAGCCCCGCAAGCAGCTGTTCCTTCAGCCCTTCGTTTAAGCCGTTGACGATGGATTTAAAATCATCGCTTTTTGTGATATAGGATTGAATATTGTTCAAATGAGCCCCTCCTCTCTTCCTCAAATAGAAAAATGCTTTGGTCTAGTCTCTACACCAAAGCTATTTATTGAATAAACGAATGATATTGGTGATAATCCGGGTTTCGCTCAAGCGCTTCTTGACAATCTTCACATATCGTCTTCACGTGTAAATCCCCATTATCCATATAAGAAATCATATCGTTTCTTTCATCGTTTGTTAAGTGGTTAAAGCCTAACTGTTCACTGTTTACATAAGAATGATCAAGACTTCCGACTTTAACGCCGCAATGCCGGCAATAATAATGTAAAGCCATAAAGGAACCTCCATACCGAGTCTTTTTAAAACTAGTATGTTCCGTTCCCTTCTGCCTTATACCTTAGCATTAAATTCATTCATGACTTCTAAAAAAGGTTTTTCCAGAGAAGCTTCACAGGCCTTGGCCGATTGTCTGACGGCCTCTTGTATCACCGGCTCTTCTTCATCTGTAAAAGCGCCAAGCACATAATCGACGATTTTCATGCCGTTGACCGGACGGCCGATTCCGATTCTGATCCGGTTAAACTCAGTTGTTCCCAGATGCTGAATCATCGATTTGATGCCGTTATGGCCTCCTGCGCTTCCTTTCGTCCTCAGACGGATTCTTCCGGTCGGAAGATCCAAGTCATCGTAAATCACTTTCAAATTGTCAACAGGGATCTCATAATAGTCCAAAAGCGGCCTCAAACATTCTCCCGATAAATTCATATATGTAAGCGGCTTAACAAGTAGAACCTTTTTGCCGGAAACAAATCCGATTCCGTATTGACCGTTGAACTTTGTTTTATCAAGCGGAATGTTCCACTCTTTTGAAAGCTCATCGATCGTCATAAATCCTACATTATGTCTCGTATTTTCATATGTTTTACCCGGATTGCCCAATCCTGCAAACACAAGCATTATTCTATATCCTCCCTTAAGCAAAACCCTGCCTCAGCATACTGAGGGGGAGCATCCTAATTTCCCCTCATTCTAGCACAAAAGACGTAACCGCGGGAGGATTACGTCTTACGTACTTATTCTTCTTTTTCCTCTTCAGTGCCTTTTTCTGGTTCCTCAACGTCTTGAGCGGCTGATTCGGCTTCCGTTTCTTCCTGCTTTTGAGGAGGAAGAATGGATGCAACAACTTCATCAGGCTCATGGTTGTATGAATAATCGCCTTTAGACGGAATATCGCCGACGGTTAGAACATCGTTGACTTCGAGACTGGAAATATCGACCTCGATCGTTTGCGGAATGTTCTTCGGCTTCGCTGTGACAGACAGCTCGTAAAGCGGCTGCTGAAGAACACCGCCCTGTTTAATCCCCTCTGCTTCACCCGTAAGGTTTACAGGAACCGTCGCCTCCATTTCCGCTTCCATATCAACCACTTTAAAATCGGCATGTACAATTGAATCTTTTAATGGATCCGTCTGCAGCTCAGTCACCATAACAGAGTGCTGGTCTCCGTTTATATCCAAGTTGATAATCGTATTTTTGCCCTCAGCTCGCAAAATTTTTAAAAGCTCAATACTGTCTAACGCAACGGATTTGTTTTCCAGGTTTCTTCCGTAAATGACACCCGGCACATACCCGGATTGCCGGATCTTTCTTAAAGAAGACCGTCTGGAATCCGTTCTTTCTTCCGCTTTTAAAATTGCCATGTTCAGCACCATCCTATCGTTAGATTGGTCTTTCTAAAACCATACCCATAACGACAAAACTTTAAACCAGAATCAGCAAATTAATCGAACAGGAAGCTGACAGATTGTTTTTCATGCACACGAATAATCGCTTCTGCCAGAAGCGGTGCAACAGAAAGCTGCTTGAACTTCGCGATTTTCTTTTCTTCAGGAAGCTCAATGCTGTTGGTCACAACGAGCTCTTTAATTTTCGAATTGTCGATTCTTTCGATCGCCGGACCGGAAAGAACCGGATGTGTACAGCATGCATACACTTCCTCTGCGCCGCTTTCGACGAGCGCATTAGCCGCAAGCGTAATCGTTCCTGCCGTATCAATAATATCATCAATTAAAATGGCTGTTTTCCCTTCAATATGTCCGATGATATTCATAACCTCGGCTACATTCGGCTTAGGTCGGCGTTTATCGATAATCGCAATCGGCGCTTTCAAGCGGTCCGCCAATTTGCGGGCACGCGTCACACCGCCGTGGTCAGGGGACACGATCACGACATCCTTGAAATTTTTCTCTTCAAAATAATTACCTAAAATCGGAACACCCATTAAATGATCGATCGGTATATCAAAGAAACCTTGGATTTGCGGCGCGTGAAGATCAAGTGCAATCACACGGGTAGCTCCGGCGGTTTCCAGCAGGTTTGCCACCAGTTTGGCTGTGATCGGCTCACGGGAACGGGCTTTACGGTCCTGACGGGCATAGCCGTAGTAAGGCATCACGATATTAATCGTTTTCGCCGATGCGCGTTTCAGCGCATCCACCATAATCAAAAGCTCCATAATATGCTCGTTCACCGGTGCGCTTGTCGATTGGATGACATAGCAGTCGCAGCCGCGGATGCTTTCTTCAATATTAATTTGAACCTCACCGTCGCTAAAGCGTTTAACAGAACTCTTCCCCAGCTCAACTCCGACGATATCTGCGATTTCCTTCGCAAGACCCGGATTTGAGTTTAAAGAAAAAATCTTCAAATTGTCGTCTTCATATTTAGACATGGTAAACCTCCGATTTAGGATTATTTTTTGTGTATGTTCTCAGCGTAGTCTTCTTTGTTGACTTGTCTTGCTCTGGCAATAGACAAAGCCCTGCCTGGTACATCGTCGGTAATCGTTGAACCCGCAGCTACGTATGCGCCTTCGCCGATTGTCACCGGAGCGACCAAATTGGAGTTGCAGCCGATAAATGCCCCATTTTCAATCTTCGTTTTGAACTTATGTTTCCCATCATAATTTACGGTAATCGACCCGCAGCCGAGATTGACATCCGTTCCGATTTCCGCGTCCCCTATGTAGCTTAAATGAGATGCTTTGCTGCGATCACCAAATTCCGATTTTTTCACTTCGACGAAATTCCCGATCCTTACCTCATTGCCGATCTTTGAATCGGGTCTGATATGAGCAAACGGTCCAATTGTAACATCGTCACCGACTTCACTGTTCACGACAACGGACTGCTTAATAACCGTTCTGCTGCCGATCGTACTGTTTTCGAGTTCGCTGTTCTGTCCGATGACCGCGTCCTCACCGATGACAACCCGCCCTTTAATAACGGTGCCGGGATAAATCACGGTATCTCTGCCGATGACGGCTTCCGGTGAAATATATGTGTTGTCAGGGTCGATTAAGCTTACGCCGTTTCGCATGTGGCGTTTATTGATCCGCTGCTTCATATAAATTTCCGCTTGTGAAAGGGCGACTCTGTCATTGACTCCGAGCGTTTCCTGGAAGTTGCCAGTCTGATAAGCGGCTACAGTTTCACCTTGATTTTTCAAGATCTCAATGACATCCGGAAGATAATATTCCCCTTGTACGTTGTCATTGGAAACCTGCTCGATCGTTTGAAAAAGAGCTTCGTTGTCAAAACAATAAGTTCCTGTGTTAATTTCTTTGACAAGTCTTTCCTCGTCTGTTGCATCTTTATGTTCGACAATTTTTGCAACATCGCCGTTTTCATTGCGAATAATGCGTCCGTAGCCTGTCGGATCCTCCGCTACAGCGGTTAAAACCGTCACTTTTGCTGCTTTTTTCTGGTGCTCAGTGAGCATGGCTTCCATCGTTTCGGCAGTTAAAAGGGGTGTATCTCCGCAAATGACGATAGTCGTTCCTTTTTCGCTTCCAAGAATCGACTTGGCCTGCTTAACGGCATGGGCTGTTCCGAGCTGTTCAGCCTGCAGGGCATATTCGCTTTTTTCCCCGAGCTGTTTTTTGACATCTTCGGCTCCATGTCCAACTATTGTGACAAGTTTTTCTAATGATAGCTTGCGAGCTTCGTCGACAACATGCTCGACCATAGGTTTTCCGCAAACCGGATGAAGAACTTTATAAAGCTTTGATTTCATTCTTGTTCCTTGACCAGCTGCTAACACAACTGCAAACCGCTTATCCATGTATTGGCCTCCATTATCCCTATTATCCATAGAAAAATATATCCTAAATATGAGTTGATTTCAAGCAAGCCAAAATGAGAAATCAGAAAATCAAGACAGCATATTTTGGATATTCAGAGTATATTTAGGATTCACTGATCAGGGAGACAAATTGATTCCTTCGGGATGGGATTCTCAAACCGCCATATGTTTTACCTCCTGTTTCTGTTATACGCAATCACAAACCATATATTGTCATTTTATTATGATAAGATTATTTTTTTTCAAAACAAAAAGGGCTTATCCATAAGCCCTTCTTTTTTTAAGAAGCTCCAGCTTCTTCATATTCTATTTCCTCAACGTCACCCAAACGATGATATTCATTTAACACCGCGTCCTGAATTTTTCCGCGGGTGCTTGAGTTGATTGGATGAGCGATATCACGAAATTCTCCATCAGGTGTACGCTTACTTGGCATCGCAACGAAAAGACCATTGTTTCCATCAATTACACGAATATCATGCACTACAAATTCGTGATCCAGCGTGATGGATGCAATCGCTCTCATGCGACCATCGGTATTCACGCGGCGTAATCTTACGTCGGTAACTTCCACAGTAGTTCACCACCTTTTCCCAATATAAAAACATTAGTGTAACTATTCAACGGTTTTTTTTGTTTTCCTGCATAATTAAAAATATTTTTGTAATATTGGGATAAAAAAACACTGAATTGACAAATTTTCCAAACAAAAAAGATGATTTTGGAGACCAAAACCATCTTTTCGGAGTTTTTTCTATTTTACTAATGCGACGACTTCTATTTCAACGAGCGCGTCTTTCGGCAGCCTTGCCACCTCAACACATGATCTCGCCGGTTTGTGGGTATCGAAGTACTGTCCGTAAACTTCATTCACCTCTGCGAACTGATTCATATCCGCCAAAAACACAGTTGCTTTGACGACAGTCTCCAGAGAGGCGTTCGCTTCTTTCAGCACGGCTTTTAAATTGCGGAAAACTTGATGCGTCTGTTCTGTGATGTCTCCAGTCACCATTTCACCCGACGGGGTCAGTGGAATTTGCCCTGAACTGTAAAACATATTATTGACAACAATTCCTTGTGAATACGGTCCGATCGCCGCCGGTGCTTCTTTTGTCTGAACAACCTTTGTCATCTCAAACTCCCCATTTCCTATTCATTGTCTGCAAAAAAACGCTGAAAGTTTCCGTTTTGGATTTCCACCTTTTTTTCCTTCATATCAATTTCAGAAAGAGTCAAAAGGGACATGTACTCATCGACCAGCCGCTCCTTGACTCCCTGAGCCTCCACAAGAACACCGATGCCTGCTACATGGGCATTGAATTCCTCGAGAAGATTGATCATACCGTTGATCGTTCCTCCCGCTTTCATAAAGTCGTCTATAATCAAAACGCGCGAGCCCGTCTGCAAGTTGCGTTTTGCAAGAGACATCGTCTGAATGCGGTTGGAAGATCCAGACACATAGTTAATGCTGACCGTTGAACCTTCAGTTACCTTATTGTCTTTTCTGACGACCACCGTCGGCACATCAAGGTAGCTGGCTACCGCATATGCCAGAGGAATTCCTTTTGTCGCCACCGTCATCACGACATCGATCTCCCTGTCTGAAAAAGCTGAAGCAAAAATCTTGCCGGCCTTCGTTAATACAGAGGGCTTGCCAAGGATATCGGTTAAATACAAATATCCGCCGGGCAATATCCGTTCCGAATCGATCAATGACTCACCGAGCGACTTTACAAATTCCTCCGCTTCATCGCGTTTTACCTTTGGAATGTATTTAACGCCGCCTGCTGCTCCCGGCACGGTCTGAAGCGTCCCGATCCCCTGCTGCTCGAAGGTCTGCTTAATAATGGTTAAATCTTCACTAATGGATGATTTAGCAGATTGATACCGTTCTGAAAAGAAGGTTAATGGCACTAAGACATGCGGATGGGTCAACAAATAATTTGTCAGATCCACCAATCTGCCGCTTCGACGAAACTTCATGCACTTACCTCCAAAATCCGAATATTTTTAAAAATAATATAACTTAACATACGGATTTAATCAAGTTCATTTTGTTCTCCGATCATCCGCACCGCATAAACCTGATCGCAAAACCCTCTTAATCCGTTATAGATTCTTTGTACTTTTGATTCGTATTGAACCAATCCGAACACAGTGGGGCCGCTCCCGCTCATCAGCACAGCATCGGCGCCAAACCGCTTCATTTGATTTTTGATCATCGCGACTTCGGGATGCATATTCAATGTAACAGATTCGAGAACATTGCCGAGTTTGTCGCACATTTTTTGAAAATTCTTCTCTTCGATCGCAGAAATCATACCTTGAACATCCGGATGTTCAATCTCATCGACTTTCAGCTGCTTGTACACTTCTGCAGTTGATACGCCGATCGTCGGCTTTGCCAGCACAACCCAGCAGTGCGGCGGAGTCTCGATATGACGGATTTTCTCTCCTCTTCCCGTTGCAAGAGCCGTTCCTCCATGTACGCAAAAGGAGACATCAGATCCGATCTCAGCGCCAAGCTCAGCCAGTTCATTCATCGAAAGCTTCAAATCCCACAGCCGGTTCAGCCCTCTGAAGACGGCAGCCGCATCGCTGCTTCCTCCCGCAAGCCCCGCAGCAACGGGAATCACTTTCGTAATAAATATAGAAACACCTTTTTTAATGCCGTATCGTTCTTTCATGAGCATTGCAGCCTGATAAGCAAGGTTTCGCTGATCGTCGGGAACAAAGCGGTTATGCGAAGAAACCGTTACTTTATCTTCTGCCAGCTCGGTTAATTCAATCCGATCCGCCAAATCAATTGTCGTCATGACCATCTCTACTTCATGATACCCATCTGGACGTTTGCGGCGAACGTCGAGCGACAAATTAATTTTAGCCGGCGCCTTCTCTAAAATACGCAATCCATTCACCTACTTCTCCATCTAAACATAAGTATCCACATTGTAACATATTTTGAAGTACAGGACGTACAAATGCATGCGCCCGTGCAGGACACCGCGCTCTTAGCATGCGGTCATTCCCGCAGATCGCGATTGCCCCCTTCAGCGAATCCTCAAGGCGTTTGCAGCACCTGATCGGCTGAATGCAGATCAATGAAAAAAACGGAGGACAGAAGCGCCCTCCGTATGTCACTGTTTTAATGATTTTGCTGGTTTTGAGCCATATGCTGTTCGGCTAATTCAATGGCCCTCTTCACCATGTTACCGGCGTCTCTGGCCCGAATTCCGCCCCAGCCCTCGGTTTTTACCGTGTCGTAAAATCCAAGATCCTTAGCCAATTCATTTTTGAATTCCTCTGACATGATGCTTCGACGTCTGCCCATGCGAAACAGCCCCTTTCAAGTATCATACCATCCGTCTGACTCATCATAAAACAAGTGACATGTATTAGCTTTGCTCGATTTGTGCAGAACTTCCCCGAAAAATTCTGGATAAAAAAAGGCAAAACAAAAAGCAGCAAACATAAAGTCCGCTGCTTATTAAAGGGCTACTGAGCTGGTTTTATCATCAGAAAATCTCAATTCAACCGTCTCAGTAAGAATATCCGCATAACTGTATGAAACTCTTTCAAACGAATTCTCGTCTTGGTCTAGTTGTATCACAAAAACAGAAGGGTACGTCTCAGCTAAAATGCCCGAACGCTCAATCGTTTTTCGGCGGCCACCGTTTGCTTTTAACGTCAGCCTTTTTCCCAAATGTCCATCAAGCGATCTTTTAATATCGGACAACGTTTTCGCCATTGCATCCACCTCACTATATTCAGTATACACCAGAAGCCCATTTTTGTCAAATAAAATTTAAATTATATCAACGTTCATAAGCCTCTGTCAATAAAATATTTGTGACAAATTATACGCCGACTTTCCCTTATTTTCCTCATTTTTCGTTTCATTATGTATGTTTTTTTAAAAAAAGGTAAAAACATTCGGCTCCATGGCAAAAACCCGCCATCCGGCGGGCTCGTTTAATCGTTTTCTTTTGTTTTATATGGCATTCCGATTCGCAATACGCCTCGCGTCTCAATGCCTCCGAGTCCCTTTTCCCTCGTCAGGGTGTTTCTGAGCACTTCCCAGACGTTAATGCGGTCCATAAACGGAGTGAAGCTGATTTTTGCGACTATATAGACCGGATCAAGCGCATGGATGTTGACTCTTGACGGAGAGCTTGCAAAATTTGCACCGGCTCTGATCAGTGATTCAAAATGGGACTGGCATGCGCCGGCAAAAATGACAAGCTGATCAAGATGGGGAATTTTTTTTCTCGCTTTTTGAACGGTTTCGATAAAATCTTTTGAATGCCTGTAGGCATCCAGATTGTTAATATCACCCTTCTGCTTAGAATAGGCATCGTGTCCGGTGATGACGAGAAGATCCGGGCGGTACTCATCGATCAGTTCCTCGATGACCGATGACATTTTCTTTTCATAACAATGAATGCCGTATACAGGAACCCCGATCTTTTCATAGAGCGCCAGACATTTTTTTAAATAAGCCGAATCCCCGTCTAAATGAAGGACTCTTCCAGGCATATGAAAGTACTGCTGTTGATTGTTATATTGGTTTGTGGCGCGGTACTCATGTTTATTGTGAAGGAGTTTGTAATCCTGGCGGAGAAGATCGAGGGATTCTTTCATTCTCGATTCTTCTTCCCGCTTTCTCATCTGCCGCTCAGCCTCGCGGACCATTTCCAGGTCCGTTAAATATGCGTCAGCGATTAATCTGACCTCATCTCCGTGCAAAACGGCCACAGGTTCTCCATTTGCCGATTGATCAATTCGTATAATTCGAAATAAGATATCTCTTCGATAAGATTTTCTGACGACCATATCGCCTATTTTAAATTGCATGCTTTTCACTCCACACATAGACTAAGCCCCATCCTGATGAATATAAAGCAATGAAAAGTAAAGGTGCTTCTTTAGCCTATGTTCCCGCCCTTCAAGTGGTGAACGGATGACAAGCCTGATCAGGCTTAAAGCCCGGCTTCAAATAAAAAAAGCCCTCCATTAAAGAAGGACTGCTCTCAAGCGGTCAGATAAGACGGCGAACTCTTCAATGCTCAGCGATTCTCCGCGTCGTTTTCCGTCGATTTGTGAATCCTGAAGCGCTCTTTCAATTTTTGATTTATTCTCTTTGCCATTCGGCAGGTTGTTAACGAGGTTGTTGAAAAGCGTTTTTCGGCGCTGTGCAAAGCTGGATTTTACGACTTGAAAGAAAAAGGCTTCATCTTGAACCGCGACAGCCGGTTCTCCCCTCAGCGTCAGCCTGATGACCGCGGAATCCACGTTAGGCTGAGGGACAAATACAGTCTTTGGCACATTCATGACCGTTTTGGCTTCGGTATAAAACTGAACCGCGATGGAAAGGGACCCGTATTCCTTTGTAGAAGGTTTCGCAGCCATTCGGTCCGCCACCTCTTTTTGAAGCATGACGACGATCCCTTTCAGCGGCAGATTTTCTTCTAAAAGCTTCATGATGATCGGAGTCGTGACGTAATACGGGAGGTTGGCGACAACCATCACCTCATCGCAGTCTTGAAACTGCTCGTCCATTACCGCCCGGACATCGGCTTTCAGGACATCCTGGTGAATGACAGTCACATTATCATACGGAGAAAGCGTATCTTTTAAAATCGGCAGGAGCCTTTGGTCGATTTCGAAGGCCGTCACTTTCTTCGCACGCTTTGCCAGCTGCTCGGTCAATGCCCCGATCCCCGGACCGATTTCAATCACGCCGGTACGCTCCGTCACTCCCGCATGGTCGACAATTCTGTCCAATATGTTCGTATCAATCAAGAAGTTCTGCCCCAGGCTTTTTTTGAATGAAAATCCGTATTTATTGAGAATTTCCTTAGTTCTAATTGGGGTGGCGATATCTTTATTCATGCTCTTCCTCCCGCAGCACAACATCCAGTGCGCTTAAATAATCACTCTTTTTGATCTGAAACATTTGCAGCCGCTTTTGAAGCTGTTTCCCATTTGTATAGCCGATATTCAATATCTCGCCGAGCCGCTCCCGCCTTTGTTTTGCCAGAGGGCCCCCGATCAGGCCGGCTTCGATTAAATCCCGAGCCTCAATCTCAGGTTCCGTCGCCTCCATCTCCTCCTGAACGGTTTTTAAGCATTCGCGGATTGCCTCAAGCGAAGCATGTTCAACACCGATTCCGCGCTTATTTTTAGGCTTTGCCAAATGCTTGGGTAAAAATGCATGCTTGCAGCCGGGGACTTTTTCTGCAATCGTTTTTCTGATTTTTTCCCCCGGGAAATCAGGATCGGTTAAAATAATGACCCCGCGCGTTTCCTGGGCAAGCCTAATCCGTTTGATGACGTCTTCCCCTATGGCAGATCCGTTCGTTTCAATCGTATCAGCATCAACAGCCGATTTGATTTTTGCTGTGTCATCACGGCCTTCGACAACAATAATTTCTTTAATCTTCATTTCTTCCTCCGTATAGTGAAAAACCTTTTATTACATTTTTAAAATTATTGAAACCTTTTTGTAACAAAACCGTCTAATTAATTAGAAAACAAGATGGATCTATTATAACCAAAAAAACAGAGGGCGCAAAATCCCTCTGCTTATATAAGAAGCGTAATAAATGATATTTAGTTCAACACCTTGATTTTAACTCTTTTGTTACCCCAGCGGTAAGCTGTAGACTTACTCGGAAAGAATACATCGATTTTACGGCCTTTGATGGCTGAGCCTGTATCGGCTGCAACCGCGTAGCCATATCCTTCTACATGTACTTTAGAACCCAGCGGAATGACGCTCGGATCGACAGCGATCACTTTAGCACCCGGATTATTTTTCAAGTTAACGCCGGTCGCAGTGTGGCCAGAGCATCCGTTGCAGCTTGCCGTATAAGCTGTAGAGGATACATAAAATTCTTTTCCTGAGGATTGATTTCCGCGCGATACATTCGCGCTGACTGTAGCCACTGCGGCTTGCTTTGTACCGACAGCAATGATTTTGGCTTTGCTTTCAGCGGCTGTTTCCTCTTTAACCAGTTCTCTGGAAACTTCCTTGCCGTTTTTCATAACAACGGCATAGTGCTTTTTAAGCTTGCCATGTTTACCGTCCCGTACAACTTTTTCTTTCCCCTTTTCAAGTGAATCGTCCTCTTTTTTGCGGACTTCAAAAGGGATGTTCTCTTCCACTACATCGGTGACTTTTTTGATACGAGTAATGTGAATCGCCTGATCTTTTGTCAGCTTTTTATCAAGCGCAGGCTTAACTTCATCATCGCCTTTTATGCTGATCTTATGATGTTTTAAAAAGTCAGCGACCGTAGTCGAAGTCGTCCATATATCTTTATCTTTACCGGCATCCTTTACGGTTACTTTAAAAGCCCTTTGCAAAGTCAGCTTCATGTCTTTCGTTATTTCTTTATCAACTGAGGGTTCAATTTGATCGTGTTCCGCCAACTCTAGATTTAAATCTTTCAGCAGTTTGCCGACAGTACCCGCTGTTGTCCAGATTTCTTTTTCCTGTCCGTCGACCGCGAAATGAACAGGTTTTGCGGCAACATACTCAACATTCGTGTTCGCCGTTAATTTTGTATCTTCAGCGGGAGAGATGTGATCTTCTTTCCTCGTCTCGATGTCTAAGCTTTTCAGCAGTTCACCTACGGTTTCCGCATTCGTACGAACATCCTGCTTTTTCCCGTTTATCGAAATGGTGACTTGCTGTTTAGCGAGCTCATGTGCTCCGTAAGCAGTTCCGCTTCCTGCGACAAGCAGTCCAGCAGCAATCAGTATCCATCTGCTTTTGCTAAGCTTTACGGAAAACAGCTTTTTCATTTTTTGTATGATGAAAAACGCCTCCTTCTCCTCGGGGAGATTATATAGAGTATCTACAAGCCTGTCAACCCTCCTCTCTATTTCTCCGCAAGCCCGCCATCTCTTTTATTATGGGAAAACCACCTCATAAAAGAAAGAAAGACTTGTCGACAAAGATATCCTATGAGTGCAAACAGACATGTAGAACTTTTTAGAACCGTCCCCCGAAGAGACAAGCTTGAACAAGGCTCGATATCAAATCGTGTCAGCTGATGCCGAAAAGTTTTTTTGCATTTTCTGTGGTGATGGCCGCTACTTCTTCATAAGTCATCCCTTTCAATTCAGCAATCTGTTCGGCGACAAGCTTCACATAGCTTGGTTCATTCCGCTTTCCTCTGTATGGATGCGGCGTTAAATACGGGCAGTCCGTCTCAATTAAAAGTCGGTCATTTGGTATTTGTTTGACCACTTCCTTCGGCTTTTTGGCATTTTTAAATGTGACGGGACCGCCGAAAGATAGGTAGAAATTCATATTTATGCACTCTTGTGCAATTTCGGCGCTTCCGGTATAACAGTGCATGATCCCGCCGACTTCCTCGGCCCCTTCTTCCCGCAAAATAGAAACGACATCCTCTGTTGCATCACGGTTGTGAATCACGATTGGCAAGCCGACTTCTTTTGCCAAAGCAATCTGTTTTCTGAACACCTCTTTTTGAACGTCCTTCGGCGACTTATCCCAATGATAATCAAGTCCCATTTCACCGATCGCCACAACTTTTTCATGGGCAGAGAGGTCTTTGATCCAAGCCAAATCTTCATCGGTCATATCAATTGCATCAACCGGATGCCACCCGATGGCAGCATAAATAAAATCGTATGCTTCAATCAATTCCATTGCGCGCTTAATCGTCGGACGATCGAATCCCACAACAACAATGTGCTCCACTTTTTCTTCCTTTGCCCGAGCAATGACTTCTTCCAAATCCTCATTAAATTGCTCGGCATTTAAATGTGCATGTGTATCAAATAACATCAAAATGCCACCTTTTTTAGATATTGTCGAAAAACAAAAGGTGTTCGACGAAATGTTACACGTGGAACACCCTTTGCCAACATTTATTTGATTCGCGTTCCGTTTGATAATGAACTGTCTACCGCTGCAAGCGACAGAACGCCGTTGTCTTCTCCAGCCAATATCATGCCTTGAGAAAGTTCTCCTCTTAGTTTGACCGGTTTTAAGTTTGTTACACAAATGACTTTCCGGCCGACAAGCTCTTCAGGTTTGTAGTGCTTGGCAATTCCTGAAACGACCTGGCGTTTTTCAAAGCCCAAATCAAGCTGAAGCTTTAACAGACGGTCCGCTTTTTTGACGGGTTCGGCATGGATGACTTCAGCCACTCTCAGCTCCGTGCTCATAAAATCGTCTATCGTGATTTCCGGAAGCCTTTCAGTTGCTTTTTCCTCTTGTTTCGGTTCTTCTTTTGGAGCCGTTCCCTGCATTTTTGATTTGATATAAGCGACTTCATCTTCCGCTTCAAGACGCGGGAACAACGGTTCTCCTTTTTGTACTTTGACCGATTTCAGCTGGCCGAAGCTTTTAATGCTGTCCCAGGTTTTCAATGACGCATCCGTAACACCGAGCTGTGCAAAAATCTTTTCAGGCGTCTGCGTTAAGAACGGCTGCAGCAATACAGCAGTGATGCGCAACGACTCTGCCAAATGGTACATGACCGATTGAAGATCTTTTTCTTTGTCCTTATCTTTTGCCAGTACCCATGGGGCTGTCTCGTCAATGTATTTATTCGTTCTGCTGACAAACTGCCACAATGAAGAAAGCGCTACAGAAAACTCCATATTTTCGATCGCCTGTTCGTACGCTTCAATTGTCTTTTGTGAGAATGATGACAACTGTTCGTCAAAAGCGGTAACCGGGCCTTCGTATGACTGAACCCGGCCGTCAAAGTATTTGTTGACCATGGCGACCGTTCTGTTTAACAGGTTGCCTAAATCATTCGCTAAATCATAGTTAATCCGCTCGACAAATCCTTCCGGTGTAAATACGCCGTCAGAACCGAACGGCACTTCGCGAAGAAGATAGTAACGCAATGCATCAAGTCCGTATTTGTCGATTAATGTGACTGGATCGACCACATTTCCTTTTGATTTAGACATTTTTCCGTCCTTCATCAGCAGCCATCCGTGGGCAAAAACTTTTTTCGGCAGCGGAAGGTCCAATGCCATTAGCATAATCGGCCAGTAAATGGTATGGAAACGGACGATCTCTTTACCGACAAGATGAACGTCTGCAGGCCAATATTTTTGATAATTTTCATCGTTTGCCGTATTAAAGCCAAGTGCCGTAATGTAATTAAACAGCGCGTCTATCCAAACATAGATGACATGCTTCGGGTTGCCGGGCACTTTTATTCCCCAGTCGAACGTCGTCCGGGAGACAGCCAAATCCTCAAGACCCGGTTTGATAAAGTTGTTGATCATTTCATTTTTGCGGGATTCAGGCTGAATGAATTCAGGATTTTCTTCATAGAAAGCGAGCAGCCGGTCCGCATATTTTCCCATGCGGAAGAAGTAAGATTCCTCTTTGATTAACTCAACGGGATGGCCGCTGTCAGGACTTTTTCCTCCGATTACCTCGCCTTTTTCGTTTCGCTCAACATCAACGAGCTGGGTTTCGGTGTAAAACGTTTCGTCAGGTATGCTGTACCAGCCTTCATATTCATCAAGATATATATCACCATTGTCAAGCAGCTTCTGAAAAACCTTTTCGATCACGTTTTTATGACGTTCCTCTGTCGTCCGTATGAAATCGTCATTGGATATGTCGAGCTTTTTCCAAAGCTGCTGAATGTCTTCTGCCGCACGATCGACCAATTCCTGCGGAGTAATATTTTCCTTCTCCGCCGTTTGCTGGATTTTTTGTCCGTGCTCATCTGTACCTGTTAAGTACCTGACATCAAAGCCTCTCAGTCTTTTATACCGAGCCATCGCATCACCGGCAACGGTTGTGTAGGCATGTCCAATATGTAGCTTTCCACTTGGGTAATAAATGGGTGTAGTGATGTAAAACGTATTTTTTTCTTGCGGCATGATGGAACCTCCCAATTAAAATGTCAAAAAACTCCCGCCCAAAGGACGAGAGCGGCATGTGTATTCATTCAGTATATACTCAATATATAATCCCTCTTTATATGATACCATCTTAGCCTTCAAGTTCAAGAAAATATACATTGTCGATCCATCATGAATACGGTCGATTACAAATTTTTTAACAGAAAGAAATATTATACTTCGACAAAAAAATGCTTTCATTGTCGAATAATGTCGTATATAATCGATATGAGGAAAAACCTTAGTTCGAAAGTCTTGATTTAAGGGCTTTTTTTTGATTGATCCTACTGTTTTATCATCTTCATTTCCCTTGTTACATCAGTTCTTCCAAGGTCTTTTGACTATATGATCTAATTTTTACAAACAATAGAAAAGAAAATGATTGACGTTTATTGGAAACCTTGTTATGCTAGGACTGTAAGGATTTTGTCGAATAATGACGAAGATAATAAACACCTATAAAAATAACAATCTTTCGGGAGGAGAATGAATATGAAATCTACAGGTATTGTACGTAAAGTTGATGAGCTAGGACGCGTGGTGATTCCGATCGAACTTCGCCGTACGCTTGGAATCGCGGAAAAAGACGCTCTTGAAATCTATGTAGATGACGAAAAAATCATCTTGAAAAAATATAAACCAAACATGACTTGCCAAGTTACAGGTGAAGTTTCTGATGACAACCTTAAACTTGCAGGCGGTAAATTGGTTCTTAGCCCTGAAGGCGCTGAGCAAATCATTAACGAAATTCAAGCACAACTTCAATCTCAAAAATAATTATTTTGATTATACAAAAACCGCTCTTGCCGAAGCAAGGGCGGTTTTTTTAGTTTTGAATATGATAAGCGTCATAAATCTTCCGTTTCGGAACGCCGCGGTCTACCGCGGTTTTTTTAATGGCTTCTTTTGAATGATATCCTTCGCTGATATAATGCTCGACATGTTCTTTTTCTGAAAGGTTCTCCCACCAGAACGATTCTTCGATCGTTTCTTCACGGCTTCCCTCGATCACAAGGCAAAACTCTCCGCGCACCTGTTCCTGTTCAGCCCATGTGAGTGCTTCTTCGATCGAACCTCTGATAAACTCTTCAAATTTTTTCGTGAGTTCCCTTGTCAATGCGATTTGCCGGTTGCCGAATACCTCTCTGATGGCTGACAAGGTTTCTTTCAGCCGATGCGGGGACTCGTAAAAAATCATCGTCTCCTGTCTGTTTTTCAAAGCCTCGAGCTGTTTTTTCCTTTCCCGTTTGTTACGGTCCAAAAAACCGAAAAAGAAAAACGGCTGCGGCGCAATGCCTGAGGCTATCAGTGCGGTCAAAGCGGCATTTGCACCGGGCAAAGGCACGACATAGCCGCCCATTTCGATAAAATCGCGGACGATTTCAGCCCCGGGGTCAGATATTGTCGGCATTCCGGCGTCACTGACCAGCGCGACATTTTTACCTTCTTTCAGCCATTCCAAAATTTTGTGTCCGCTGCTTTCTTTATTGTGTTCATGGTAGCTGACAAGCTGTGTCTCGATTTCGTATACATGGCACAATTTCTTCGTCTGCCTCGTATCCTCCGCAGCGATAATGTCCGCCTCTTTCAACACAGAAACCGCTCGAAATGTCATATCCTCCAAATTGCCGATGGGTGTCGGAACGAGATATAACATGCCCATGTCTGATTTTTGGTCAAAGCTCTTTTGCCGGTTGATAATCAACACCCTCCCGTCTTTTTTCTTCTATATAACGTTCTTTGTTCTTTCTCGATAATTTTTTAAAAAAGTATTCGGCCTGCATCGCCTCTCGCTTTGTTGAAAAGCGCTCTGCATAATGGAGTTTTACCGGCAGCCTTGCCCTCGTATACTTCGCGCCTTTCCCGTCATTATGGGTTTTCAGGCGCTTCTCGATATTGTTTGTATAGCCGGCGTACAAGCTACCGTCCCGGCACGAAAGCACGTAAAAATAATGGCTACTCGTCTCCATATAAAATCTTCCTTATTTCAGGTGTATATTGATCTTGTTCATCATATACGAATAAAGGAGGCAGAATTTTCAGGTCAGGCCGGCCGTCTTTTATTCCTTCCACTAAAATGGTGTTGGCCTCTTTACTTTTTTTCGGGTAAACAAACTGGACGCGCTTCGGCTCGATTTGGAAGGCCTTCATCAATTCAAAGATTTCGAGCAGCCTCCCCGGCCGGTGAACGAGAGCGAGTTTGCCGCCCTGCTTTAACAGCTTGCTGCTGACGCGAACGACGTCTTCAAGCGTGCAGTAAATTTCATGTCTGGCAATGGCCAGATGTTCATTTAAGTTTTGCTCCGTTTTTTGCGGCGTCTTGAAATAAGGAGGATTGCATGTGACGACATCAGCTTTATTATATCCGAGCACCTGCGGCATATTGTTCAAGTCGTCCCTGATGAGATGAATCTGTTTTTGTAGGTTGTTGTATTCCACGCTGCGGAGAGCCATGTCATACAGCCTTTCCTGAATTTCCACCCCGGTGATGGCGGCTTTTGTGCGGGTGCTGAGAAGCAGCGGAACAATCCCGTTCCCTGTGCACAGATCAATGATGTTTCCTTTTTGTATCGGAACATATGCAAATTTCGACAGCAGAACGGCGTCTAAGGAAAACGCAAAAACTGTCGGGCTTTGCACGATTTTCATATCTTCTGCAAGTAAATAATCCAGTCGTTCATCGTCTTTTAATTGAATCATGTCTTTTCCCTTTCCTAAACACATTGTACCGTTAAAAAGGCTTCCGTTCCGCCGGAAGCCTTTCTTATTTTTTATTTAAGAACGAGAGGCAGAACAGGCAGTCTCCTTCTTTGCGAACACTTCCGTAATGGATGTTGCAAATATGGAAGCCCTCCTGATACAGGCGCGCCAAATTATCATGGCCTTCTCCAATATCAGCATGCCCTGTCTTTTCTGCTTTTATCTCTTTTTCATCGGATTTTGCGTTTTTTAGCCTTTGATCCGTTTCTTCCAGCCTCTTGCGCAAATGCTCGTTTTCAAGCTGTAAATGATTGTTTTCTTCAATCATTTCCCCGATATGCTGCTTGAGATCTCCAAGCTGGCGGTAAAGGGACCCGATTTGTTCTTCTAAACTTATCACTGTATCAAACAATTCTTTTTTATCCAAGGTTTCACACCTCGTTAATCTGTGGTTTGTGCAGATACGACACCTTCTTGCAACAGCTCATCCCACGTATATTCAACGACTTTGTCACAGTCTGTCAGTTCAACTTGGAGAATGCGTTCAAGAATATTCAAGCCGACGACTTTTGCCGGGCCGTTGGACGTGGCGATCACTTCCCCAATATCCGGAAGCTGTTCTTTTGCTGTTTCGTATTCATCGTTTTCATATTTCAGACAGCACATCAGCCGTCCGCATAGTCCGGAAATCTTCGTCGGATTCAGCGACAGATTTTGATCCTTTGCCATTTTAATAGACACGGGCTCAAAATCACCTAAAAATGTGGAACAGCAAAGCATTCTTCCGCACGGTCCGATGCCGCCCAGCATCTTCGCTTCATCCCTGACGCCGATTTGCCTCAGTTCGATTCTCGTTTTAAAGATTGACGCCAAATCTTTGACGAGTTCTCTAAAATCGACTCTTCCGTCAGCCGTAAAATAAAAAATGACTTTGTTGCGGTCAAAAGTGAATTCCACATCGACCAGCTTCATCTCAAGGCCGTGCTCGTTAACCTTTTTCTGGCAGACATCAAAGGCGGACAGCGCAGCTTCTTGATTCTCTTCAACGATCAGGCGGTCGCGCTCATCCGCAACTCTGATCACTTTTCTTAAAGGCAGCACGACATCGTTCTCGTCTACTTTCTTGTTGGCGATGACAACCTGCCCGTATTCAACACCGCGAACCGTTTCGACGATCACACAGCTGTCTTTATCTATCTGAAATCCGTTCGGATCGAAATAATATATTTTGCCCGCTTTTTTAAAACGGACACCAATAACGTTGTACAAGCTTATCCCTCCTGCAGCATTAAAACCAAGTGCTCCATTAATCCTTGAGCATTCACATTGGAATAAAGCCGTTTTTTTGCTTCTAAAACAGCAAGTATCTGGTTTGTCACTCTTTGTTGTGTTGTTTGCAGCGCATGCTGTTTTAATGATTGGAATAAGTCCTGAAATAGTATTTTATCTTCATGTCCCAACTGAATGGACAACACGTCGCGATATATAAATAAAAGCATATCAAGACCCATTTCTTGGTGGTCTTTCTCCTTGAAAAAGGGCATCCACTGATCTTGAATATAGAAAAAAGCATGTCCTTTTCGCTGGTGTAAGACTTCATACAATTTTATCACTTTCGCTCGCGACTCTGCAAACTGATCATTTCGACTCAATTCGAGCGCTTCCGATAAATTGTTTGTCATATTCGACAAAAGGGCAGCAATATTCGGTGAGACCTCTTGTTTGATCAGTTCCTTTTCAATTGATTCGGGCTGCAACGACTGAAAGGATAAAACTTGGCATCTCGATATGATCGTATCGAGCAATTTTTGCGGCTGTTCCGTTAAAAGAACAGCGATTGTATCGCTGCTCGGCTCCTCTAAAAACTTCAGAAGGCTGTTCGCCGCATTGACCGTCATTTGATCGGCATGGGAGATAATGTACAGCTTTTTATGCGATTCCAAACCGGTCTTTGAAAACTCTTCCTGAAGCGCCTGAATTTGTCCCTTTTTAATCGAAAGTCCGTCCGGATGCACGACGTGAACGTCCGGATGGTTTCCTGATTCAATCCGCTGGCAGTTCCGGCACGACTCACATGGCTCCGCCCCGTCTTCAAGGCAAAAAAAGCTTTTTGCCAGAAGGGTTGCCGCGTCTAATTTGCCCGTCCCTTTGCGCCCTTCAAATAAATAGGCATGGGCAAGCCGGTTTCTTTCTATACTATTTTGCAAAAGCTTCATGACCCGTGGCTGAAGCTTCTGCATTTCTGTCCAGGTTGTAGCCATACCATCACTCTCTATGTGTAAAGGTTTATCAGTAAACCCTTGATTTCGCCAATCTGTTCTAAAAGTTCGATAGAAGATTTTTCTTGGTCCATCAGGTCCTCTGTTAATTGCACAAGCTTTTCGTCCAGTTCTTTTACAATGCTCAATGTCCGGCTGTTTCCGTACAGATCGAAGCTTCTTGAATTCTCCACCGTCAGCCCGTTTTCAACGGTCTCTTTTACAAATCGTTTGATCAAGCCTTTGAATCTGGCCAAATCCTTGAAGTTCCTCGACTTTGATAAGCGTTTTCCGAACGCTTCAATATCTGTTAAAAGCATTGTCAGCTGTTCAACTCGTAGCTTGCCGCTTTGTATATTCATCTTCTCTTTAAATGAAGCAGAAACGTTTTCTCCTCTTGCAGGCGGAGTCTGCTGTTTCTCTATCATTGTACGCAGTTCTTGACTTATTTTCATATCCTCAACCCTTAAAATTGATGGAATTGCTCGATCGGCAGTACAAAAACGGTTGCTCCGCCCACTTCAACTTCAACGGGATAAGGAACATATGAATCGGCATTTCCGCCCATTGGAGAAACAGGGGCAATCAGCTGATCGCGCTTGCTTCCGTTTTCTTTTATCAAGCTTAAAGCTTTGTCTACTCGAATATCATCTACACCCAACATGAAGGTTGTGTTTCCCGATTTCAAAAAGCCGCCGGTTGACGCCAGTTTAGTCACGCGAAAATTGTGATCGGTTAAAGCCTTTAAAAGCCTATTGCTGTCTTGGTCTTGAACAACAGCGATAATTAACTTCATATGAAAAGCCCCCTTTTGGATGGAAACACTTAAGGATACTCTTGCTACCATTATAACAATGAATGGTAAACAGGTCACAACTGATTTTCTTTTAATGCTTCCTTAATGATGTTATTTACCCTTTTTAACACATGTTCAACATTCTGACTGGCATCCACGATCCGAAATCGGCCGGGAAACCGGTTCATAACTTCTTTATAGCCTTTTTGAACAAGCTGATGAAAATGGAGTTTTTCCAGATCAAGCCGGTTCTTCTCTCTGGCATGATTTATATTGATCCGCTTCATTCCCTCTTCCGGGTCGATGTCGAAATAAATCGTCATATTAGGCATCATATTGCCGATCGCAAATTGATTAACAGAAAATACTTCATCAATGCCGAGTCCCCTGGCATACCCCTGATAAGCAAGTGAACTGTCGATGAACCGGTCGCATAAGACGATTTTTCCTTTTTCAAGCGCCGGTTTTACTTTTTCGACAAGGTGCTGCCTTCTTGCGGCTGCATATAATAAGGCTTCGGTTTTTGGATCCATAGCCGTATGACTTGGATTTAAAATAACCTCGCGAATTCGTTCAGATATTTCAATGCCGCCCGGTTCTCTTGTCGCGAGAACAGAATAGCCGTTTTTCGTCAATTGGTCTGCCGCAGCCTGAAGGATTGTCGTTTTCCCCGCACCTTCAGGCCCTTCAAAAGTAATAAATAATCCGTTCATGATTTCTCCTCTTCTATATATACAGTTAATTGCTTTTGTTTGAGCTGATTGCTGCCCTGAATGTGTACATTCAGGTCGACGAGCCGCGTCAGCCGGCTGATCGTCTCTTTTGTTATTCTCTCACCCGCCATAATCAACGGAATACCCGGAGGGTACGGTATGACCGGTTCCGCGCTTATTCTGCCCGCGGCTTCCGTAAAAGGAACCGATTCTTTTTTGAAGGCTGACAACTTGCTTTTCCGGTAAGGCAAAGCTGTGACTTTTTCAGAAGGGATTCCGATTCCGGCAGGATAATTGTGTTGAACAGCTGTATCTCTGATTTCTTTGCTGATTGTGCTGATCAGTTCCGGCGCAGGCTTGTTTTTTCCTTCAAGCGGCAGGATCAACAGGACTTGCCTTTCATCTGCCAATTCAGGATGGATGCCGTTTGCTTCAAATATGGATTTCAGTTCAAAACCGGAGTGGCCATACGCTGATCTGACAGACAGCTTAAGCGGATCTTGCTGGATACCGGCATCAGCCGGCTCGACGATCTCGGCTCCGTTTATTTGAGAAAAGGCTTCTCTCATGTTGAGGAGCTCTTTCTCAATATCGGCTGTTCGATTTGTTTTCAAGATATTTTCGGCGTATGCCCTAGCTATATCCAAAGATGCCATGATTGGATAAGAAGGACTGCTGCTTTGAAGTACAGAGAGATAATATGCCAGTCTGTCCCTGTTCATCCTGCGGCTGTTAATATGCAGATAAGATCCCATTGTCATCGCCGGGAGCGTTTTGTGCGCAGACTGAACGACAACATCGGCGCCCGCTTTCAGCGATGACTGGGGAAATGGATGGCCCAGCACAAAATGGGCGCCGTGAGCCTCGTCGACTAGAACGGGAATGTCGTGTTGATGGGCCTCTTCTATGATCGGCTTTAGATCAACAGCATGTCCGTAGTAATTGGGATATGTCAGCACGATTCCTTTAGCGTGCGGACATTGTGAAATTGCATCTTTTGCCGTTTCGTACAATATATGTGTGGGAACGGCCATCGCCTCATCAATTTCCGGCGTCAAAAAAACCGGATGGGCGCCTGAAAGTTCAATCGCATGAAATACAGACTTATGGCAGTTCCGCTGAACAAGTATCGTGTCACCCGGCTGACAAACAGCCATGATCATCGCCAGATTCCCGACGGTCGAACCATTGACGAGAAAAAAACTTTCTTCCGCGCCATAAAGCCGCGAAACTAAATCCTGCGCTTCTTTGATGACGCCTGATGGCTCATGCAAATCATCCAGACCCGTCAGTTCAGTTAGATCAACTTTGAGAATCGTTTCGAAAAAGGTTTTCGCTTCATCAAAAAAGACATCTCCATTGTGATGTCCCGGAACGTGAAAAGAATAATGATGTCCTTCAGCATGGTTCACCAATGCTGTATATAAAGGTGTCTTCATATAACCGATCCTTTAGTCATCTTCTCTATTTTCTTCGTCACCCTCGTGCTCCCGGGTGACGGTATGACATTCTGCATTTATTATACCCTTCAAGGCGGATTACATAAAGGGCGGACGTTTTGGTAAATGTTTATCTTGCTTATGATAAACGGTTTTGGTTTTCTTTCATGTCCAGCAGCTTAGCCTTGAGACCATCTTCCATTGCCCTTATTTCTTCTTCTGCCTGAAGGCGCTTTGAACGGCCTTCTTCTTGAATTTTAAGCGTCTCCTCAAGCGTTCCGATCAGATTGTCCTGCACTTGTTTCAATGTTTCGATATCGATAAAGCCGCGCTCATTTTCCTTGGCAGTTTCGATCGTGTTGGCCTTCAGCATCTCGGCATTTTTCAAGAGCAGTTCGTTTGTTGTGGCTGACACCTTTTTTTGAGCTTCTACGGCTCGGCGCTGCCTCAACAGAGTAAGCGCAATAGCAACCTGATTTTTCCAAAGGGGAATTGCTGTCATAATCGATGATTGGATCTTTTCCGCCAGCACTTGATTTGTGTGTTGGATCAAACGGATTTGCGGGGCGCTCTGCAGTGTAATTTGTCTGCTCAATGTTAAATCATAAACCCGCTTTTCCAGCCGGTCGGCAAACTGAATCATATCATTTACATCCTGAACGGCCATATGATGATGTTCTGTTTTCGATTTCTCTTTTAATTCGGGTATGGTTTGATGTTTTAATTCTTCAAGCTTCAGCTGACCGGCTGCAATATAGACATTCAGCGCTTCATAATATTCTTTATTTTTTTCATACAGCCGTTCGAGCATCTTATTATCATTGATCAGCGCGCTTTTGGAATGCTCAAGTTTTACGCTGATTCTGTCTATTTGGGCGCCGGTTTTTTGATACCTTGATAAGACTTCTTGAACAGAATGGGATACTCTTCCGAAAAAACGGAAAAAAAAGTTCCTTTTTTCAGTTTTCAATTCATCAGGGCTGACCTGTTCAAGCTTTTTCATTAGGTCGCTTAAGACCTGCCCAATTTCACCAATATCTTTTTTTTGGACGTGCTCAAGCATCTCGTGTGAAAAATTCAAGAGTTTGGATTGAGCTTGCGTTCCATACAGAGTCATGCTGTCATGTTGTTTTGGATCGATCTGTTCGGCCAGTTGGAATGCCTGCCGGCGTTTTTCTTCGGATAACGTATCAACCAGATTTACTTGCTGCCCGCGGTGTTCTTCCTCCATGCCGGAAACAGACTTTTCTCCTTGTCCAAAAGGATCGGAAAGCAAATCATCAATTTTAAGCTGTGCGCCAGTTTTGTGTAACGATGGTTTATATTCGCTCATTTTCAGCTTTCCTCCGTCAGCCTTTTTTCATTGAATGCTTTGCGACGTCCAGTTCAAACTCCAAGTGGTCAATGTCTGTTTTCAGCAAGTCATAAAGGTCGTCTTCCAATTGCTTGGCAAGCTTATCGATCATCATGCGTGTTTCGCTTAAAGAAACTTCAAGCTTCGCATTACGTTTTGGCTGTGACGCCAAAAACGCATGCTTTTCCGTCAGTTCAACAATTGAATCAAGGCTTTGATAATAAAAGCGTTCAACCTGGTAAAAACGCTTTGGTTCGTTCTTTGTAATGCTGTAAATTTTTCTGACGATACGGAGAATTTCTATATTTTGTTTAATCGTTTGAATGTTTTTGACTGCGAATAAGGCTTTTCTTAACCGGGCGATTTTCAGCTTAGCTTCCCGCAGATTTTGCTTTATATAGGTATATTCCCGCCGTGTAAGCTGGTTTTCTTTTAAAAACAAATAGGTTCCGTACCATTTCCCGCCAAGATAAACGGCAACCCAGGTTCCGGCTGCATAAGCGGAAGACAGCAGAAAAGTCTGGTTAAGCGCGAAGAAGCTGGTGAACCAAAGGAGCACGGACAATGCACTTGCAGCAGTTGCACGAAGCATAAAATGAAGAATCGGTTTCATTACACCACTACTCCTAATATATAAATTTCTTTTTTTATGATAAATCGGTCGTTTCTTTATACTAATTTCTAATACGGATATCGGCTAAACAAAGTTTCAGCTCGAAAATCATGGTGTATAGCAAAAAAGACACCTTAACCGTGTCTTCATCACTTTCATTATACCTTTGATCCATACAGACTTAAAGGCTTAAAAAAAAGACCTAAAACGGTCTAAGAATATAATGGCGGTGTCCGGAGACTCTTTAATTTTTTGACATAGTCAGAGTACTCAGGATCTGATGTTGATGTAGATATAATCTTTTTCTCACAATCCGAACATAAAAATTTCGTATAAAGGTGAATGCCTTCGGTTTTATTTTCCTCACAAATGATACACGTTTCCCCATGATTAGACTTACTCATCCATTCCACCTCCATGGGTTTCAGTATGCCCAAAGAACAACATTTGTATACAAAATTAAGAATGTTTTTGAAGGTTAGATTAGTATATGTAGTCAGGAAAGGTTAGGTGTTTGTATCAATGAAGTTCCGACAAAAAAAGACCAGCTTATATAAGCTGGTCTTTTTAAGTGCTTGGCGGCGTCCTACTCTCACAGGGGGAAGCCCCCAACTACCATCGGCGCTGAAGAGCTTAACTTCCGTGTTCGGCATGGGAACGGGTGTGACCTCTTCGCTATCGC
>NZ_JAJNDM010000016.1:0-19792 GCF_021043345.1 Bacillus sp. BS3(2021)
CCATCTGTCCGCTCGACTTGCATGTATTAGGCACGCCGCCAGCGTTCGTCCTGAGCCAGGATCAAACTCTCCATGAAATAATGGAGCGCAGATTAAGTTCGTCACATCCTGTGACAACATCTGCATGACCTGCATCGTGCAGGCCCCTGACTACGCACATTCGCATGTGCGATTTATTTAATGAATTAACAGGTACGTTTGTCTTGTTTAGTTTTCAAAGAACTTCATCGCCGCTCTCAAAGCGACTATAATATCTTAACATTTAATCGTGATGTCGTCAACAACTTTTTTTCAAAAAAATTATTCGTCATCAGCGACGAATACTAATTTAACACCTTTAAATAAAATTGTCAACAAGAAATTATATTGCGATAAATTGTTTAATAACAATAAGAGCTGCTACACCGGGAACCCCCAATAATCCACTCACTCCGGTTGTTACAATATTAATCGGCACGTGAATGCCCACGCTCTCGCCAAACAGATTCACACAGAATAAAAACAAAGCGCCGACTACAAATCTAACCGCTATTCTTCCGATTAATCGCAAAGGTTTAAATGATGTTTTTGAAAAAAACAACAGGGCAACCAAAGCGACAATTGCCCCGATAAAGATAACAGATCCCATGAATTCCATCACTCCTCGCTCGTTCTTGTACAAGCATATGATGGGAATCATGCGAATAGACCTGCTACTTCCAGCTGCCGATCCTTAAATTTCTTTTTTTTGCTTCCCGCAAATAAAAAAAGTACTTTGCCTCGGCAACCTTTAATTCGTAAAGAACTTCTGGCGAAGGCTCAAGACTGTTTTCAATCAGCCGCTTTTGCCTGTTCCATTCTTCCTTTTGATGGATCAGCTGTTCAATCAGCTTGTTATCAAATTCTTTTCTAAGCTTCTTTTTCCGAAGAAAACCCATGGTAATGCAATCTCCTCCCTCTACATTTCACGTCTGCCTTCAAGCGCTTTAGAAAGAGTGACTTCATCTGCATACTCCAAATCGCCTCCGACCGGAAGTCCATGGGCAATTCGTGACAGCTTGATACCAGACGGCTTTAAAAGCCTTGAAATGTACATGGCCGTTGCTTCTCCTTCTATATTCGGGTTTGTCGCGAGAATGACTTCAGTCACCTGATCATCCTGCAACCGTTTCAGCAATTCGGGTATTTTAATATCTTCCGGACCGATGCCGTCCATCGGAGAAATCGCACCATGCAAAACATGGTACAGTCCGCTGTATTCCTTCATTTTCTCCATAGCAATGACATCTTTCGGATCCTGAACAACACATATGACCGATTTGTCTCTTCTCGTATCTTCACAAATATAGCAAGGATCTTGATCTGTTATATGTCCGCAAACCGAGCAATATGTCAAATTGCGCTTTGCGTTTACCAATGCTTTTGCAAAATCTAACACGACGTCTTCTTTCATACTAAGAACAAAAAAAGCCAGACGGACCGCCGTCTTGGGTCCGATTCCTGGCAATTTCATAAAGCTGTCAATCAGCTTTGATATTGGTTCAGGATACTGCATTCTTATTTTCCTCCTAGAATAAACCCGGCATGTTCATTCCTTTTGTAAACTTACCCATCGTTTCATTTGTTACATCGTCGACTTTTTTCAAAGCATCGTTTGTCGCTGCAAGGACAAGATCTTGAAGCATTTCAACATCTTCAGGGTCTACGACTTCCTCTTTGATGATGACGTCGATGACTTCTTTTTGGCCGTTTACCTTAACAGTCACCATTCCGCCGCCCGCAGTACCTTCGAGTACTTTTTCTGCCAGTTCCTCCTGTGCCTTTTGCATATCCTTTTGCATTTTTTGCATTTGTTTCATCATTTTCTGCATGTTACCCATTCCACCGCGCATACTCAAATCCACTCTCTTTCATGTTTTTATTCTTTAATTTCAATCAGTTCCGCTCCGAACAGTTTTTTAGCTTCTGATACGAGCGGATCTTCTTCTTTCGGTTCATTTGCTTCAGAATCTTCCGGCTGATGATCCTGCAGAAATTCTTCTCTTATTTTACCCCATTGGGCTTCGGGAACGCCAACTATATCTATCCTTCCCCCAAGCATTCCATCCAAAATTTGCTCCAGATTTGTCCTGACTCCATTATTGTCTTCAGCTACCATTTTACAGTGAATTTCGTATTTGAATGCGAGGACAAATGCTTTTGAAGATGCAGCCACCGGCTCGCTGTCATTTAAAAGGGCAGCATGCGATACTTTATTCTGCTGTTTAAGCTGGGCAAGCAATTGTCCCCAGCAGCCCTTCAATTTTTCGAGGTCCGGTCTTGTAGCATCTTTTAATATTTCATGAATACGGCCGACAGGCGCTTTATATGCGCTTTTCACGCTTTTTTGCGGACGGGACGTTTCTTTAGGCTGGGCGGGAGCCGAAGAAACCTGTACACCTTGTGTTTTAAGCTTCTCAATCTCCTGCTCAAGCTGCCGAACCTTGTTGACGAGATTATCCACTTCCGGCGGGGCGGCCGCGGATGCCCCTGCTTTTGGTCCCTGGCAGAGCTTCACAACTGCAACTTCAAAGAAGATACGCGGATGGTTCGTCCATTTCATTTCCTGATGGCTTTTATTTAATATATCGATCATTTCGTAAAGGTCTGGTGCAGGAATTTGCCGGGATAGAGCTTGGAACTCTTCGTCCACCTTCACCTTTTCAAGAACGCCTTCTAAATCAGGCGCCGTTTGATAAAGAAGCATATCCCTAAAGTAGAAAATCATATCCTCGATTAATTTTGCCGGGTCTTTTCCCTGCTGAAGCAGTTCGTTCAATGTTTCCAAAGCACCGGAAACATTTTTTTCGTGGAGGGTTGAGGCGAGCTTTCCAATATAGTGCTGTGACACAGCCCCTGTTATCAGCAGCGCATCATCCACCGTCAGCTCATCTCCGCTGAATGATACAGCCTGATCGAGCAGGCTCAGCGCATCCCTCATGCCGCCGTCGGCAGCACTGGCGATGATGTCTAAGGCGCCATCCTGCACCTTGAACTGTTCAGCTTCGACGATTTTTTCCATTCGTCCGACAATTGCCTGTGAGGTAATCCTCTTAAAATCAAATCGCTGACATCTAGAAATAATCGTTAAAGGAATTTTATGAGGCTCTGTTGTTGCGAGAATAAAGATACAATGTTCCGGCGGCTCTTCAAGCGTTTTTAGAAGGGCGTTGAATGCGCCGATAGAAAGCATATGTACTTCATCTATGATATATACTTTATACGTGACGGCAGACGGGGCAAATTTCACCTTGTCGCGGATGTCACGTATTTCATCTACACCGTTGTTAGAAGCGGCGTCAATTTCAATTACATCTGAAATCGAACCGTTTGTAATGCCTTTGCACGCGGAGCATTCATTGCACGGTTCACTGACCGGAGCGTGCTCACAGTTGACAGCTTTGGCAAACAGTTTTGCGGCGCTTGTTTTTCCCGTTCCCCTCGGTCCGGAAAACAGATAAGCGTGCGAAAATTTCTTTTGTAAAAGGGCATTTTGCAACGTTTTCGTGATGTGCTCCTGACCGACTACATCTTCAAACAACTGCGGCCTGAACACTCTATATAAAGCCTGGTAACTCACAAACACGCCCTCCTCTTGTTTTCATCATTTCCATTATACATGAAGCAGCTTTCAAATCCAAAAGCTCTTCTTAAGAAAAAAACTCATCTATATTAAAATAGATGAGTTCTTAATTTGATGATTGATTTACCGTGCACCTTCTGTCGATTCGCTACCCTAAGCGTTACTTAAGCAGTTAGCTCAGCCCAGGCAACCCTGCGGCACATGGAAGGTTCCACTTAATGCTGCTTCCTTCCGGACCTGACATGGTTCATGGATTCCCATTGCGCAGGACCCAAGCGTCAACACCACTTGCTTAAGGCAGACCTTAAAGTAAACGAACCTCGAGAAAGGGATTCGGCCTCGCTCGAGCGGATTGCGAGTACAGGGCACCGCTACCTCCCCGCTTAGCACGGCAAAATAAATATCAAATTATTTAAGCTGCGTCTTCATGTGACGCACTCATTAGTATAACTTGTTTCACCCTAAATTGCAAATTTCCGTCATCACAGCTCCCTTTTCTTTTCCGCTTTCTTTTTTGCGCGGAGCTTTCTGAAAAAATCGCTTAGCATCCTGCCGCATTCTTCTTCCATTACGCCGCTTACGACTTCAGCCTGATGATTGAATCTCTCTTCCTGCAGGAGATTCATCAAAGTCCCCGCACAGCCGCCTTTCGGATCAGACGCTCCGAACACCACTTTGTCGATTCTGGAGAGAACGGCCGCTCCGGCGCACATCGGACATGGCTCAAGGGTAACGTAAAGAACAGATCTCTCCAGCCGCCAGGTTCCCAGCTTCCGGCATGCCTCTTCAATAACGAGCATCTCTGCGTGGGCAACCGATCTTTGCTCGGTTTCCCGCAAATTATGGGCGCGGGCAATAATTTCGCCATCCAGAACCAGTACGGCGCCAATCGGCACTTCGCCTTTTTCTTCAGCTTTTCTCGCTTCATTGATCGCTTCTTTCATATAAAACTCGTCTTGTGTCATCCGCATGCACTCTTTCAATGTTTTTCGCCCGACAGAATAGGCTAACTTATAGTTAAAGGAATATGCAATCTGAAAGGAGACAATCGCATTGTCCAATTCAGCTCTCATTATAGTCGACATCATTAATGATTTTCAATTCGATATGGGTGACGTTCTTTCCAAAAAGACCAGAAACATGACCGAGCATCTTCTGGCATTAAAAGAACACGCAGCCAAAAAGAAATGGCCTATCATATACATTAATGACCACTTTGGAATTTGGCAAGCGGATATTGCTGCCATTATCAAGAAATGCAAAAACGACAGAAGCGAATATATCATCGACCGGCTCGCACCGAATAACAACGATTATTTCTTAATCAAACCAAAGCACTCAGCTTTTTACGGCACCGCCCTTGAAACATTGCTGAATGAACTTCATGTCGACCATTTGATCATTACGGGAATCGCAGGCAATATTTGCGTGTTATTTACGGCAAACGACGCTTATATGAGGGAGTACGATATCACGATTCCGCACGATTGCATTGCCTCAAATAATGAAAAAGACAACAAATATGCGTTGACGATGATGGAAAATGTTCTGTTCGCCAATATTACGACGGTTAAAGAGATCACCGCCGAAACTTGAGCATGAAACACTTCCTTTCTTCATATAGTGGTAGCAATGAGAAAGGAGGCGTTTACCATTCAGATTTATGTCGTGAAAAGAGGCGATTCCCTTTATCAAATCGCGAATCGCTACCGAACAACAGTTAATGAAATTGTCGCGACGAATGAAATTCCCAACCCGAATCGGCTTGTTGTCGGACAAACTATCGTGATACCGATCGCCGGCGAGTTTTATGAGGTCAGACAAGGAGATACATTAGCATTAATCGGAGCCCGCTTTAATATTTCTCCGGCTGAACTGGCAAGGATCAACCGCATTCAGGTTAGCGCTATTTTGCCTGTCGGGCTGCTGCTTTATATCCCCCCTCGGCCAAAACGGAACATTGAAACAAACGCTTATATCGAACCGCGGGGAGAAAGCGTCAGCCCCGCTCTACAGCAGGCGGCAAGAGAGGCTTCGCCATACTTGACCTATTTGGGTGCTTTCAGCTTCCAGGCGAAGCGGGACGGCACACTCGAAGAACCGCCGCTGAACAACTTAAAAGAAATTGCAGACAGACACCGGACTACGATGATGATGATCGTCACCAATCTCGAAAATGAAGCTTTCAGCGACGAACTCGGCAGAATCATTTTGACGGACCAGAATGTAAAAAACAGATTGCTTGATAACATTGTTGCAGCCGCCAGAAGATACGGTTTTAAAGACATCCACTTTGATTTTGAATACTTAAGGCCTGAAGACAGAGAAGCCTATAATCAATTTTTACGGGATGCACGGGCCCGCTTCAAACAGGAAGGCTGGTTCATCTCAACCGCGCTTGCGCCTAAAACGAGAGCGGATCAGCCCGGACAATGGTATGAGGCCCATGATTACCGGGCTCACGGAGAGATTGTCGATTTTGTCGTACTGATGACATATGAGTGGGGATACAGCGGAGGGCCGCCGATGGCGGTATCGCCGATCGGACCCGTACGGGATGTAATCGAATACGCACTCACGGAAATGCCCGCCAGCAAAATCGTCATGGGCCAGAACTTGTACGGTTATGACTGGACGCTCCCCTATACGCCAGGCGGGCAGCTGGCCAGAGCAATCAGTCCCCAGCGGGCAATTGCAATCGCGAGTGAAAACAATGCGGCGATACAGTACGATGAAACAGCCCAGGCTCCTTTCTTCCGCTATACGGACAATGCCGGCAAACAGCATGAGGTATGGTTTGAAGACGCCCGCTCGATTCAGGCAAAGTTTGATCTGATTAGGGAATTGAATTTAAGGGGAATCAGCTATTGGAAGCTCGGCCTGTCCTTCCCGCAAAACTGGCTCTTGATAGCCGATCAATTTAATGTTGTGAAAGAAACGTTCCCAAGTTAAAGGAACGTTTTTTTCATGGCAGAAGATGATGATGTGATACAATATGTATGGTTCACAAATGAATTTCTTTAGTAGGAGGACACCTATGAACACAGCCCCTTTCATCGCTGTCGAAGGCCCCATCGGCGCGGGAAAAACAACCTTGGCCAGCATGCTCTCCGAAAAGCTCTCACTCTCTTTGGTTAAAGAAATCGTCGAAGAAAACCCTTTTCTTGATAAATTTTATGATGACAAAGATGAATGGAGCTTTCAGCTTGAGATGTTTTTCCTCTGCAATCGCTATAAGCAGCTTGAAGATACCGAAAAGAAGTATTTGCATCACCACATACCCGTTGTTTCGGACTATCATATTTATAAAAACCTCATTTTTGCTGAACGGACGCTGGAAGGCAAAAAACTTGAGAAATACAGAAAAATTTATCATCTGCTTACAGAAGATCTGCCGAAACCAAACGTCATCATTTACATAAAAGCAAGCCTTCCGACGTTATTGGAACGGATCAAAAAACGCGGACGGCCGTTTGAACAGGAAATGGACAAGCAATATCTGGAACAGCTCATCAATGATTATGATGCTGCCATTAAGCAATTTAAAGAATCCGATCCGCCAATACCCGTTATTGAAATTAACGGAGATCAGGAAGACTTCGTGATCTCCGAAGCCGTTTTCAATCGAATTGCCGATCAAGTAAAGGAGTATATAGAATGAGTGTATATGCTATTCCGAAAGATGCTATCATTACTGTTGCCGGAACGGTAGGAGTGGGAAAATCCACATTGACAAAAGAGCTTGCAAAAAGACTCGGATTTAAAACTTCTCTTGAAGAGGTTGTGAACAACCCTTATTTGGAGGCTTTTTACCAAGACTTTGAACGCTGGAGCTTTCACCTGCAAATTTTCTTCTTAGCGGAACGCTTCAAAGAGCAAAAATACATTTACGAATCGGGCGGCGGATTTGTTCAAGACCGTTCAATTTATGAAGATACAGGCATTTTCGCCAAAATGCACGCCGATAAAGGCACAATGTCAAAAGTCGATTATAAGACGTATACAAGCCTGTTTGAAGCGATGGTCATGACGCCTTACTTCCCCCGCCCCGACGTTTTAGTCTATTTGGAGGGCGATTTGGAATCGATTCTCGACCGCATCAAAAAACGCGGACGAGAAATGGAAATGTTAACCGACAGATCGTATTGGGAAGAAATGTACACAAGGTACGAAAACTGGATCAGCGGCTTTAACGCCTGTCCGGTTGTCAGAGTCAATATTGATGAATACGATCTGTTCAACAACTCTGCCTCCCTCGATCCAATCATTGAAAAAATCAGTGAAGCTATTCAAAGATAAACAAGCAAAAAGAGCGGATTCCCATGAAGAGCCGCTCTTTTTTTGCTTGTGCATATAAAAAAACCGCTGCCCTATCCAGGCAGCGGCAACACAATCTCCAATTTATGCTTAGTCAATCACTAAAATGCAAATCAATAATGGCGGAGGAAGAGGGATTCGAACCCCCGCGGGCTTTGACACCCCTGTCGGTTTTCAAGACCGATCCCTTCAGCCAGACTTGGGTATTCCTCCGTATCGACAAGAATTAATATAACATGTCCTATCTTTTTAAGTCAAGAGATTTTTTCATAAAAAATTTATTTTATTGTTCACGCTTCTCATTATATGCAAAAATAATGATAAACGCAAAGGGTGATAGCATTGTGGAAACATTTTATAGAACGTTTACCTCAAGATTACACGCTGAACAGACCTATTGAAACAGAGGAGCTTCAGAAAGCAGAAGAACTCCTCGGCGTCTCTTTTCCAGATGAACTGGTCAGCCTTTTAAAAACGACAGACGGCATTAATGATACATTCGGGGATCATCTCATTTGGCCTGCATACAGAATGATAGAAGAGAATCTAGACATGAGAAGCACCGACTGTTTTAAGCCGTTCGATTGTCTGTTATTTATAGCAGGTGCGGGCAATGGCGATTTATTTGCTTATTCGATTTTAAACGGCTCTATACGGAAAAATGATATTTATGTTTGGAATCATATAGACGACAGCCGAATATGGGCCGCATCTTCTTTAAAACCATTCATGAAAGGCTGGATCGAGGGAACAATCACCATTTAAAACAAGATCTTAGGCAGGAGCATGATGAAATGAATTATCTATCAAAAGAATTGGCGGAGGAAATTGTCGACAGGACCATGTCGATTATTCGGCACAACATTAATATGATGGATGAAAACGGGGTTATCATCGCCTCAGGAGACCGCTCGAGAATTGGTGATGAACACGCCGGAGCGAAGGACGCACTTGCAGCTGAAAGGGTTATCAGCATCACGCCTGAAGAATGCTCGGCTTTAACGGGAACAAAGCCCGGCGTAAACCTTCCCATCGTATTTCATGATGAAATAATCGGCGTTATTGGAATCACGGGGCCGCCTTCTGAAGTCAGCCGATATGGTGAACTTGTTAAAATGGCAGCAGAGCTGACTGTCGAACAGGCATTTTTAACAAAACAGCTGACATGGGATCAAAGGCTCCGGGAAGAAACGGTCATCCAAATGATTCAGGGGGCCGACCTAGCATCCCTTGACTTCCTTGAACGTGCGGAGCGATTGAATATACCGCTAGAAGGCCAGCGTACTTGTCTTGTGTTTGAGCTGCCATCCGCTGATATGAAGCCGGCATTTATTAAAAAACTTGAAAAACATTTAACCGCGAAAGATTTGTACGCCAATATTTCTTTAAAAGAGATCACAGTTATTCTGGCAGGCGCTCCCGCTAAAAGCAGGGCTGATCTCTTTTCATCTTGGAACGGCTGGCTCAGCCAATGGAAAACGGTCAGAGGCGCGCTTGGCGAACAGGCGGATCAGCTTGAGCAGCTGCCATTCTCCTATCAAAGTGCAAAACAAACGCTCAAGATTGCTAAAAACAGCTCTAGTTTATACGATTATCGAGAGTTTGCGATCCCCGTTCTGTTATCAAAAATAGAGCGTCCGGATCAGGAGATTCATTTTCAAAACATCTGGGACCGCCTTTCCCAAGCAGATCAAAAGGGCGAATTAATCCATACCCTCCTCTGCTATATAGAAGAAAACGGCGAAATCGGGGAAACTTCATCAAGACTCTTTATTCACCGCAATACATTAAACTACCGGCTGAGAAAGGTTGAAATAGCGACAGGATGCAATCCAAAACGATTTGACGACCTATTCAAACTGTATACAGCCATTACGCTTTTTTCACCATTTTGTGCAAATGAACAATTTTAATATAGGATAAAGGAACGAAATCCGTATACCTGACCAATTCTCCCTTGTACAGAAAGCGTTTACAATTGGACGTAAGGGAGGGTATGCAGATGGATATTCAAATCAATGCAATAGGCGCCTTATGCGCATTAGCCATATCAATCTTTCTCATTCTGAAAAAAGTCCCGCCGGCTTACGGCATGATGATCGGCGCATTGGCCGGAGGCTTAATCGGCGGCGCAGATTTAATAGAGACGACGGATTTGATGATAGCGGGTGCTAAAAACATGATTCCTGCTGTACTCCGCATCTTGGCAGCAGGGGTGCTCGCCGGCGTTCTGATTCAATCCGGCTCCGCAGCGGTGATTGCAGAAACCATTGTCAATAAAATTGGAGAAAAAAGAGCGCTGCTTGCTTTAACATTGGCGACAGCCATCTTAACAACGGTCGGCGTATTCGTCGATGTCGCCGTCATCACAGTCGCACCGATCGCCCTTGCGATTGCAAGGCGGACCTTTATCAGCAAAGCGGCCATTCTGTTGGCGATGATCGGCGGAGGAAAAGCGGGCAATATTATGTCGCCAAACCCTAATGCCATTGCTGCTTCAGATGCCTTTCACATCCCTTTGACATCCGTGATGGCCGCCGGGATCATCCCCGCTATATTTGGACTGGGCGCCACTTATTTACTAGCAAAACGCCTTTCAAATAAAGGAACAGGAGTAGCTGCAAATGAGATTGAAACCCAAACGGCTCAACAACTGCCGGCATTTTGGGCGGCGATCAGCGGTCCGATGGTCTCCATCCTGTTGCTCGCCTTAAGGCCCGTGGCAGGTATTACGATTGATCCAATTATCGCTTTGCCGGCGGGAGGCCTCGTCACTGCGATTGCATCGGGACAAGCGGGCAAACTGAAGGATTTTGCCGCTTCAGGATTGTCGAAGATGTCAGGTGTTGCCGTGATGCTGATCGGGACTGGAACGCTTGCGGGAATCATCGCCAACTCCCAACTCAATTCTTTCATTACCGACACCCTTGTCGGCTTGGGTCTGCCGTCGTTTCTCTTAGCTCCCATTTCCGGCATGCTGATGTCGATGGCAACCGCCTCAACAACCGCCGGCACAGCTGTCGCCAGCAGCGTATTCGGCCCGACATTGCTTGATCTTGGCGTCGCCGGCCTCGCAGGTGCGGCAATGATTCACGCCGGAGCAACGGTGCTCGATCACCTGCCTCACGGAAGCTTTTTTCATACGACGGGAGGCAGCGTCTTCATGTCCATGAAAGAACGGTTAAAGCTGATTCCATATGAGTCAGTCATCGGCTTAATCCTAACCATTATCTCAACTTTGATTTTTGGAATTTTTCAATTCTTTATTTAAAAAGGAGCAGGTACCATGAAAATCGTAATCGCACCTGATTCATTTAAAGAAAGCATGACATCGCTTGAGGCGGCTAAAAGCATTGAAAAAGGCTTTAAAGCGGTTCTGCCTGACGCCGAATACGTCAACATTCCGGTTGCTGATGGAGGCGAAGGAACCGTTCAAGCTCTGATTGACGCCACCGGAGGAGACATCGTACAGCAAACAGTCACAGGCCCTCTCGGGAAGCCGGTAAAGGCGGCTTACGGCCTGCTTGGCGACGGAAAAACGGCTGTCATCGAAATGGCTGAAGCGTCAGGCCTTCACCTCGTGCCCCCTGAACAGCGGAATCCCCTGTTAACGACAACGAGAGGAACCGGAGAACTGATTCTCAATGCTGCGAAAAAAGGGGTGTCCAACATCATCATCGGACTCGGCGGAAGTGCGACAAATGACGGCGGAGCGGGAATGGCTGCAGCACTGGGTGTGAAGTTTCTAAACCGCAATGGAGAAGAGATTGAAAATGGGGGCGGTGCATTAGCTGAGATTGCCAAGATCGATGTGAGCGGCCTCAATCCTCAGTTAAAGCATATCCACTTTGAAGCCGCCTGTGATGTCGATAATCCTCTTACGGGACCTCGCGGAGCCTCCGCCGTATTTGGGCCGCAAAAAGGGGCGAACAGTGAAATGACTGCTCTTTTGGATCAAAACTTAAAACATTATGCTGCTGCAGTCAAAGCAGAGCTGGGGTGCGAAATCGATTCAATTCCGGGAGCAGGAGCGGCCGGAGGATTAGGAGCAGGCCTCTGTGCCTTTTTAAAAGCGGAATTAAAAAGCGGAGTTGACATTGTTTTAGATACTTTGTCTTTTTCCGAACGTATTAAAGGAGCCGATCTTGTCATTACGGGTGAGGGAAAAATAGACGGCCAAACAGTCAGCGGAAAAACGCCAGCCGGCGTCGCAAAACGCGCCTGCAGCGAGAATATTCCCGTTATTGCATTTGCCGGATCGCTCGGTGAAGGCTGCGAGCTTGTTTATGATATCGGCATTTCCGCTCTCTTTTCGATTGTGCCAGGGATCAGCTCCTTGGAAAACGCCCTTGCCGATGGAAGTTCAAATCTTACGCGCTGTGCCCGAAATGTAGCCGCCGTCTGGTCTCTCGCATAAAAAAAAGCGCGCCTCTTGGCGCGCACTTTTTATGGTTGAATAACATCTCTGTTCCCCATGTATGGACGAAGCGCTTTAGGAATGATGACGCTCCCGTCCTCCTGCTGGTAATTTTCCAATAATGCGGCAACCGTTCTGCCGACAGCCAAGCCGGAGCCGTTTAACGTATGGACATGCTCAGGCTTTCCTTTTGCTTCCCTTCTGAATCTGATATTCGCCCGTCTCGCCTGGAAAGCTTCGAAGTTACTGCAAGATGAAATTTCACGATATGTGTTTTGGCTTGGAATCCATACTTCGATATCGTATTTTTTCGCAGCGGTAAATCCTAGATCGCCCGTACACATGCTCATCACACGATAAGGAAGCTCAAGCAGCTGAAGAACTTTCTCCGCTTGATTTGTCAGCTTTTCAAGCTCTTCATATGAATCCTCAGGCTTCACGAATTTCACCAGTTCAACCTTGTTAAATTGGTGCTGGCGAATCAAACCGCGCGTATCACGGCCAGCTGAGCCTGCTTCTGAACGGAAGCACGCACTGAACGCCGCATAATTGATCGGCAACTCGGCAGCTGACAAAATTTCATCGCGATGCAGGTTCGTAATTGGCACTTCTGCCGTCGGAATTAAGAAATAATCTTCTTCCCTGATTTTAAAGGCATCTTCCTCAAATTTCGGCAGCTGTCCGGTGCCTGTCATGCTTGCGCGGTTCACCATGTACGGCGGGATGACTTCCGTATAGCCGTACTCGTCTACGTGAAGATCAAGCATAAAGTTATACAATGCCCGTTCAAGTCTGGCGCCTAGCCCTTTATAGAAAACGAAACGGCTTCCCGTAACCTTGCCTGCCCGCTCAAAATCAAGAATATCCAACTGATCGGCAATATCCCAATGAGGCTTCGGCTCAAATGAAAATCCGGGGAGTTCGCCCCATTTGCGAACTTCCACGTTGTCGTCTTCAGTCTCACCGACCGGAACAGACTCATGGGGGATATTCGGGATAGACAGCATGATTTTATCAAGTGAAGATTCGACCGTTCTCAGCTCTTCATCAAGTTTTTTAATGTCTTCACCGACTTCGCGCATTTCTTTAATGAGGTGGTCAGCATCTTTTTTCTCGCGCTTTAAAGCGGCAACCTGCTGAGATACCTCATTGCGCTTTCCTTTCAGCTCTTCCACTTTGACGATCAATTCTCTTCTCTTTGTATCCAATTCCTCAAATTGATCAAAATCTGATAAATCTTCTCCTCTGTGGGCAAGCTTTTGTTTGATTTCCTCCAAATTTGCCCGCAGCAGTTTGATATCAAGCATCTGCCTCGCTCCTTTTATACTGATTTGACCGAAAAAAAGAGCCCTTGTCCCCTAAATATAAGGGACGAGAGCTCTCGCGTTGCCACCCTGATTGAAAACAGGCGTCTTCCTCCTGTTTTCCGCTTCATTTTGATAACGGTTCTCCCGTAAATGCCTACTTTGACTGTTCAGCATTTCGCTCAAGGATGGATTCGGACAGCATCTTTCGCCGATTCGCACCAACCATCGGCTCTCTTGGAAAGAGAGGCTTCCTACTGCTTCCTATCAACGCTTTTCGATCTATATTGTCTTATAAATGTACTACAAGTTTTAACAGCTTTCAACCGTTTTATACGACGGCTTCCTGTTTATGCTTTTCCGCCATCTCGACAAATAATTTCGTCATTCTATGGTCATCCGTCAGTTCAGGGTGGAAAGAACAGCCGAGCAGATTTCCTTGTTTGGCAGCGACGATTCTACCGTTGTGCTCCGAAAGCACTTCCACATCTGCGCCCGCTTCCAAAATGTGCGGAGCGCGGATAAATACGCCTGTAAACGGTTCGTCAAGTCCTTTAACGGTTAAATCCGCTTCAAAGCTGTCCACTTGTCTTCCAAAGGAATTCCGTTCGACGGTTACATCCAGAACACCAAGATGGGCATCATTCGCTCCGGCGATATTCTTCGCCAGGATAATCAGCCCAGCACAAGTTCCAAATACCGGCTTTCCGGATGCGGCAAACTCCTGAAGGGGCTTCATAAACTGATACGTATCGATGAGGCGCCTCATCGTCGTGCTTTCCCCTCCCGGCAAAATCAAACCGTCGATTTCCTTTAACTCTTCCGGCCACTTAATGATTTTTCCGGCTGCTCCGCATGCTTCAATTGAGCGAATATGTTCTCTTACTGCTCCCTGAAGTCCAAGTACACCAATTGTCAGCATGTCAATCCGTCTCCTTCGTGTTTACCAGCCGCGCTCTTGCATACGCTGTTCTGGCAGCAGATTTGAGATTTCAATCCCTTTCATCGCAGTTCCAAGCTCTTTTGATAGCTCGGCAATCAGTTTGTAATCCGTGTAATGCGTCGTCGCTTCAACGATTGCTTTCGCGAATTTAGCAGGGTTGTCGGATTTAAAAATACCGGACCCTACGAATACGCCGTCAGCGCCAAGCTGCATCATTAAAGCAGCATCAGCAGGTGTTGCCACACCGCCGGCAGCAAAGTTTACAACAGGAAGGCGTCCTTCGGCTTTAATTTCCTTCAACAGCTCATACGGAGCGCCGAGGTTTTTCGCTTCTGTCATCAGTTCGTCATCGCTCATGCCGACTACTTTGCGCACTTGAGCATTCACCTTTCTCATATGGCGGACAGCTTCCACAATATTGCCCGTACCAGGTTCGCCTTTCGTACGAAGCATTGAAGCTCCTTCTGCGATCCGGCGCGTCGCTTCTCCGAGGTCGCGGCATCCGCATACAAATGGAACGGTAAATTCGTTTTTATTTAAATGAAATTCTTCATCCGCAGGAGTCAAAACTTCACTTTCATCAATATAGTCAACGCCGAGCGCTTCAAGAACACGCGCTTCAACGATATGCCCGATGCGGGCTTTCGCCATAACCGGGATTGAAACAGCGTTCATCACTTCTTCGACAATTGTCGGATCTGCCATGCGGGCAACTCCGCCTGCCGCACGGATATCAGCCGGAACGCGCTCCAGCGCCATGACTGCGACGGCTCCTGCTTCTTCTGCGATTTTTGCTTGTTCGGCATTGACAACGTCCATAATGACGCCGCCTTTCTGCATTTCTGCCATACCGCGTTTTACGCGATCAGTACCTGTTTGAGCCATTTCAAGGATCCCCCTAATCAAAGATTGAATTGTCAGATTTAATCCTATTGTATCCTATAATTCCACAAAATCATATGAAAAACACGAAGATTATTTCTATTTTAATAACAAATTGTTAGGATTGTAAATGGTAATTCTATCTGAATATGACAATAAAGAGCCCTATCAGATAGAGCCCTTTATTGATTAAAACCAGCCGGTTACCATTTCAACAATGCTGTTCCAAATACCGGCAAAAAAGCCGCCGATGCTTCTCATCGTTAAAATAAACCAATTTGCTTTCTCATCATCTTCTTTTGTCACGAGGTTTACACCTGATACATCGCTGCCGAGAAATCCGTAGTCCTTTTCTTCTCCCTTATAGGAGGCCGTCAAGGTACCGACTTTCTCACCTTTTTTAACAGGTGCGGTCAGCTCGTCTTTGTTCAGCGTCACTTTCGCCTTGTAATTCTTTTCTTCACCGTTCTTCACAGGCATTGAAAAGGCTTTTTCCGTTACGACGCCGACTTCAGTTTCTTTCCCTTTGTCGACTGTGACCGTTTCGTTGCCTTTCACTTGTGCGCCTTTTGCGTAAAACTCTTTCATTGTGAAGTTATCAAATGCATAATCAAGCATTTTTTTCGTTTCTTTAAATCGTCCCGTATGAAGGTCGCCTTTCGCATTCATAACGACGGAAATCACTCTCATGCCGTTTCTTTCGGCAGTAGCCGTAAAGCATGATCCGGCAGAGTCCGTTGAGCCGGTTTTCAGCCCGTCCACACCTTTATATTCCTGAACTAGGCCTTTCAGCATAAAGTTCCAGTTCGGCATGTCCATTTCATCGTCTGTGCCTTTTCTGAACTTCGTTTTGGCAATGCTCGCCGTATCGAGGATTTCAGGATAATCGCTTACTAAATGATCGGCAAGGAGCGCCATGTCTCTCGCAGATACTTCATTTTCTTCATTGGCATTTGTTCCGCTCGGATGTTTGCCGTGAAGATCCTTGTTTTCCAAACCTGTAGCATTCACAAATTTGAAATCTTTCATTCCAAGCTCTTTGGCTTTTTTATTCATTAACTCTACGAACTTTGATTCAGAACCGGCAACGATTTCAGAAAGTGCAATAGCCGCCGCGTTTGCAGAGTAAATTGCAGTCGCCTGATAAAGCTCTTTTACAGTGTATGATCCGTCTTTACGAAGAGGAACATTCGATAATGAACGATCTTGGGAAATCTCGTATACATAATCGTCAGGCGTGTACTTCTGATCCCATTTCACTTTGCCTTCGTGAATCGCTTCCAACAGAAGATACTCCGTCATCATTTTGGCCATGCTGGCAACAGGAAGACGCTGATCGGCATTTTTGCTGTACAAAATTTTCCCCGATGAAGCTTCCACCAAGATTGCTGCTTTCGCGTCTACATTAATTGGATCATTTGCGGCTTTTGCTGTCGACATAGGAGAAAATGCACCTACAGTCACGGCAAAAGCAACGATCAACATGATCAGCTGCTTTATTCTCTTGCTTTTCAAATCGTGATACCTCCGCTTTTCATCAGACTAATAATCTATATCAAAGCCTTTTAAGACATTTTTCAAACACAACATTATAAATTTTATCATAAGGAAGCAAAAAAAAATAGACAGAGTATTACTCTGTCTACGGTTTAATTTTTGTCATATTTGATTAGGAAATGGTATAGTTAGGCGATTCTTTGGTAATTTGTACATCGTGAGGATGGCTTTCCCGCAGGCCTGCGCCTGTCATGCGGATGAACTGCGCATCTTCCCTCAGTGCGTGCAAATCTTTTGTTCCGCAGTACCCCATGCCGGATTTCAAACCGCCGACAAGCTGATAAACTGTGTCAGCAACCGGACCTTTATAAGGCGTACGGCCCTCAATGCCTTCCGGAACGAATTTTTTGTTTTCCTCTTGGAAGTAGCGGTCTTTGCTTCCTTTTTCCATTGCCGCCACTGAACCCATACCGCGATAAACTTTAAAGCGTCTGCCTTGGTAGATTTCAGTCTCGCCTGGGCTTTCGGATGTTCCGGCAAGAAGGCTTCCAAGCATGACGGCATGTCCGCCGGCAGCCAAGGCTTTGACGATATCTCCGGAAAACTTGATGCCGCCGTCTGCAATAATCGCCGCACCGTGTTTTCTTGCTTCAGTCGCACAATCGTAAATCGCTGTCACTTGCGGAACACCGACACCGGCCACTACGCGGGTTGTACAAATAGAACCCGGTCCGATACCGACTTTAACTACATTTGCTCCGGCTTCGATAAGCGCTTTTGTTCCTTCGGCAGTTGCGACGTTGCCGGCAATGATATTTAATTCAGGATAAGTGTCGCGGATTTTCTTAACGGTATCCAAGACACCTTGTGAATGGCCGTGCGCGGTATCAACGACGATCACATCGACATTGGCTTCCACAAGCTTTCTGACGCGTGTCATTGTGTCGCCTGTTACACCAACCGCTGCTCCAACCAATAGGCGGCCGTGAACATCTTTCGCTGAATTCGGGAATTCGATTACTTTTTCAATGTCTTTAATCGTAATAAGCCCTTTTAAAACACCTTGATCATCTAAAAGAGGGAGTTTTTCGATCTTGTATTTTTGAAGAATTTTTTCCGCTTCATCCAGGGTTGTACCAACAGGAGCCGTAACAAGCTCTTCTTTTGTCATAACATCGCTGATTTTCATGGAGTAATCAGAAATAAATCGCAGATCACGGTTTGTGATAATTCCAACCAGCTTCTGATCCTCTTCATTGTCAACAATCGGAACACCGGAAATTCTGTATTTGCCCATCAAATGTTCTGCATCAAAAACTTGGTGCTCTGGCGTCAGGAAAAACGGATTTGTAATGACGCCCCGCTCTGAACGTTTGACTTTGTCAACCTGCTCAGCCTGCTGTTCAATCGACATGTTTTTGTGGATAATGCCCAATCCGCCCTGCCGTGCCATCGCGATGGCCATTTGAGCTTCTGTCACTGTATCCATGCCTGCACTAATAATTGGAACATTCAGCTTAAGGGACGATGTAAGCTCAACCGATAAATCCACGTCACGCGGAAGTACCTCCGATTTAGCCGGAACGAGCAATACATCATCAAATGTTAAGCCTTCTTTCGAAAATTTGCTTTCCCACATTAGTAAATCCCCCTCTTTTCGGCAAAATATTATATGTAGATTATCAACTTGAATACCCACTGTCAAGAAAGCGAGAAACAGTTGTAATTTTTAGAAAATAACCATAAGGGAAGTGGAGTACATGCAAGATAAAGGATGGAAGGATTTAAAGCTGTTTTATTCGGTCGAAACAGCCCAGCATTTTCTTGAAATGGTATATAAAAATCAAGGAATGGAAGATGCCAAAAAAAACTCTTATAAAAACGGAGAGCGGTTTATTTTTTTTCTTAAGCATGCAGAAGCTTTTTACAAGCAAGCTAAAATCGCTACGTTAGAAATAAAACCCATTTTATTATTTTACGGCATGGCACAGCTATTGAAAGCCTGCCTGTTAACGACAGATCCTTCCTATCCCAGCCATACTTCAGTGCTTGCTCATGGCGTGACCACAAGAAAACGAAAAAAACAAAATTACCGCTTTTATGAAGATGAAGTGAAAATCCAAAGGAACGGCCTATGTATGCACGTGATCAGATCCCTTTTCCAATTATCCGGATTGGAAGATGAACGATTCAATATGAAACAGCTTTTGGCGAAAATTCCGGAGATCAATAAAGTGCTGGCATTTCAAAGAAAACCAAATCCGATTGTAAAAGCAGCCGTCGAAGACCGGCTAATTGAGCTGCCTGGCGAGACACCCAATGCTTACAATATGTCATCAAAGCGTTTCATCGAACATATCGAATACCATTTAAACTGGTCTTTCTGCCGTGAGGAAAAAGAGGGAATCGTTTTTTCTGCCGCTCATAAAGAATGCCGTCCCAGCACTTCGACCACATTGCTTTATGATTTGGAGCAAGACAGATATTATTTCCCGGCTGAACGGGATCACTTTTTAAAGCTCCCGGAAATATTGGCGCATTACTTGGTTGCGTACAATTTAAGCATGATTGCCAGGTATGAAACTGAATGGTGGTATGACCTTCTTCTTCAAAGTGCTAGCGATGATTATGTCATCATCCAGCAGTTTTTACATATAGTCGAGTCAAAGTTCCCCTATTATATCGCTGAACTGCTTCTTCAAAAAAAAGAAAACAACAAAAAAGACCAGCTTATATAAGCTGGTCTTTTTAATCGCTTGGCGGCGTCCTACTCTCACAGGGGGAAGCCCCCAACTACCATCGGCGCTGAAGAGCTTAACTTCCGTGTTCGG
>NZ_JAJNDM010000017.1:0-13259 GCF_021043345.1 Bacillus sp. BS3(2021)
TTTGCCGGAGATCATGTGTCCTTTTCACTTGATGCGGACACTTCATCCGGCCTTTACAAGATCGCCCGCGACAACGGTTGCACCCTGTATATGGTTCTTCTCGCCGCGTACAGCACGCTTCTTGCCCGTCTCAGCGGACAGGAGGACATCATCATCGGTTCGCCGATCGCCGGAAGGCCGCACAAAGACTTAGAACCTGTCATCGGCATGTTTGTCAACACATTGGCGATCAGAACGCATCCGGCAGAAAACAAATGTTTCAGCGATTTTTTAAGGGAGGTCCGCGAAACGGCGCTTGAGGCGTTCGAACATCAGGATTATCCGTTTGAGGAGCTTGTCGACCGGCTCGATGTCGTCCGTGATATGAGCCGCAATCCGTTGTTTGACGCCATGTTTATTTTGCAAAACATGGAACAGCACGATATGCAATTAGCCGGCCTTCAAGTCAATCGCGTTCAAACATTTGCCCATCAAGTATCTATTTTTGACCTTACATTGACCGCTTGCGAATCTAACGGGAATATCCGTCTCGACATGGAATTCAGCACCGATCTTTTCTTAAAAACAACCATCGAGCGCTGGATGAAACATTTGCTTGTACTTTTGCGCCATATCGTCCATCAGCCCGAGACAGATCTTGCACGCTTCAATCTTCTGAACGATGAAGATCAATACCAAATTCTTGTTGAATTTAATCACAAACACCTTCAACTTCCAGAACGAACAGCAGTGTTTCACGAACTGTTTGAAGAAACAACAGCGAATAATCCTCAGAAAATCGCAGTCATTGAGGGCTCGAAACAGATCAGCTATCACCAATTGAATGGTCGCGCCAATCGACTGGCGCGGACGCTTCAAACAGCCGGAATCGGTCCTGGAAAACGAGTTGCGATTTTGGCCAATCGTTCGATTGAAGCCATCATAGGTGTTTTGGCCGTGCTGAAAGCGGGAGGAGCGTATATCCCGATAGATTCCCATTATCCAGAAGAAAGAATTCGGTTTTTATTAAAAGACAGCGAAGCATCTGCGCTACTGGCCCAGGCTGAATATATAGATATCGCTTCACTTTTGACAGATGGCAGTATGCCTTGCATCCAGCTTGACCATGAACATAATGGCCTGCACGAGGAAAATATGGTTTCAACAGCAACTCCAAAAGATACTGCCTATGTCATCTATACTTCGGGAACAACAGGAGCGCCAAAAGGAGTTGAAGTCAGACATCGCAATTTCACACATGCAGCGCTTGCTTGGCGAAGCATCTATGAGCTTGATCGCACACCGGCGAGAGTGCTGCAAATGGCCAGTTTCTCGTTTGATGTCTTTTCAGGAGACATAGCCCGGGCATTCTTAGACGGGGGAACGCTTGTGATTTGCCCGGATGATGTCCGAATTGAGCCCGAACTGTTATGTAAGCTGATGAATCAACAGCAGATTACATTAATGGAATCGACACCAGCCCTGATTGTTCCCTTTATGGAATATGTTTACCGGCGGAAATATCGATTACCGAGCCTAAAGGTGCTGATTCTGGGCTCAGATATTGTCAGTGCACAGGATTTTTACACATTAAATGAACGATTCGGAAAAGAGATGCGGATCATCAACAGCTACGGTGTAACAGAGGCGACCATTGATTCAAGCTATTATGAAATCACGATGAGTAAAGAGCCTTATCACGATTTTGTACCGATCGGCATTCCGCTCCCAAATGTACAAATGTATGTTCTCAACAAGAACAAACAAGTTCAGCCCATCGGCGTCCCGGGAGAACTTTTTATTGGGGGAGAAGGCGTGGCCAAAGGTTATTGGCAAAAAGCTGAATTGACAAAAGCCAAATTCAGCGATCCATTAGCGCAAGGTCGGCCGCTGTATCAAACCGGAGATCAGGCCTGCTGGCTTCCTGACGGCACCCTTCGTCTTTATGGGCGTCTTGATCAACAAGTCAAAATAAAGGGCTACAGAATTGAGCTCGAAGAAATAGAAAATGCGCTTTTGAAGAACGAGCATGTCAAAGAAGCGGCAGTCGCCATTCAAAAAGATATTGAAGGGAAAACCTATTTGGCGGCATACGTCGTTCCTAAAGAAGCAGACATCATCGATCTGCGTTTAGATTTGGCAAAAAGGCTTCCGGCTTACATGATTCCAGCTCATTTTGTCGGTTTAGAGAAAATGCCGCTTACATTTAACGGCAAATTGAATAAAGACGCTTTGCCTGCTGCACATGTTCAGAGCTTGGAAACTTACCATGCCCCGCAAAATGAAAAACAAGCATTGCTATGCCGGATTTGGGAGGATGTGCTCCATGTACGGCAAGCCGGCATCACCGACTCTTTCTTTCAGCTGGGGGGAGACTCCATAAAAGCGCTGCAAGTGTCGGCTCGTCTTGCCGCTGAAGGATGGGATATGACGATTCGGGATTTATTTCAATTTCCGACCATTGAAGAACTGGCGAGTCACCTGACTCCGACCGTATCAATTGCCGATCAGGGACCTGTTGAAGGGAATGCCAGTCTAACACCTGTACAGCAAAGGTTTTTTGCCTATCCTGGCGCCTTTGAACATCATTACAATCAAGCAGTCATGCTCACAAGTGAAAAAAGATTGGACGAGACTGCACTGCGCCGGGCCGTATCCGCTTTAATCAAGCATCATGACGCCTTGCGGATGATGTTTAAAAAAGACGATAACGGACGCATCCTTCAATATAATCGCGGAATCAGTCAAACGGATGAGGATGGATTCAGCTTTAAGACCATAGACCTCGCCGATGAGACGCAGATTGCCGAACGCATAGAAGCGGAGGAAAAACGAATACAGCGGGCAATGCGTTTGGACGAAGGACTCCTTTGTCACATTGGATTGTTCAGATTGCGGGATGCAGACCATCTGCTGATCGCCATTCATCATCTGATTGTGGATGGTGTGTCATGGAGAATTTTGCTTGAAGATTTACAAACAGCTTATCAGCAAGCTTTAGCAGACAGAAAAATTAAATTGCCGCAGAAAAGCGATTCTTACGTAACATATGCAAACAGGCTGCATCCATTGTCAACAAGCAACGAACTGCTTGAGGAAGCGGCATATTGGGAGCATGCGATATCTTTTGAAACAGCCGCATTACCAAAAGACGGTCACAGGAATGCGGACAGGCTGCAAAAAACGGCACTCACCGCTTCGCGCATGTTAAGCGTGAAACTGACAAACCAGCTGCTGTTTCAGACAAAACAGGCATACGGCACAGAGGTGAATGAACTGATGCTGGCGGCCTTGGGAATGGCGCTTGCCGATTGGACGAAACGTGAGCATTTCCTTGTCAGTGTTGAGGGACATGGCAGGGAAGGACATGTTCCGGACATTGATATTTCCAGAACTGTAGGATGGTTCACCTCGATATATCCGGTTCTTCTGGACATGAGTGCACCGGACAATTCAAGCGAAAAAACCGCTTGCCGTATAAAAAACGTGAAAGACATGATGAGACGCGTGCCGAACCAAGGAACCGGATACGGGCTTTTGCAATCGTCCCAACGTATTCAGCACCGTGAACCTGAAATCTGCTTTAACTATCTCGGACAGTTCGACGGTCTCGAAGGAATGATGCGGATGTCTCCTTATCAGCCGCGCCACAACATTGCAGAAGAGCGGCCGAGAGAATTTGATTTGGACATTAATGCAATGGTCGTCAATCAGCGGCTTGATATTCAAACTGTCTATACCGACGTCTTTTCCAGGCGTACGATTGAAACATTTATGGATGGCTTCTATGACCGCCTTTGTGAGGTCATTGAGCATTGTTCCGCCAAGAAAAAACGAGAAAAAACATTGAGCGATTTCAGCAATAAACAATTGACTTCCGCTTCATTCGAAAGTATTGCCAATCTCGTAAAAGAACTTTAATTTCGCCGGAAAGGTGTGTGGCATTCATGGCGCAAGAGACAGAGATTCAAGATATTTATCCATTGTCATATATGCAGGAAGGAATGCTGTTTCATTCACTGCTTCACCCTGATTCAAACGCCTATATTGAACAAATTTCCTTCACCATCAGCGGTGATTTGTGTCTGGATTCATTTCAGAAGAGTCTGGATCTATTGATTGAACGTTACGACATTTTCAGAACGATTTATATAAAAGAGGTGCCTGATCTGGACGGGCCGCAGCAAGTCGTTCTATCACACCGAAAAGTAGCTGTTCAGACGGAGGATATTTCTGCCTTGACGGCTGAACAACAGAATACGTTGATAAATAGCTGCAAACAAGCAGATCGGCATCAACGGTTCGACCTGCAAAAAGGCCCATTAATGCGGCTGACCCTGTATCAAACAGGAGAAAAACGACATACATGCGTCTGGACCCACCACCACATCATGATGGATGGATGGAGCTTAGGTATTGTGCTGCAAGATTTTTTCCATATGTACTACGCTCTAAGAAACGGCCGGCCTTTCCACCTTGGGAAGCCGGCGCCTTACAGCACATACATGACTTGGCTTCGCGGTCAGAGTAGAGAAAAAACAGCTGCCTTCTGGTCCGATTATTTGGAAGGGTACGGGGAGCCTGTCTCTGTCCCCGGTTCAAAAAGCAAAACAACAGAAGGCGTTTATACACCGAGTCACCTTCAATTCTCACTCAAGCCGGAAACGGTTGAAAAACTTTCCGATTTAGCAAGGCGATTGGGCGTGACGTTAAACACATTGTTTACAAGTATATGGGGCTTGCTTCTGCACCGCTACAACGCGACTGATGACGCTGTATTCGGCGCAGTTGTTTCAGGGAGGCCTTCCGCCATTGACGGGATCGAATCAATGGCCGGACTGTTCATTAACACGGTGCCTGTCCGGATTCGCTCTTCTGCGGGTATGTCATTTTCTTCACTCGCCAAACAGGTGCAAAAAGACATCCTGACTTGTGAAGATCACGGCTATTATCCTCTCTATGAGATTCAAAACGAGAGCGGCTTAAACAAAGACCTGGTCAATCATATCCTTGTATTTGAAAATTATCCCGTCCAAATGCAGAAAGAGGTTAACGGCTGGGAAGAATCGGAGGAAAACGCTCTTCATCTTGATCATTTTTCCACGTCAGAGGAAACCAATTACGACTTGAATATTGTCATTGTTCCCGGTGAGACCTTTTACATGAAATTCAGCTATAATGCCAAAGTCTACGATCAAAACGACATGCTTCGTCTTCAAGGGCATGTAAAAAAAGTGATCGATTGTATACTGTCAGATCCCGATCGATTGATTACAAGCATTGATCCTGTGCCACTTGCTGAAAAAAAACTGATTCATTCCTTTCACGGCAAACAGCGAACTTATCCGGATCAAACAGTTTATGAGCTGTTTGAAGAGCAGGCCGCCAAAACACCGAAACAAGAGGCGCTCAGATTCAATGAAACAAGCTGGAGCTACCGTGAATTAGATGAGCGAGCTAATCAAATCGCTCGTGCGCTAAGGAAAGAAGGCGCAGGTCCAAATCAAGTTGCAGCTGTTATGCTGCGCCGCTCAAAAGAAACTGTCGCAGCTCTTCTCGGCATCTGGAAATCGGGCAGTGCGTATATGCCGCTTGATCCGGATCATCCGCCTGAGCGGCTCTCGTTTCTCTTACGCGACAGTCAAGCCAAATGGCTCGTTACGCAACAAGAACTGCTCCCTTTTATCCCTGCGGATTACAAAGGAAAGATTGTCACAATTGAAGAAACAGACGCGGAACCAAAAGCCGCTCTTTCAGCACAGTCAGACAGCGAAAATTGGGCCTACATCATTTATACATCAGGGACAACGGGGCAGCCCAAAGGGGTGCTCGTCAGCCACAGAAGCATTTCCAATACATTGCAATGGAGACGGGAAGAATACAGCATGACAGACCGAGATATCGCGCTCCATCTCTTTTCATATGTGTTTGACGGGTCAATAACAGGTCTGTTCACACCGCTTCTGTCAGGCTCCTGCGTCTTGCTGACCGATGAAGATGATGCAAAAGATGTCGTGGCTATGAAACAGCTTATCGCCCAACACGGCGTCAGCCATCTGCTCTTCGTTCCTTCCTTATACCGCGTACTGCTGGAGACCTTGACAAAAACAGACGCGGAAACACTCCGGGCTGTGACATTCGCCGGGGAAGCCGTGACACCTGATTTAATCACCGTAAGCCGCGAGATTTGCAGCAACGCCGAACTGATAAACGAATACGGACCGACAGAAAACAGCGTGTCAACGACGGTGCTGCGGGATCTTCAGAAAAGCGAGCGATTGACAATCGGACGGCCGGTTGATAATACATCTGTCTATATTATGCACGGGAACCTCCTTCAGCCGATCGGTGCTGTCGGTGAATTATGCATTTCAGGAAAAGGCCTTGCTGAAGGGTACTTTCAGCAAAAGGAATTGACAGATCAAGCCTTTACCGCCCATCCCTTTCATGAAGGAGAACGGCTGTACAGGACAGGGGATAAGGCGCGCTTTTTGCCGGATGGAACGATCGAATACCTTGGACGCCTGGATCACCAAGTAAAAGTCAGAGGATTCAGAATAGAACTAGGAGAAATTGAATCCGCACTTCGCGGCATTTCCGGGGTAAAAGACGCGGCGGCACTCGTACGCACCACAGCAGATGGAGAACAGGAGCTTGCGGCTTATGTTGTGTTGCAAAAGGAAACAGAGCGCTTGGACCTGCATAGAGCCCTTGCCGGGAAATTGCCGGCCTATATGATGCCTGACAGCTTTACAATACTGCCCAAAATGCCGCTTACAACGAGCGGAAAGCTGGATCGCTCCGGTCTCCCGGAACCGGCACATTCAGGCGGGACAGACGTCATGCCGAAAGCGCCCCGCACTTTGCTGGAAACAGAGCTTATGTCGATTTGGCAAGACGTGTTGAAGCGGGAGCGGATTAGCATACATGATGATTTCTTCCAATTGGGCGGTCAATCTCTTAAAGCGGCGGCGCTTGTCTCAAAAATCTATCAGCGGCTTAATGTTCAGCTGCCGATTCGCGAAGTCTTTTCATATCCGACGATTGCCAGCATGGCTCCTGCAATAGAACGGGTCAAAAGTGAGACCCGTCCGGAGATAAAACCAGCACCGGAAAAAAATCTGTATCCTTTGTCTTTCGCGCAAAAAAGGCTCTATGCCCTGCATCAGCTGGCAAAAGACAGTACAAGCTACAACATGCCCGCTTGCTTGGAACTCTGCGGAACACTGAACCGAAAGCGATTGAAAGAAACTTTTGCAACATTAATCGACAGACATGAGGCGCTGCGCACTTCGTTTGTTTTACAGGACGGGGAGCCGATGCAAAAAGTCGTATCATCTGCCGAAGTGAAATGGACAGAGTTGCACATCCAATCCGAGAAATCGCTCAATGAAGTGTTGGAATCGTTCGTTCAGCCGTTTGATCTTGAAAGAGCTCCGCTGATCAGAGTCTGCTTAGCCGCGTTGAACAAAGACCGGCATTTCTTCCTGCTTGATATGCATCATCTCATTGCTGACGGAATGTCAATGAGCACGTTTATTCGTGAATTCACGGCCATTTACAGCGGGAAAGAGCTGCCTCCATTGACACTGCAATATAAAGATTTCGCTGTATGGCAAAATGAACAGTTTTCAGTCGGGGCATTCGGCAGCCAAAAACAGTACTGGCTGGAAGTGCTGAAGGGGACGTTGCCGGTGCTGGACTTGCCGCTTGATCAAAAACGGCCGCTTCTCCCCGATTTTAGCGGAGACACTTTGACCACGCATATTGACAGGGAAACAGGGGAAAAGCTGCGCCAGTTAATGGATGAGACAGGTTCAACGTTATATATGGTGTTGCTGGCTGGCTTCTCAGTCTTTCTTTCTAAAATGAGCGGCCAAGAGGATATTGTCATCGGTTCGCCTGCACATGGCCGAGAACGCGCAGAACTTGATGGCGTGATCGGGATGTTCGTGAATACAATGGCGATGCGAAGCAAGCCTGAAGGGAATAAAACAGTCCGTACATATTTGAAAGAGATCAAAACACTGACACTTGAGGCTGTTGACAACCAATATTATCCGTTTGAGGAGCTCGTCCAACACCTTGACGCCCCACGAGAAGTGAACCGCAACCCGCTTTTTGACGCTATGCTGGTGCTTGAAAACAGCGATGATTTCAAGATGGAATTACCGGAACTGACGCTTTTATCACATAAACTGCCGCATCACTCGTCAAAGTTTGATTTGACTTTGCATGCCGAAGAACAAGATGACGGTACGATCAGCTGTCATTTTGAGTACAGTACCGCCTTATTTGAAAAGGCAACGGTCGCGCGCTGGTCTGATCATTTTAAAGCGCTAATCGGCAGTATGTCGGCCAATCACGACATGAAACTGTCCGACATGCAAATGCTGACTCCGAAAGAACAAAACATGCTGATCAATGCTGCAGGAGAAACGGCTGAATACCCGAGACAAGAGAACATCGCGAGTCTATTTGAAAAACAGGCAATGGCCGCTCCGGATCAAATAGCCGCCGTGATCGATGATCGGCAGCTGTCTTACCGGGAACTTGATGAAAAGGCTGAACGGACAGCTGTTTTGTTGAATGAACATGGTGTCGGTTCAGGGCAAGTGGTCGGTTTAATGACAGACCGTTCACTCGATATGCTGGTTGGGATTCTCGGCATCTTAAAAGCGGGAGGCGCCTATTTGCCGATCGACCCTGATTATCCAGCTGAACGGATCCGCTTTATGCTGAATGACAGCGGGGCCAAACTGCTGCTTACTCAATCCGGACAACAATGGGAAGAACCTATAGACATACCTGTTTTATATATTGACGAGGCAGAAAAAGCCGCAGCGAAAAGGCGGCGCCAGCCGATATCAGCCGAACAGCCGGCATATGTGATCTACACATCAGGAACAACAGGAAAGCCAAAAGGTGTAGTGATTGAACACCGCAATGTGGTCAGCCTGATCAAACATGACGAGCTGCCTTTTTCATTCGGATCCCGGGACGTCTGGACACTGTTCCATTCCTATTGTTTCGACTTCTCGGTTTGGGAAATATTCGGCGCTCTTTTACACGGCGGAAAAATTGTCATTGTCCCGAAAGAAACCGCCCGCGATCCCCATGTCTACCGGCGGCTTTTACAAAAAGAAGGCGTGACTGTGCTAAACCAGACGCCTACAGCTTTTCACGGGCTTATCGATGAAGAATTAAGGCATTCGGACCGCTTACAGCTCCGCTATGTCATCTTCGGGGGAGAAGCCCTGCAGCCCGGGATGCTGATGAACTGGATTGAGAAGTATCCAGAAACGGATCTCATCAATATGTACGGCATTACCGAAATAACGGTGCACGCCACGTATAAAAAGCTGACTCGAACCGATATGAAACACAATAAAAGCAATATCGGAAAACCTCTGGCAACCCTACAAGCCTATGTCGCGGACGCCTATATGAACCTGCAGCCTGTCGGTGTGCCGGGAGAACTGTATATCGCAGGCGCCGGAGTCGCAAGAGGCTATATCAACAGAGAAGAGCTGACCGCTTCCCGATTCATCACAAATCCATATGTCGGAGGTCAGCGCCTGTATCGTACGGGAGACATCGTCAAAAGGATGCCAAACGGCGAGCTGGAATATGTCGGCAGAAAAGATGCGCAAGTGAAGATCAGAGGATACCGGATTGAGTTGGGAGAAATCAGAAGCGCCCTTCAAGAACTGCCTCCAATCAAGGAAGCAGCAGTCATAACAAGAAATGACAAAGACGGACAGCAATCGATCTATGGATATGCGGTAACGGCGCAAAGCCTGAATGAAGCAGAGATTCGTACATCTCTCAGAACGCTCCTCCCGGAATACATGATACCCGCGCGGATCATACAGGTTGATGAACTGCCACTGACAGCTAACGGCAAGCTCGACGAAAATGCGCTGCCAGAACCGGCGGCCAATCAGGGCGCAGATGAAGATATAAGCCCAAGAAACGATATTGAACAGATGATGGCTGAGATTTGGGAAGAGCTCTTAGGAATGGAGGGGCTCGGTGTGAACGCCCATTTCTTTCACCTTGGCGGAGATTCTATTAAAGCGCTGCAAGTATGCGCAAGGCTAAAGCAGCGAGGCTATGAAACAACGGTTCGCGAGCTGTTTAAACATCAGACGCTTGGCGAGCTGTCAAAGCGGGTAACGAAAGTCCGGCGCGAGATTGATCAAGCGCCCGTCAACGGCGAAGTGCCGCTGACGCCTGTACAGCACTGGTTTTTCTCACAATCTTTGTCACACGATCACTTTCATCAATCTGTCATGCTGCACAGTTCCGCGCGATTTGATGAAACAGCTCTGCAAAAAACACTCGCCCATATCGTGGTCCATCATGACGCATTGCGGATGGTATGCGGATATCAAGACGGAGTTTTAACACAGTACAACAGAGCCGAAGAGCTTGCCAAAGAGGAGCTGTTTTCGTTTGAACTGCTTGATGTAAGAGAAGCAGGATCATTAGCTCAAGAGCATGTGATGATTGAAAGGGCCGCGGAACATATTCAGAAATCGATTCAGCTTCAGACAGGGCCGCTTGTTGCAGCCGGCGTTTTTCGCGGATCGGACGGCGATCATTTGCTGCTTGTGATTCATCACCTTGTCATCGACGGAGTATCATGGCGCATCCTCTTCGAAGATTTAACCGCCGGATACAAACAGGCCCTGGCGGGAAAAGAAATCGTGCTTCCGGAAAAGACAGATTCCTATCAAACCTATGCCAAGCGGCTGACTGATTACGCAACAAGCCGACAGCTATTACGGGAAATAGATTACTGGACTGAAAGGGAAAAAACAAGAGTTGAACCGCTTCCGAAAGATGCCGAAACCATTACGAATCTGCTGCAAGATACAGACACCATAGACATTCGGCTGACAAAACAAGAAACAGAGCGTCTGTTAACGGCTGTAAACAAGCCGTATACGACAGATACAAATGACATATTACTCGCCGCGTTAGGTCTTGCGCTTCACAAATGGACCGGCAATGATCGATTCAAAATCAGCTTGGAAGGCCATGGAAGAGAAGCGCATTTGGAGGATATCGATATCAGCCGGACGGTCGGCTGGTTTACCTCGATTTATCCTGTTTTACTCGATGCAAGCCTTCCGGAGTCCGCAGATGATCATGAGCGTTTCGGCTACCACATCAAGCGGACAAAAGACATGCTGCGCCGTATTCCGTATAAGGGCGTTGGCTACGGGGTGCTGAAATACATCGGCGGCATGTGGGAATCTGAAGATTTCCAGCGTCCCGACATCAGCTTTAACTATTTGGGACAGTTTGACGAAGATATCAAGTCGAGCGGATTTCGCGTTTCTCCCGTCAAAGCGGGGCATGAGATCAGTCCGGATTGGGAGCAGCCTCATCTTCTCGATATCAGCGGCGCCGTATCTTCAGAATGTCTCGTCATGCACTTTGTCTACAACCGGCTTCAATATGAGAAAGAAACAGTACAAGCTCTGGCAGACCATGTTCAATTTTTTCTCAAAACGATCATCAAGCATTGTACAGAGAAAGAAAACCATGAAAAAAGTGCAACAGACTTCACTGATGAAGATTTAACTTTGGAGGAACTAAGCGACATTATGGGAGCTGTCAATAAATTATAGAAAAGGAGAGTCGCTGATGGTGCAGCAACCGGAAATACAAGATATCTATCCTTTATCTTTTATGCAGGAGGGCATGCTGTTTCACTCGCTGTTGGATCAGGAATCTAGAGCCTACTTTGAACAGGCATCATTTACGATAAACGGCTCGCTTGATACAGAACGGTTTCAAAAAAGTTTAGACGCGCTGATTGAACGCTATGATATTTTCCGCACTGCGTTTATACACAAAAATGTGGCAAAGCCGCGCCAAGTCGTGTTAAAAGAGCGGCAAAGCCGCCTTCAATTTGTTGATATTTCTCATCTGGACGAGGCGGCTAAAGAAACATTTGTCGATCAATTCGAACATGACGACAAGAAAAAAGGATTTGATCTGCAAACAGACCCTCTTATGAGAGTATCTATCTTAAAAAGGGCACACGAACAATATCATTGTATTTGGAGCCATCATCACATTTTAATGGATGGCTGGTGCTTTGGTATTGTGATGAAAGAATTTCTTGCGATTTACAAGGCTTTAGGAAAAGGGCAGCTTCCTGATTTTGAACCGGTTCAGCCGTTCAGCAAGTATATTAAATGGCTGATGCGACAGGATCGAAAAGAAGCTGAAGCCTTTTGGAAAACAAGGCTTGCCGATATCAAACAAACCGCATCACTGCCCAAAACATCATCATCCTCAAAAGGAAAGCTTGAGCAGATGGCATTTACCCTATCTAAAGAACAGACTGAAGGGCTGCGAAAATTGGCCTTGCAAGCAGGCGCGACGCTGAATACGGTTTTTCAGGCATTATGGGGAATCATTCTGCAAAAGATCAACCGCTGTGATGACGCAGTCTTCGGCTCCGTTATTTCCGGGAGGCCGTCTGATCTTGAGGACGTAGAAAAAATGGTCGGGCTTTTCATTAATACCATTCCCGTCCGGGTCCAAAGCAGGCCGGAGTCCTTTTTGACATTGGTCAGCCACTTGCAACAGGAGTCACTGAAAGCGGAAGCGTACAGTTATTATCCTTTATATGATATTCAGGCGCAAAGCACGCTGAAACATGAGCTGTTTGACCATATTGTCGTATTTGAAAACATACCGGCCCAGCGCGAAATTGAAAGTCTGAATCAAGCTGATGCATTCGATTTCACAGTCGATGATTTCGATATGGATGAAGTTACCAACTATGGATGCAGCATTAAAATCATTCCGGGAAGCTCGCTTTATATTCGCATAAATTTTGATATCGGACTGTATGATCCAGCCATGATGAAAAAAATCGAACTGTATTTACGCCATATCATAGGCTCTGTCATCGCTGATCCCAATCAACAAATCGCACAAATTGCATTGCTTGGCGAAGAAACTGCCAAAAAGATGCTGTACGAATTCAATCAAACAGAGCCCGCTGCACCTTTAGCGCCGACGCTGCATAGCTTTTTCACCCGCCGTGCAGCTCTGTCGCCGAACATGCCGGCGCTTCGTTTTTCCGGCGGTACCTTAACATATCGAGAGCTTGATCAGTATACCAATCAGCTCGCTGTCCGGTTGAAGAAAAAAGGCGTTGCCAAAGAAAGTGTGGTCGGCGTGCTCGCCGACCGTTCACCGGAGATGGTGATCGCGGTGCTGGCTGTTTTGAAAGCCGGCGGCGCTTACGT
>NZ_JAJNDM010000018.1:0-10445 GCF_021043345.1 Bacillus sp. BS3(2021)
TCTTTTTCGATCAGGACGAGTGAGGCTCCGTTTAAGAGAGCGCCGAAGATGTCGAACACCGATCCGTCAAACGAATAGTTGGACAGCTGGAGAATGGCGTCATCTTCAGTGATGTCGATATAATTGGTGTTTTTAACGACTCTTGCCGCACTGTAATGCGGGGTGACGACGCCTTTTGGCATTCCCGTAGATCCTGATGTATAAATGATATAGGCGGTATCGCCGGAATCATTGACAGAACTGAGCGGTTCTTTACTGAATCCGTCTGAAGCCCCTTTGTCCAGATGAACGATGTCAGCCTCACAATCGATTCCGTCTGCCGCTTTTCCTTGTGTAAGCAGTACCGCGGCTTTTGTGTCTTCGAGCATGAAGGCCATTCTGTCTTTAGGCGTTTCAGGGTCGATTGGCAGATATGCGCCGCCCGCTTTTAAAATCCCGATGATGCCGATGATCATTTCAAAGGAGCGGTCCGCGATGATCGCCGCAACCGAGCCTCTGCCGATACCCTTTTCCCTGAGGAGTCTCGCGGTTTGGTTTGCTTTCTTATTCAGCTCTCTATAGGTCATGCGCTGAGCACCGAACACAAGAGCCGTCTGGTCAGGCGTCTTCATGGCCTGTTCCTCAAAGAGCTCATGAAGCGGCTTGTCTTTCGGATAATCCGTTTTTGTATCGTTGAATGTGTCTAAAATCCTCTGTTGTTCTTCTTTTGACACAAGGTTGATGTCTTGTAATGTTTGTGCCTCATCTTCCGCCACTTGTTCTGCGACGGTGATGATATGCTTTTCTAATGTTTCGATGATGGTGTCGTCATATACATTTTCATCATAGATGAAGAGCAGCTTTAATTGATCGTCAAGAGCCGCGGAAATGCTGAAATGATAATTGGTCTGTTCTTCCCCGCTGACATTCACCATTTCAAAACCTACATCATTTTTTTCTTCAAACGCTTTTTGGTCAACGGCATAGTTTTCAAAGACCATGACATGGTCGATCAAATCATTTTTCAACTCGCTTAGCGCTTGAACCTCCGCTAAATTCATGTAATTGTAGCGGCTGCTTTCTAAAGCGTCGGCTTGGGTTTGGCGCAGAACATCTTTAAAAAGCTTGTCTTTGCCCAGCCTGATTCTGGTCGGGATGGTGTTGATGAAGACGCCGACCATTGTTTCTATACCTTCCACTTCGGCATCTCTGCCGGAAACAACGGTTCCGAACACCACATCCTCGCTGTTGTTGTATTTCGCCAAAATCACGCCCCAAATGCTTTGCAGCACGGTATTGATCGTTACATGATTCTGGTTGGCCAATTTGATGAGGCGATTTGTCAATTCTTTGGAACATTCAATCGTTTTCTCTCTTCTTTTAAAACCCGTCTCAGAAGGTGTGCGAAGCTTTGGAAGCGAATTTTTTTGATCATAGCCGCTCAAATAGCTCTCCCAATAGCTCTGAGCTTCTTCTTTATCCTGATCCTCCAGCCATTTGATATAATCGCTGTACGGCCTCGGGTCTTCCAATTGATGATGTTGGCCTTTCCGCTTCATTTCATATATCGTCAACAGCTCATCCAGGATGATGCCAAGGCACCATCCGTCAAGCAAGATGTGATGATACGTCCAGACAAATTGATACGAATCGTCAGACGTTCTGATGAGACAAGCTCTCATCAACGTATCTTTGGCTAAGTTAAAACCCTTTTGTCTATCTTCTGCCAAATATCTCTCCAAAACGACGTCTTGCTCATGCCGGCCTCGTATATCAAGATAGTCAAACTTCATGTGCCGATCTTTGATAATGACGTGCAGCGGCTCATCCAATCTGTGATGAAATGATGCTCTTAGGATCTCATGCCTTTTCATGACTTCATTTAGGCTTTCTTCAAACATCCGCTCATCCACATCACCTTTTAATTCAATGATGAACTGCTCAAAATATGCGTGTGACGCTTCGTCTTTCATGGCATGAAACAGCATTCCTTTTTGCATGTTTGATAACGGATATATTTTCTCAACTTTTGTTTTCATATCGTCATCTCATCTCCTAGAATTCCTTTTGTTTTCAGATCCACATGGGCCGCCCATTTTTAAGCAGCAGGTTAACCATTTCAAGGGGGCTTCTTTAGCTTTTTTCATGATGTCTAGCTGTCGATAGATTCATATTCATTTAATAATTCTTCAAGATCTTCCAACGAGAGTTTGTCATAACCGTAGTCAGAGGACGTTTTTTCGGTTTCATTTTTGCCCGTACAATGGCTGATGACCATTTGCAAACTTTCTTTGAATGCTTGATTCAATTCGCTGATCGTATCTGGAGAATACTCGTATTCGTTAAATGTCGTACTGATCATCAATTGCCTGCCGGCAACGACTGAATCGATTTCAACAGAAGCATCTCTTGCACTTTTTTCTCCGATGCTTTGACCTGTTGAAAGCTTTGACGATGAAAATTGTTCAGTCGTCAGATCATGATCGAGCTCACCAAGATAATTGAATAAGATCGGAGGCTTTTCATCCTTTATAAGCCCTTCGTCTTTTCTCAAATACTTGAGGATGCCGTATCCGATTCCGTTATTCGGTATTTTCCGCAAAGTTTCTTTCACGATCTTAATCATCACAGACAAATCTGTTTCATCTTCTAAGTCGATGAATACCGGATACATTGCGGTGAACCAGCCGACCGTTCTCGTAATATCCACATCTTGCAAAATATCATCTCTTCCATGGCCTTCCATAAGAATTTTCAGCCTGTTTTCCCCCGTCAGCTGCCTTGAGGCGATCAACAAAGCCGTTAAAAGGAGATCATTAATCTGCGTATTGTATGCTTTATGCGCCTCTTTCAGGAGCTGTTCCGTCTCCATTTGGCTGAGGGATATTCTGAGTGTTCTGCTATTTTCATAGTTATCATGTGCCGCTTGGCGATGTTTAGGGAGGAATGCCATCTTTCCTTTGGATATCTCCCGCCAATATTCTTGTTCTTTCAGGAGCTTTTTGCTGCTTGCGTACTCAGCCAGTTTTTCGGAAAACGTTTTGTACGAATCCGTTTTATAACCGAGCTCTATCGGTTTGCCTTGCAGGGCTTGACCGTATACCGCTTCAAAATCCTCGAACAATATTCTCCAGGACACGCCGTCTACCAAAAGGTGATGGATCGCAATCAGCAGATGGTCTCCCTCCGTTGTTTTAAACACGCAGAGCTTGATCATTTTGCCCTCGCTGATGGATATGTCTTTTTGAATATTCGTCGCTATCTGATAAACAGTTTCCTCGAGATTTTTTTCCGTTTTCAAATCATAGACATTCAGATCGAAGACGCTGTCTTCCAAGCCGCGGTTATGCTGAATGATTTCACCGTTCTTCTCCCGATAGACCATCCGTAATGCATCATGGTGTTCTGTGAGTTTACGGATAACCTTTTCGACGATCCTTTCAGCAAACCCGTTTTCCCTGTAGAGCATAAACGCTTGATTATAATGGTTTTGCTCCCTTTGATTCGCTTCAAAAAACGACCTTTGCACAGGAGTCAGCGGCACTTGCCCTTGCACGATTTCGCTGGTGCGAGCTTTCGTTTCTTTTTTGACATATTTACTGAGGTGTCTGATGGACGGATTGGTAAACAGATCTTTAACCTGAAGCTTGAGATCGGCTCTTGATAATTTTGAAACGATTTGCAGAGCCTTAATTGAATCTCCCCCGATTTCAAAAAAATTATCGTTGATTCCGATTTTGTCCCTGTCCAGCACCTCCTGCCAAACAGCGGCCAGCTTTTCTTCCGTTTCATTGCGCGGCGCTTTATATCCGCTTGCCGCTATGGCGTCTCCGGCAGGTTCAGGAAGCGCTTTTCGATCGATCTTTCCGTTTGGCGTGAGGGGCATCTTGTTGATTTGAATAAAATAGGAAGGGAGCATATAATCCGGTAAATGATCGGACAAATATTCCCTCAGTTCATTTGCGTTTGTTTTCGCTCGAGCGACAATATAGGCGCACAGGTACTTATGTCCTTTCTTGTCTTCCCGGTCTATAACGACAGCTTCGCTGATGTTTTGATTTTCCAAAAGCTTCGTTTCAATTTCGCCTGTTTCTATTCTGAAACCGCGAATCTTGACTTGGTGATCGATTCTCCCGAGGAATTCGACATTTCCATCAGGCAGCCACCTTGCCAAGTCTCCCGTTTTATACATCTTCCCCCCGGCGGCAAAACGATTTGGAACAAACCTTTCCTTCGTGAGTTCCGGTTTGTTTAAGTATCCCCTCGCGACCCCTTCACCGCCGATGTACAACTCACCATAAACGCCGACCGGCTGCGGGTTTAATGAGGAATCCAATATATAAAATGCTGTATTGTCCAGCGGCTTTCCTATCGGCGTATTCGCAATCTCTGGAATCCGATCCAAAGCTTCTTCATAATAGCCGGAATCGACAGAAGCTTCTGTGACGCCATAGCTGTTGATGATTCTCATCCTTTGTCCGAACCGTTCAACGAGCCACTTATAATCTTTGATCGTGCAAGTGTCAGAACCCATGATCAACAGCTTCATGCTTGAAAGGTCAAGCTTGTGATGATCGATATATTTCATCAAAGGAATGATCAGGCTTGGCGTCGATTCCAACATATGAATGCCGTATTTGTTGATCATGTCATACAGCAGATTCATTTCCAGTTTGACATCATCCGGGACCATATACATTGTTCCGCCGTTGAGAAGACTGCGGCATAAATCTCCTGCGAATACATCAAACGACATGCTGGCAAGCTGGAGCAGGTTAACTGAAAATGATGCCAATTCATAGTGCTTTCTCCAAGTATAGTGGGCATGAATGATATTGCGGTGCTCGACCATCACGCCTTTCGGGTTTCCCGTCGTACCCGAGGTATAGATGACGTATGCCAAATCACCGGGGGAATTAAGATGCTCCAGATTGCTTCCATCCGTGTCGTAAGCATCGGCCTGATCGATTTGGATGATTTCTCCGGCAAAGCTGATGCTGCCAATAAGCTGATGCTGGGTCAGCAATAGATCAGCTCCGCTATCCGTGATAAGATATTGGATGCGCTCTTTCGGAAGCCCCGGATCGATCGGCATGTACGCCCCGCCGGCCTTTAGAACCGCCAATATGCCTGTCACCATTTCCAACGAACGCTCCGCCATGATTCCGACTACTGACTCCCGCTGAACCCCTTTTTTCCGCAATGTTCTGGCCAATTGATTCGCTTTTTCATTTAATTCGCGGTATGTCAACATATGATCTTTGAAGACCGCCGCCGGATGATTCGGTGATTTTTCGGCCTGCTCTTCAAACAGCTCAGAAAAAATTCCCGACGGGTGTTCGGCGTTCGTATCATTAAATTGATACAGCACTGTGTTCCTTTGTTCCTCTGAAAGCATGCTGATTTCGTTTAACGGCTTCTGCGGATGATCGGAAATATCTCTTAGGATATTCACGAAATGCTGCGCCAGCGTTTCGGCGGTTTCTTTTTTATACAGCCTTGTGCAGAATTCCAGGTGAAACGTAATGACGCCTGCGGACTCTGCTGCTGCCAGCGACAAATCGAATTTTGAAATCTGAAACTCCAAATCAACGGGTTCAACATGCAATCCCTCTATATCAGGCTCTGCATCATCCAGCGCCTGCATATCAAACATTGTGTCAAATAAGGCATTTCTGCTGATGTCCCGTTCCAAATCTAATTTGTCTACGAGTTCATCGAAAGGATAATCTTGATTTTCATAGGCGTTAAACGTATTTTCTTTTACATCTTGCAAATACTCAATGAATGTCCTGCCGCCTTTCGGATGGTTTCTCATCGCAAGGGTGCCTACGAACATCCCGACCGTCTGTTCCAACTCCTCCCGGGTTCGCCCCGCAATCGGCGAACCGACAATGATATCTTCCTGTCCGGTGTATTTCGAAAGCAGTATTGTATACCCGGCCAACAGCAGCATATACATCGTGACTCCGTTTTCTTTCGCTGTTTTTTTCAGCTTATCCGTCAGCTCTCTTTCGATTGCAAATGCGATTCGATCTCCTTCATAGCTTTGCATTTGCGGCCTTGGAAAGTCTGTCGGCATGTTCAGAACAGGGATGGCGTCTTGAAAAACGGATAGCCAGTATTCTTCCTGTTTTTTCAACCGGTCTTTTTGACAGGACTCTCGCTGCCACTCGGAATAATCTTTATATTGGATCTTTAACGGTGCAAGTTCCTTTACTTCATATAAAGCCGCCCATTCTTTCATCAAGATCCCGATTGATACGCCATCGGAAATGATATGGTGCATATCAAGCAGGAGAATGTGTTCGGCTGCGTTCACCCTCACCAGCTCCGCTCTCAGAAGAGGGGCTTTTTCCAGGTCAAACGGTCTGATAAATTGATTCATCCGTTCCCGAAGGCTGCAATTGTCAAGCTCCCGGTATTTCATTTCAAATGTGACCTCTTCGTTTATATTCTGAACGGGTTCGCCATTGATGGTCACAAAGGATGTTCTTAAGCTCTCATGTCTTTTGATTAGCGTTTTGAAGGCCTTCTCGGCCTTTTTCGTTTGGAGCCCACCTCTTATTTTCATCGCAAAAGGCATATTGTAGGCGGTTTGGCCTTCTTCGATTTGATTGAGGATGTACAGCCTTTTTTGAGCGGAAGAAAGCGGGTAGTATTCTTTCTTTTTCGCTTTTAGAATGTCGGATTGAACTTGTTTTTGTTTTTGTACGATATAAGCTGCGATGTCTTTAATCGTCGGATGGCTGAAGATTTCCTTTAGCGTCACTTCGACTTTTAATGCCGCTTGAATTTTCGCGGCCATTGAAAAAGCTTTTAACGAGTGTCCGCCGATGTCAAAGAAATGGTCGTTAATCCCGATCTGTTCCGCTGGCAAGATATCCTGCCAGATCGATAAAAGTAAGGCTTCCGTTTGATTGCGCGGGGCTTCGTAGCGGGCTTGGGCAAATGCCCCTCGATCCGGCTCCGGCAATGCCTTAAGATCAGCCTTTCCATTGATCGTGCGGGGAATTTGATCAAGCTTGATAAAGCAGGACGGAATCATATACTCCGGAAGGTCCTTCGCCAAACGTTCTTGAACCTGCTCAATATCTGCGTTTTTGTTATTGAATGCGATGTAGGCGCATAGATATTTGCTGTTTTCCTGATCTTCCTTCGCCACCACGATGGCTTCATTAATATCGTCGTTCATCAGCAACCGGTGTTCGATTTCTTCCAGTTCGATCCGATAGCCGCGGATTTTGACTTGGCTGTCGATTCTGCCTAAAAACTCGATGTTTCCGTCAGACAGCCATCTGGCTAAATCGCCTGTACGATATACTCTCTCGCCTGATTCGTCCAGCACAAAGGCCGCTTTTGTCAATGTTTCATGATTCAAGTATCCCCTTGCGACCCCTTCGCCGCCGATCAATAGTTCGCCCGGTACTCCAACCGGTTGCGGCCGGCCGTATTGATCTGCAATGTATACTTTATAATTGCTTAAAGGCTTGCCGATAGGAATGCTCGTTTTTTTGCGGTCTGCGCTGCTTAGTTGATAATAGGTTGCACAAACTGTCGCTTCCGTGGGACCGTAAGAATTGTAAACGTCGGCGCCTTTGATGATATTTTCGACGTACTCAAATTTTAATACGTCGCCTCCACTGATAAATTTCATCTGCGGATGAAAGGTTAAGTGCTGATTTTTATCGATTTCATTCAATAGAAGCGGGGAGCAGCTGACAAGTGTGACACGATGCTTCCCGATCGTTTTCACCAGTTCATCAATGTTCAGATCGCTTACTTTTCTGCTGATCACCAAGCGCCCTGAGCAAGCTAAAATAGGGTAGACTTCTTCAGAAAATGCATCAAATGAAAAGGATACGACTTGCAAAACTGTATCATCTTCGCTCAAAGGGATCCTTTTCGTAAAAGCATCAACATAATGAACGACATTGCGGTGAGTCGTCATGACACCTTTCGGCCTGCCTGAAGAACCCGAAGTATAAATTACATATGCCAAATCAGAAGCCTTATTGACATTTGGGAGATTTTCTTTGCTGAAAGATCGGGTGTCTTCGGCGGTTATCAGTTGACGCCCGTCTATTTTCGATTTAAAGGGCTCCTGGATGACGACCATATCAGCTCCGCTGTCTTCCAGCATATATTTGACTCTGTCCTCCGGATAATCCGGATCAATTGGCAGATAGGCTCCGCCGGCTTTTAAAATTCCGATAATCCCGATGATCATCTCGAGTGAACGGTCTGTCATGATCGCGACAATTGTATCCGGCTTTACGCCCTTCTCTCTTAAAAGCCAGGCCAATTGGTTGGCTTTTTCGTTCAGCTCTCTATATGTCAATTGCTGATCTTCGAATATAACAGCGGGGTGATCGGGTGTTTTTTCAGCCCGCTCTTCAAACAGCCGGCTGAGTGTCTTGTTTTTCGGACCATCTGTCTTCTCATGATTGAATGTATGTAAGATGATGTCTTTCTCCTCTTCCGACATCATCCTAATCTCGCTTAACGCCAGTTCAGGGTGATGAGCAGCGTCTTTTAAAACATTCAAAAAATGTCCGGCCATTCTTTCAATCGTTTCTTTTTTATACAGATCCGTGCAATATTGAAAATCAAATTTCAGGTTGTCTCCATGCAAAAATGCCGTCAGGCTTACATCGAATTTCGCGACATGAAATGGAATATCATACGTGTCAAAATGCCCCCCGCCGGCTTCAGATGCGAAATCATCCGCATGCTGCAGATCAAACATCGTATCAAACAGCGGATTTCTGCTCATGTCCTGTGTCAAGCCCAGATGTTCGATCAATGCATCAAATTGATAATCTTGATTTTCATAGGCGTTCAGCGTATTGTTTTTGACCGTTTGGACATATTCGCTAAATGTCATGTTCCCCGTTGGCCGGTTTCTCAGCGCAAGGGTGCCGACAAACATTCCGATTGTCCCGTTTAAATCGGCATGCGGTCTTCCGGCAATCGGCGAGCCGACAATGATATCCTCTTGTCCGGTGTATTTTGACAGCAGAATGGTGTAGCCTGCCAAAAGAAGCATGTACATTGTAACGCCGTTTCTTGCGGCTATCGTCTTCAGTTTTTTTGTGGTGTCCTGATCCAATTCCACAACCGTTCTGTTCCCTTGAAAGCTTCGGATTTTCGGTCTCGGAAAATCAAGCGGCATATTCAATACCGGAATGTCTCCCCGGAAGGTGTTAAGCCAATACGCTTCCTGCTTCTTCAACCGGCTCTGCTGCTCGATGTCTTTCTGCCACTCTGAATAATCTTTATACTGAACCGCCACCGGAGGTAATTCTTTGCCTTCACAGCAGTCGGCGAATTCCTTCATTAATATTCCGATAGAGATGCCGTCTGAAATGATATGATGCATATCAACGATCATCATATGCTCAGCTTCATCCACTTTTACGATTTCCGCTCTTAAAAGCGGGGCTTTTTCTAATTGAAAAGGTTTGATGAAACGGCTGATTTTCTCCTGAATGCTTTGATCCCCCAACTCGCTGTATTCAAGTCGGAACTCGGCTTCCTGTTCGATTTTCTGCACCGGTTCGCCATCGAGCATGACAAAAGAAGTTCTTAACGATTCATGCCTTTTGATGAGCGCTTTCCATGCCTGTTCAATTCGGCTGATTTGAACTTCACCGTTTATTTTTACAGCCAGCGGCATGTTATAGGCCGTTTTGCTGTCATCAAGCTGATTTAAAATGAACATCCTTTTTTGTTCTCTTGACAAAGGATAGGTTCCGCTTTTAGACGGCGCCGCTTTCGGAAAGCTTCGCTCAATGTCCGTTTCGCACGCTTCCAGCGCTGCGATGATGTCTTCTTTATACCGCTTGATTTGCTGTTTTAAGTCAGCCGTCAATAATTCTTGAGGACCGATGATTTTGATTTTGCCCTTGTTATGGTATAAGGTGATATTTTTCTTTTTCAAATCATTTATGAAGTCCATTATGCTCATACTCATCTCACTCCATTCGTCAGACTTGCGGCCAATATCAGAATCGGTTTTTTTTTGCGAAAAATGGGGGCAGCTGTACAATCTATCATTTCAAATGATAGATTGTACAGTGCAATTCCATCACACTTCCTCTTCCGCGTACTCCTCACTAACGGCCGATTCGGCTTCAGCGGTTAATACAAAACGCGCTAATGATTTTGCAGTCGGATGTTTAAAGAACGTGCTGATCCTCATATTAAGGCCAAACGTTTTGTTAATGGAATGAACAGCTTGCATCGCTTTCAGCGAATTGCCCCCCTTGTCGAAGAAATGGCAGGAAATACCCATCCGCTCTGTTCCGAGTACGTCCTCCAAGATGGAAATGATGCGCTGTTCGACATAATTTCTTGGCGCTTCGTACTCTGCTTCAGTTCCTGCGCTTCTGTCCGGCTCAGGCAGGGCTTTTCTGTCCACTTTCCCGTTTTTGGTGAGCGGCAGCTTGTCCATGTTCACGAAA
>NZ_JAJNDM010000019.1:0-9959 GCF_021043345.1 Bacillus sp. BS3(2021)
TTAAGGGAGGTCCGCGAAACGGCGCTTGAGGCGTTCGAACATCAGGATTATCCGTTTGAGGAGCTTGTCGACCGGCTTGATGTCGTCCGTGATATGAGCCGCAATCCGCTGTTTGACGTTATGTTCGCTCTGCAAAATATGGAGCGGGAATCACTGACTCTGCATGACTTGCATTTGACGACTATAGCTCATGACGCCCATAAAGTCTCTAAGTTTGATATGACTCTTTATGCAGCTGAAGAAGATCAAGAGACAATCCGTTTTGATGTTGAATTCAATACAGACATCTATCAAAAACAAACGATCAAGAAATGGCTTTCCTACTATATTCATATTCTCCATCATGTGATCGAACATCAGAACATTCATCTCGGAGATATCCATGTATTAGATGAACATGAGACAAGCTCATTCATTCACACATTTAATCAGACAAAACAAGACTACCCGAAACACGAAACGATCAGCCGTTTATTTGAATATCAAGCAGCCAAAACACCTCACGCCCCGGCCGTTATATATGACAGGCAAACCTTGACTTACCGTGAACTAAACGAACGCGCCAACAGAATAGCCGCTGCGCTTCGAGCAAATGGCGTCGGTTCAGAAAGTGTTGTCGCACTATTAACAAGTCGCACCCCTGAACTTGCGGTCGGAATTCTAGGTATTTTAAAAGCCGGCGGAGCCTATCTTCCCGTCACTGAAGACATGCCGACAGAACGACTGGAATGGATGTTGTCTGACAGCAATGCTGTGATGCTCCTCCAATCAGATCGATTAGAATCTCATATGGCAGGAAAACGGTTATTCATAGAAGACATCCAGCTTGAGGGCGGCATTTCAGCAAACAATCCCGAACAGCAGGGCGGTCCTGATTCTCTCGCTTATATCATGTATACATCCGGATCAACTGGCACGCCAAAAGGCGTAATGGTTGAACAGCGCGGCGTCGTCCGTCTCGTAAAAAACAGCGATATGGCATTTTCACCTGAAGACAGGATTTTATTTACAGCGTCTTTGGGATTTGACGCGATGACATTTGAAGTATTCGGACCGCTATTAAACGGCGCTTGTTTATACATCAGTGACAAGGAAACTTATTTAGATTCCGATCGGCTCAAGACATTCATACAGCAGAACGGCATCACGACTTTATGGCTGACATCATCCTTATTTAATCAATTATCAGAACAAAATGAACGAACATTTTCCGACCTGTCCAGATTGATTCTCGGCGGAGAAGCCCTGTCGCCAAACCATGTCAATCGCGTTCGCAACGCGGCGCCGGATCTCGCGCTATGGAATGGCTACGGCCCAACGGAAAACACAACATTCTCAACGTGCTTCCGGATCGAACACGAGTATAAGCATTCCATTCCGATCGGCCGCCCAATCGCTAATTCAACCGCTTATATTGTCAACAGCCGCGGGAGATTGCAGCCTATGGGTGTCATCGGAGAATTATGCGTTGGCGGGGACGGGCTAGCCAGAGGCTACTTCGGGAGACCTGAACTGACGAAAGAAAAATTTGTGCCAAATCCCTTCACACCTGGTGAACGAATGTACCGGACCGGTGATTTGGCCCGCTGGCTGAAGGATGGGACGATTGAATATATCGGCCGGATGGATGATCAAGTTAAAATTCGCGGCTACAGGATTGAGCTGGGAGAAATTGAAGCAGCATTGCGACAGATTGACGGTGTCAAAGAAGCCGCCGTCATCGTGCGAACCGGTCCCTCAGGACATAAAGAACTCCTTGCCTATATGAGTCTGCAAGCGGAAATGAATATCGAGAAAGTCAGATCTCTTCTTTCTCAGCAATTGCCCGGGTTTATGATCCCGGCGCATTTGGTTGAGCTTGCCGCCTTGCCTCTGACACAAAACGGAAAGCTCGACAGAAGAGCGCTGCCTGAGCCGGAGACCACAGCAATCAACACAGCATACGCCCCTCCGCGCAACCAGCTGGAGGAACGGCTTGCCGTGATCTGGCAAGAGGTGCTCGGCGTTGAAAAAGTCGGGATTGAGGATTCGTTTTTTGAACTGGGAGGCGATTCGATTAAAGCCCTCCAAGTATCTGCGCGCCTTGGACGGTTTGACTTGAAAATCACGGCAGGCGACTTATTCCGCCATCCAACTATTAAAGAAGCCGCACCTCTCATCCGCAAGACTGAGAGAAATATAGATCAGCGGCCGATTGAAGGAGAAGTACCTTGGACGCCCGTTCAGCGCTGGTTCCTCGCACAGCATATTGAAGAGAGGCAGCATTTCAACCAATCTGTCATGCTTCATAGCTCAGAAGGATTTCAGGAACAGCCGCTGCGAACAGCTTTACAGCATCTTGTCATCCATCATGATGCCCTCCGCATGACAATCATCGATGACGGCGGCCAGCTGCAGCAATTTAACAGGGGAATTCATGGAGAACTTTACAGCCTGAACATAAGAGACCTTTCTAAAACGGCACAATGGGAGAAGCTGATTGAAGACGAAGTCGCTGATTTGCAGCGCAGTATCCATTTGCAAACAGGCCCACTGCTAAAAGCAGGCTTGTTCAACACAATGTCGGGAACTTATTTATTTCTCACCATTCATCATTTGGTCGTCGACGGGGTCTCATGGCGGATTTTGCTTGAGGATTTATCGGCAGCATACAGTCAGGCGGCCGCAGGACAACCGGTTCAGCTTCCACGGAAAACGGACTCATACCAATATTTCGCAAACCGGCTTGCCGAATACGCAGAGAGCAGCAAGGTCATTCGCGAACAATCGTATTGGCGCACTGTTGAAAAAGAAAAAGCCGCTTTACTTCCTTGTGAAAAACCGCATAGCGCTGCGGACAACATTCGGAAAACGGAAAGCTTTACCCTTTCCGAAGAAGACACACACGTTTTAATCCACAAGGTTAACAACGCCTACAACACAGACACCCAGGATATTCTGCTGACGGCAGCATCATTAGCCCTGTGTGATTGGATGGGAGAGAGGAAACTGCGGATCGCGATGGAAGGACACGGGAGAGATCACACCCTACCTGAATTGGATATCAGTCGGACAGTCGGCTGGTTTACCACAATATATCCTGTGTTGATTGATTTACATCATGCAGCCGAAGGCGAGTTGGGGCTGGCAGTGAAAACAGTCAAAGATACACTCGGCAGAATACCGGACAAAGGAATGGGATACGGCATTTTGAAATATTTAACAGACTCTGAAAACAAAACAATCCAGTTCGGCAAAGCGCCTGAAATCGGTTTTAACTATTTAGGGCAATTCAATGATACAGAACGCCAACAAAAGTTCAGCTTTTCGGGGCTTGCAAGCGGGAAAGACATTACACCTACATGGCAGCGTGAGCAAACGCTGGAAATGAGCGCCATGGTAAGGCAAAATCAGCTGCATTTCAATTTGAGCTATCCGCCAAGCCGGTTCCATACAACAACAATGAAACAGCTGCTGCACATGGTGAAACATAATTTGCACCAAATCATCAAACATTGCGCACATAAACAAGAAACAGAGAAAACGGTCAGCGATTTTAGCAGCCAATCGTTAACAGCGGAAGATTTGGACAATATTGCGAGCTTTGTCGAGGAACTGTAGGAACAGGAGGCAGGGAAAAAATATGACAAAAAAACATGAGATTCAGGATATTTATCCGCTTTCTTATATGCAGGAAGGCATGCTATTTCACACCCTTCTTAACAAGGACACACAGGCATACGTCGAACAAGCCTCATTTTCAATGACAGGAAAGGTTGACACAGACATTTTTCAGAAAAGCATTGCTGTTCTTTGTGCCCGGCACGATATTTTCAGAACGATTTTTGTCAGTCAAAATGTATCCGTTCCGCAGCAGGTCGTCTTAAAAGAACGGACGATCACCGTTGAAGAAAAAGATCTGACTCATTTGGACCGATCCGGCCAGCTCAGATTGATCGATGATTTCAAAAAAACAGACAGAGCCAAAGGGTTTCATTTGCAAAAAGATGGATTGATGCGCGTCATTCTTTTTAAAACAGGGGAACGCGAATTTACATGCATATGGAGCTTCCATCACATCATTATGGACGGCTGGTGCCTCGGGATTGTTCTGAAGGAGTTTTTCCATATATACGCTTCCCTTTTGCTCCAAACACCATTAAAGCTTGAGCCTGCTGTGCCTTACAGAACTTATATTCAATGGCTGATGGAGCAGGACAAAGAAGCCGCCGCCCGGTACTGGGAGGGTTATCTTGAAGGATATGACCAACAGAGCCGGATGCCGAAGCAAAAAAAAGCGGGCGCCAAAAGCAGACAAGAAGAAGTCACCTTTTCCCTTTCTAAAACAGTTACGGATAAGCTGAAAGAGCTGGCCGCAAAGGAAGAAGTCACATTGAGCACCATTTTTCACACGCTTTGGGGAATGTTGCTGCAAGCTTATAACCAGACGGATGATGCGGTTTTCGGTTCGGTTATTTCCGGCAGGCCGGCTGAAATTGCAGGGATAGAGCGGATGATCGGCCTTTTCATTAACACGGTACCGGTGCGTGTTACCGGTACAAAAGTGCCTTTTGTGAAACTGATTAAACAAGTGCAAAAAGATGCGCTCAATGGGCAGCCGTACAGCTACCACCCGCTCTATGAGATACAGGCGGAATCCGCCGTCAAACAAGGCTTAATCGACCATATTCTTGTTTTTGAAAATTATCCTGTTGAAAAAGAAATCGCACTGCTGAACAGTGGACAAGATGCAGAGGATCTGTTTCGCATTCATGATTTCAACATGGAAGACGAGACCAACTACAGCTTTTATCTCATGGTAGCACCAGGTGAAAACATTCATCTCAAAATGAGATTTGATTCCGGCATTCATGAACGTTCTTTCATCGAAAGCGTCAAAGGCCATTTGCAGCATATCATCGCACAAGTGCTGGAAAATCCGAATTTGACCCCGGAGGAATTGACGATCACAACACAGCAGGAACAAAAAGACCTGCTCAGCACGTTGAAAATAGAGACTAAACAGCGTGAATATGAAACGATCCAGTCGATGTTCGAACGTCAGGCGGCACAATCCCCTGATGAAAAAGCAATTCACTATGAAGGGCAGTCGATCACTTATAAAGAGCTGAATGAAATGGCCAACAAACTTGCACGCCTTCTCCGAAAACGGGGTGTCAAACGCCAGGAGCCGGTCGCGATCATGGTCGAACGTTCTCCCGCATTAGCGGCGGGAGTACTCGGCATTTTAAAAGCGGGCGCGGCATTTGTTCCGATTGACCTGAGCCATCCTGCCGAACGCATTCGCTATTGCATAGAAAACAGCGGCTGTCAGCACATTGTATCACAGCATCATGTGGCGGCTTTAGCAAAGTCAGCCGCAACAAAACGATCTGTGACATTCATAGAAGAAGCAGATGCGGAAAGCGACGGAAGCAATGTCGAGACGGTAAACACTGCGGAAGATTTGCTTTACATCATGTATACATCTGGAACAACGGGGAAGCCGAAGGGTGTTTTATTTGAACATCGAAATATGGCCAATTTGCTTCATGACCAATTTGAAAACTCACGGATTGATTTCAAAACAAATGTGCTCCAGTATGCATCTTGTGCGTTTGACGTCTGCTATCAAGAATTGTTTACAACTTTGCTTAGCGGCGGCACGCTTTGCATCGCGCCTGAATCAATCAAGCGCGACCCAGCTCAGTTGTTTTTGTTGATCAATACACAGCGAACAGAAGTCGTCTTTTTCCCGACGGCTTTTGTGAAGATGCTTTTTAATGAGGAACACTATGCGAACCACTTTCCAAACTGTGTGAAGCATGTCATCACTGCGGGGGAGCAATTGACGGTCTCGCATATTTTTAAGGCATTGCTCAAGCGGCACGGCATACACTTGCATAATCATTACGGCCCGGCGGAAACCCATGTCGTCTCGACATGCACCATTCATCCTGAGGGCGACATCCCGGATTCTCCGCCGATCGGAAAACCGATCAGCCATAACGCCATGTATATCCTTGACAAATACAAACGACTTCAGCCCTGCGGTGTAGCAGGAGAGCTTTATATATCAGGCGCGAGCGTCGGGAGAGGATATGTCAACAATCCAATCTTGACAAAACAGAAATTTTTGCCCGATCCATTCAGAGGGGGAGCCGTCATGTATCGAACAGGAGATATAGCAAGGCTTCGTGCAGACGGACAAATGGACTATATCGGCCGGACGGATGATCAAGTGAAAATCAGGGGCTACCGGGTCGAACCTAAGGAAATAGAGGTGACATTGGCAAATCATCCTGCTGTTAAGGAAGCGGTTGTCCTGGTTCAAAAAGACAGTGAAGGGGAACATGAATTGTGCGCATACTACAGCACACAGAAACCGATCGACCCTTCTGCATTGCGTCATGATTTGGCCGACGCCATCCCTGACTACATGATGCCAGTAAAATGGACTGCTGTGCCAGCGATTCCGCTTACCGTAAATGGAAAAGTCGATAAAAGCGCCCTCCCAGAACCGACATCATCCGCATCGCATCAGTCATACGCCGCACCTCGCAATTTGAACGAGCTCAGGCTTTCACAGCTTTGGGAAGGTCTACTGAAAAGGGGGCCGGTCGGCATCCGCGACAACTTTTTTGAACTGGGCGGCCATTCTTTAAAAGCAACATCGCTCATCTCTCGCATCGCCAAAGAATGGAACGTTCAGATTCCGTTAAGTGATGTCTTTGCCCATCCGACCGTAGAAGGGTTGGCAGCAGTCATCAGTGAAGCGGAAGAAAACCCGTTTGCTTCGATTCAGCAAATAGAGAAGAAGGAGACATATCCGGTTTCTTCCGCACAAAAACGGATGTATGTTCTGCACCAGCTTGATGGCGGAGGAGTCAGCTACAACATTCCGGCCGTTTTGGAGCTGACAGGCGAGCTCGATCGACAGAGGGTGGAAGCTGTATTTCGCGAACTGATCCGCCGGCATGAACCCCTTAGGACATCATTCGAAGCAGGAGACGACGGCGAGCCGGTGCAGCGGATTCATGAAAAGGTGCCGTTTGCTTTTTCAAACGAATCTTCATCTGAATCATTTATCCGGCCGTTTGATCTTGGAAAGGCTCCGCTTTTCAGGGCGGGCTTAGCGACCATTGAAAAAGGACGATATCTGCTTTTAGTGGACATGCACCATATTATTTCAGACGGTGTCTCCATCCAATTGCTCATGCAGGAATTCAGCGAGCTGTATAAAGGACATGAACTGGCTCCGTTGCGCATTCAATACAAAGACTATGCAGCATGGCAAGAAACATTCAAAACAAGCGACATATACAAACGGCAAGAATCGTATTGGCTCAAACAACTGGCCGGTGAGCTGCCAGTGCTCGAATTGCCGACGGACAAACCGCGGCCCCCGGCAAAAAGCTTTGCAGGTGACAGGGTTACGTTCGAGATCAGTCAGGAGCTTACATCACGTTTACAACAGCTCGCAGGAGAAAACAGTTGCACACTGTATATGACGCTTCTTGGCATATACACCGTTTTATTATCACGGCTAAGCGGGCAGGAAGAGATCATTGTCGGTTCGCCGATCGCGGGCAGACCGCATGCTGACCTTGAATCCGTGCTCGGAATGTTTGTGAACACATTGGCTTTTCGAACACGTCCGGTGAGCGGAATATCTTTCAAACAATATTTACAGGACATTCGAGAAACAGCGCTAGAAGCCTATGAACACCAGGACTATCCGTTAGAGAAGCTGGTTGACCGCCTCGGCGTTCAGCGGGAGATGAGCCGAAATCCGCTCTTTGATACAACGTTTGCACTGCAAAATATGGAGCGGCAACAATTGTCGATGGAGGGGCTTGAGCTTCGGCAGAAAGATATCAGCCACCCGATTTCTAAATTCGACCTGTCACTGTACATGGCCGAAAGCGGCGGACAAATATATTGTCAGTTTGAATACAGTACAGATTTGTTTGAACGGAAAACGATTCAAAAATGGGCCGATTTTTTTAAAACGTTGGCTAAAAACGCTGCACAGCATCCGGAGCTGGAACTGGACCATTTGTCAATCCTTTCGAAAAAGGAAGAAAGCGTACTTCTGCAAAACTTCAGCCCGATGCAAAAAATCGATTTCCCACTGGATCAGCCGCTTCATCATCAGCTCGAGCAGCAGGCAGAAAAGACGCCTGATCGTCCGGCCGTTTTGGCGGATGGCGTCTCCATCTCCTACAGAGAACTGAATGAACGGGCCAATCAAATTGCATGGAAGCTAATTGGCCTCGGTATTCAACAGGAAGATGTGATTGCCGTGATGGGGAGACGTTCACCAGATATGCTGATTGGAATTTATGGCATTTTAAAAGCGGGAGCTGCTTACGTGCCGATCGACCCTGACTATCCTGAAGAACGAATCCGTTTTTTAATGAAGGACAGCGGCGCAAAGACCTTGCTTGCAGAATCTAATCCATCGATGTTTGAGGGAACCATTTTGCCGCTAGATGGCGGGCGCGAGAATCACGGAGAAGCGGCAGTCAATCCGAATCTCCCGGTACCGCCCGATGCCTTGGCCTATATCATCTATACATCTGGCTCAACGGGACGCCCAAAAGGCGTCATGGTGGAACACAGGTCCGCGGTCAATTTTTTATACTCACTGCAAACCCGCTACTCACTTAACGACTCGGACATCATTCTGCATAAAACGTCTTACTCGTTTGATGCTTCAATATGGGAGCTGTTCTGGTGGCCATTCGCCGGGGCTTCTGTTTATCTGCTTCCTCAAGGAGGGGAAAAAGATCCTGAAATCATCTTAAAAGCGCTGGAGGAAAAGGAAGTTACAGCCGCTCATTTTGTCCCTTCTATGCTTCACTCATTCTTGGAATATATGAATCATAGAAAAAAACCGGCCGACATCAGACATTTAAAAAGAGTCTTTGCAGGCGGCGAGCAGCTGGGGGCGCACCTCGTCTCCCGTTTTCATGAGCTTCTGCCGAGGGTGGAATTGACAAATTCCTACGGACCGACGGAAGCGACGGTAGAAGCGGCATACTTTGATGTCCCTAAAAGGAAAACACTTGACCATGTCCCGATCGGCCGATCAGGACACAATATGAGACTCTATATTTTAAATAAAAAACGGCAGCTTCTGCCGTTCGGCTGTCGAGGGGAACTGTATATCGCAGGCGCGGGCGTCGCAAGGGGCTACTTGAACCGTCCGGAGCTGACAGAAGAACGGTTTCTCGATGACCCCTTTTATTCAGGGGAACGCATGTATCAAACGGGCGATCTGGCGAGATGGCTCCCGGACGGCACCGTTGAATGGCTGGGCCGCATGGACAGTCAAGTGAAAATCCGCGGCTACCGGATCGAACCGGGGGAAGTCGAAGCGGCGCTTCGCCAGATCGACGGCGTGCGGGAAGCGGCGGTTATCGCACGGACAGAAGGGGAGGAAACCGAGCTTTGCGCCTATATTGAAGGTCAGGATCAACAAACTGTAAGGACAGAGCTGGGCAAACGCCTGCCGGCCTACATGATGCCTTCAGCCTTCATCGAGATGAAAGAGTGGCCTGTCACCCCGAGCGGCAAGCTTGACCGCAAGGCGCTGCCCGCTCCCGACGGAGCGGCTGAACGACGCGCTTACACCGCGCCGCAAACCATCACGGAAATGAAGCTCGCCAAGCTTTGGGAAGAGGTGCTGAAATACGGCCCTGCCGGCATTCGCGACCACTTTTTCGAACAAGGCGGCCACTCGCTGAAAGCGACAGCGCTCGTCTCCCGCATCGCCAAAGCGTTTGGCGTGCAGGTGCCGCTGAAAGAGATTTTCGCCAAGCCGACACTGGAAGAGCTCGCCGCCGTGATTCAGGAATTGGATGAAAGCCCGCATGCGGCGATTGAACCGGCAGAAAAACAGGACACCTACCCGGTGTCCTCGGCGCAAAAGCGGATGTATGTCCTTCAGCAGCTGGAAGACGGCGGTGTCGGCT